>NZ_JBFRDV010000001.1:0-314361 GCF_052113945.1 Paenarthrobacter sp. RAF54_2
GTCACAGCTTGCCGCTGGGCCATCGTTAGCTCCATGAAAACGGGCATAGCCCCGAACCGCCGCCACACTTGCGAACCACGCCGTTACGCGGAGGTTTTCAAATGAGGCAACGTATCCGGCTACGCGGAGGTTTTCAATGAGTCAACGCGATCCCTAGACCCCGCGCACAGCTTGCCCTATCGTTGGGGCATCAACGGTCATTGGCCGGAGGAGCTCCGCTGCGGAGGTAAATCATGGGTATCATTTCTTCCGGTTTCCGTGGACGACGGTCCGAGAATTCTGCGTTGCCTCCGGGACAGCATGAAACGCAGGACTTTCCCGTTCTGACCGCTGGACCCGCTCCGCTCATTCCCCCCGATGAATGGGAGTTCTTCATTACTGCGGAGGATGGCCAGCGTCTCGCATGGTCCTGGGATGAGTTCATGGCTTTGCCACAGGAGGAGATCACCGAAGACATTCACTGCGTGACCAGCTGGTCAAAGTTGGGAACGACGTGGCGTGGAGTTTCAGTGGACACGCTTTTCGAAAACGTGGAGACCACCCGCGACTTCGCCACCGCCCATTCCTTCGGCGGCTACACAACCAATGTTCCGCTGTGGGATCTCCTGGGCGGTAAGGCCTGGGTGGCCTGGGAATTTGATCACGAACCTCTTGAACGGGCACACGGCGGTCCGGCGCGGCTTTTGGTGCCGCATTTGTATTTCTGGAAAAGCGCCAAGTGGATTCATGGCTTGGAACTGACTGACGAAGACGTTCCAGGTTTCTGGGAATCGAATGGATATCACCTTCACGGCAATCCGTGGCGCGAGGAGCGGTACTCGTGAGGCCTTTGCCGTGAGTTCTGTATGGCGGGTCGCGGAAGTGGTGGGCGGGGAACTGGAAAACGCCACAGCCCGAACCATTAGGCTGCGCGTGGATGGTTTGATGGGATATCTGGCCGGGCAACACATTGATATCCGCCTCACCGCAGAGGACGGGTATACAGCCATCCGGTCCTACTCCGTGGCATCGGCAAGTACGGATGAGCATCTGGAAATCACCGTTGATGAACTGCCCGACGGCGAAGTGTCACCTTACCTTGTCCGGGACCTGGCCGTGGGGGACCAGTTGGAAATCCGGGGACCGGTGGGCGGCTGGTTTGTCTGGCGGCCAGCCAATGCGAACCCGGTGCAGCTGATCGGGGGAGGGTCAGGTGTGGTGCCGTTGATGTCGATGATCCGTGCCCATCGGGCGTCCAACAGCGGGGCCCCTTTCAGGTTGCTCTATTCCCTCAGATCTCCGGATTCTTCGCTTTATCGGGACGAGCTGCACCGTTTGGATCAGGAATCAGCCAAGCTGATGGTCGATTACATCTACACGCGTTCGACGCCGGACGGCTGGCCGGCAGCGCCAGGTCGCCTTACTTCCGAGGGCCTTTTGGGCAAGATCTTCCCAACAGAGGAGAACCCCGATGTTTTTGTTTGCGGCCAAACCGTCTTTGTGGAGACCGTTTCGGACTGGCTTGTAATGGCCGGTTATCCGCCGGAGTCCATAAAGACCGAGCGGTTTGGCGGGACGGGAGGCATCCGGTGAACAGCACCGACGACTTTGCTGTCCCCGAGTCCGATGACCAGGACATTGCAGCAGCACCCCATGACCCGATTCCGTATGTAGACGGGAACGCCGCAGCCGGCGCCCTATCCGAAGTGTTCCGCATCGACATCATCGCGGCGCTGGGACGCTGCAGACACTGCGGTTCCGTCAGGGCTTTTGGCGAGGCCATGGTCTTCACCGACGCGCCCGGAATTGTGGTCCGGTGCCGCGACTGTCAGGGCGTGCTGCTGCGATTGGTCCAAACACCAACCAAATACTGGCTGGATTTGAGTGGCCTCAGCTACTTGGAGATCGACCGCGAAGAGTAGGCGTCCGTTGCCTTGGCACCGCGAGCGGGGCCGCCTCACTGCCCAATCCTGGAAGATGTGAAGTTTACCCATGCGCTGGCCAGGAGTCGGTCACCGGTTCTCCTAAGTCTGAATAGGAGTGAGCTTATTCCTATTTTCTGGCCAAAGTACGAATAACGGCGTCATTGGTGATGGCTTGTGACGATCCAGTGGCGAGCAGCGCGGGTTGCCACCGCAGAGACGCTCCGGCGCTTCTCGTCGTCGTCACGGTGGTGCTTGGTGTATTCGTTCACCGGGAGGCTGCGGGTTCCCACCCGTGAACGCGTCTGTCGAGCAGCAGCACCAGAACCAAGTTCCTGATTCGGCGCGCAGGGCTGCTAATCGTCGCGTGGTTAGGAGTGAAGTAGCCGATTAACCGCCGCCATTATCGCTTTGAGGAGACCTGGCGACAAAGTGCTCAACCCGGCGGTCCGGGACCAGCCAGATCAGCGCCACAACGGTGAAGATGGCGATCCCGAACAGGGGCTGGACCAGGGTGGCTGCGATGCCGGCCATATAGATCACGGGGGATGCTTTGCCTTTCCAGTCCCGGCCGACAGCCCGGGCAAGGGCCCCGTCCTTGCCTTGGGCGGCGATCAGGCGACGTTCCAGGATGTAGTACCCGAGCGCTGCACACAGCAGGTTGATTCCGTATAACAGGACGGGCACCTGTGTGAAGCCGGACTCATCCATCCACCGTGTCGTGAAAGGGAAGAGAGACAGCCAGAACAGCAGGTGCAAATTGGCCCAGAGAATCCCGCCGTTCACTCGACTGGCCAGGTGGATCATGTGGTGGTGGTTGTTCCAGTAGATCCCGACATACACGAAGCTCAGAAGGTAGCTGAAGAGGGTCGGCAGAACTGCGGCCACGCCCTCCCAGGTTGGCGTTTCCGGGGTGTGCAGCTCCAGGACCATGATGGTGATGATGATGGCCAGCACGCCGTCACTGAACGCCTCGAGCCGGTTCTTGTTCACCGACCCCGGTCCCGTCGCACGTAGCACTGCTTTCGGCTCACCCTGTCATCAGCCATAGTCGGCTCCTCTGAAGGTCTGCACTGTCGGGGACGACGCGCACCTGGTGGATAGAGTACACCCGGTCGCCGAGTGGCCCGCCAGCCCAAGATACAAACACCAGCGGAGGCCGCCTCTCGCATCACTTTGTGCTGCCACTCCTCGGTCCTGCAGAAAGCCTCGTGATCATCTCCGGTGCCTGGGGATATTCCTGGCTCACTTCTTGCTATCGGTCAGCCATGCGTCCAGTTCCTCATCAGTGGAGGAGTCAATCAGTTGTACTAAAGCCCAGTTGTCTCGATGGTTTGGGGCCGCGCGGAGGTGGTCCTCCCAGTCTTCGGCGTATTCACGGAGAGCATCGATTAGATCAATGGTCGCTTCTTCCAACGTCGTCCCGTCAGCCGCCAGGGGCAGGCCGGGCAGGAACATGCCCCAAACCCCGTCCTCGTTGACGACCTGCGCTTTTGCCGAAACGTTATTCACTAAGAATTCCTTGGACAATCTGGTGTTCACCACAGAGGCGGAGCTCCCTCCAAGCTCAATCATAAACAGGCTGCTGCCTACGCACGCATCTGGATGATCGTCTTCCCATTCCGTCGGGTGGCAGGGTTGAGGGCATTGAGCGCATCGTCGAATTCTCCGACGTTTCCGATGTTTGTCCGCAATCGTCCGTCTCGGATTCGCTGGACGATTTCACCCAGCTGCGCACGATCCGATTCGACAACGAAATCCACTGCCAGACCATCCGTAGGGCGGGCTTCAACCGGACCGGTGATGCTTACCAGTGTTCCGCCGGGCCGGATCAGGGCCGCTGACTGCTTCTGGATGTCGCCCCCGATCACATCGAATACCAGGTCAACCCCGCTGACGTCTTCCAAGGTGTCATTGGCGAGATCGAGGAACTCGTGCGCTCCGAAGTCAAGTGCCTTCTGTCGATCGGCAGTGCGTCCTGTGCCGATGACGTAGGCGCCCGCTTCACGTGCCAGCTGAGTCACCATCGCTCCGACTGCCCCAGCGGCGCCATGCACCAGAAGGCTCTGCCCCGACTGGATGCGGCCATGGATAAACAACCCTTGCCATGCGGTCAGGCCAGAGATGGGCAGGCTCGCGCCAACTGTGAAGGCGACGTCCCCCGGCAGCGGTGCAAGGTTACGTGCCTCCATCGCCACATACTCCGCCAAGGTCCCATCTCGGTGCCAGTCCGCAAGGCCAAACACTCGTTGACCCACCGTCAGCCCTGTGGTGCCGTAGCCGAGCGAGGTTACGACGCCGGCCACCTCGTGCCCAATGATGGAGGGTGTCCGATCCCGGCCGGCTCGATCAGTCCAAGTCGAGGGCCACCCAACCTCAGTCGGGACGAATCCCCCGGCATGAATCTCAACAATGACGTCGTTTATCGATGCCGACGGCTCCGGCCGTTCGGCCATCCTCAGCCCGGCCATTCCGGCGGACTGATCTGTCACAACAATTGCTTTCATCAAAAGCTCCCTCTACTCGACCCTGACCTACCCCGCAGTTTTACTTTTGTACCTTTAGCTTCCACTAATTTGCCGAGACTGACCCCGGGTGGGAGTGGTCCGGTGCCGCGACTACGAGGGCGTCCTGCTCCGGTTGGTGAAACACCAACCCAATATCCAGCCGTTTCCTGCTGGTATCGTTTCGGTACCATCGAGCTAAGGCTATGAATCTGGGTGTCCCTGAAGACCTCGATCCTCCACTGGAGAAGTTGGCCACCGAGGAAAACACGTCCAAGACCGCGCTCCTGTCGCAGGGGGCAGAGTTGCTTATGCAGCGCCATGCACGCAGACGTGAATTCAGTGAAGGCCTTGATTTCGTCATGACTCATGATGCTGAGCTGCTGACGCGCCTTGGGGACGCGTGACAGCGTACATGGACATGGAAGACGCCCCTTCACGTCGTCGATGGGTACGGCTTCCACACCCGCGATGTTGGATTGTTGGCCTCGGCGTTGGCCAGGCCGACTACAAGACCCGCAAAGGCTCCGCGATCACCACAGGATGATCGCGGCCCACGTCCTCTAAGAAATCCGCCTCGAAGAACTCCGCGTTCGCCCTGATGTAGTCTGCCCACTCGTCAGGGACATCGTCCACATAGTAGATCGCCTCCACGGGGCACACGGGATCGCATGCCCCGCAGTCAACGCACTCGGACGGATGGATGTAGAGCGACCGTTCGCCCTCGTAGATACAATCCACCGGGCATTCGTCAATGCACGCCTTGTCCTTAACATCCACGCAGGGCTGTGCGATCACGTAGCTCATGGCGCACTAAACACCGGTGTAGACGGTCTTGCCCCAGGTGTAGAAGTCCAGGGCGGACCTGCCTTGCTCGCGGAAGGTGTTGGTGGAGGAATCCTTCACACCGCCGAAGGGGACGTTCAGGTCCAGCCCGGCAGTGGGTCGGTTGATCTTCACCACGCCGGCTTGGGCGCGAGCAGCGAAGTCCGTGGCGAGAGCCAGCGAGTCCGTGCAGATGCCGGCGGTGAGCCCATAGCGGGAATCGTTGATCGCAGCCAAGCCTGCTTCATAGTCGGCCACCTCAAGAACTGCCACCACTGGCCCGAAGATCTCTTCCGTCACGGCTGCGTCGTCGAAGGGCAGTCTGGTGAGAATCGCCGCCGGGAAGAACAGCGCGCCGGCGGGGTCGCCGTCGTACTGTCCGTGCAGAAGTGTGGCACCGCGTTCGACGGCGGTACGCACCGCTGCCTGGTCCTGCTCGAATTGCTGCCTGCTCACCACAGCGCCCATACGGGCGTCGCCATCAAGTCCGTCGCCGGTGGTGTAGTCGGCGGCCTCCTGAACCAAAGCATCGAGGAAGGCGGAACGGATGCCGGGCGTCACGTAGACGCGGGACGTCGCTGTGCACGCCTGGCCGGTCAGGCCGAACGCGCCTGCCGCTACTACCTGCGCAGCTTTGCGGGGGTCGGCGTCATCCAGCACCAGGACACCGTTCTTGCCGCCCATTTCGAGCTGGACGCGGGCGCGCCGGGCATTGAGGATCTCCTGCAGTCCAAGGCCAACATTGGTGGAACCCGTGAACGACAAACCGGCAATCCGGGTGTCCCGGGCCAGCGCGTCACCCACCACGCGTCCCTTCCCGTGAACCACGTTGAACACGCCGGCGGGAAGTCCAGCATCCTGCAGGGCGCGCGCCAGGTGGGTTGTGGACAAGGGAGTGAGCTCGGCCGGTTTGATCACCACGGCGTTGCCGCTGATCAGGGCAGGCGCAGTTTTCCACGCCGGAATGGCGATGGGGAAGTTCCACGGCGTAATCAGTCCCACCACGCCCAGCGGTTCCCGACGCGTCGTGACGGTGGTGTCCGGCAGGCCGCTGGGCAGGACTTCGCCGGTTGCTGCCCAGCCGAGTGAGCCGAAGAAGCGCAGCACGTCCGAGGCACGCTTGACCTCACCCTTTGCCTCCGCAAGGGTCTTGCCTTCCTCACGGACCAGATCCTCGGCGATGGCGTGGTGGCGCTCGTTGAGCAGGTTTCCGGCCGCGATGAGGATGGCGCCCCGGGCTGGTGCGGGCAGGGCCGCCCATGACGGCTGGGCTGCGGCGGCCGCGGTGATGGCGGCGTCCACGTCCTGGACGGTGCCACTGGGTGAGAGCGCTGCGACTTCGCCGGGCCGGGCGGGATTCATTCGCTGCGTGTCCGCGTTTCCGAGCCATTGGCCATTGATGAGGTGCTGGGCGGTCATCGTCTGCGGGTCGGTGATCGTCTGGGGGTCAACTGCTGTGGAAGTCATGATGTTCCTATCGGATTTGAGGGGAGGCTAGAGGCTGCGGATGAGGCCGCCGTCGCACCTGAGCGCGACGCCGGTGATGTACGACGCCGGCGCGCTGCACAGGAAGGCGGCAGCGGCACCGAACTCGGCAGGTTCTCCATAGCGCCGGGCGGGGATGGTCTTGCGGGATTCGAGCTGGATGTCTTCGAGCGTGGTATCGCGGCGCTTGGCGGCGGCGTGGTCAAGCTGGGTGACCCGGTCGGTGGCGATGCGGCCAGGCAAGAGCAGGTTCACTGTGACCTCGTCCAAGGCCACTTCGGCAGCGAGGGTCTTGAGGTAACCGGCCAAGGCAGCCCGTCCGGTGTTGGAGACGGCGAGGTTGGGGAGCGGGGCTGTCACACCGCTGGATCCGATAGCCAGGATCCGGCCCCATCGCCGTTCCCGCATTCCGGGAAGCACGTGGGAAACCAAGGCGTGCTGAGGTTTGACCAGGAGATCAAACGCCGCCGAGATGTCGTCCGAACTGAGCGTGGCTGCGGCACCGGGTTTGGGGCCTGGGCCGTTGAGGACCAGGATGTCGATCGGTCCCAAATCCGCGACCGTCTGTTCCACGGCCGATTCGATGCCCTCGGGCGTGGTTAGGTCTGCCTCGATTGCCACAGCGTCGAAGCCTTTGGTGGATATGTCCGCGGCACCAGTCCCGTACGCGGCCTGCAGTTCACCGACGATCTCCTTGGCACGGTCCCGACGACGGCCCACGATCGCCACGCGCACGCCTTCGGCAGCCAAAGCACGGGCAACGGCCAGACCCAGCCCGCCAGTGGATGCAGCCACCAAGGCTGTCTTGCCAGCAATTCCCAAATCCATCAGAAGCTCCTTGCCGGGGCGGCGGCATTTTCAAGGGCCGACGCTGCCTCGCGAAGATGTGTGGCCATACTCCCGCGCAAGGCTTCGGGGAAGCCCGCTGCAGGGGCGCGAACACCCGAGTCCTTAATGAGTCCCCGTTCGCGCAGGCATTCCTTGCGAATAGCCAGCGCCACCTTCGCTTGCTGCTCGAAGTTGATCAGCGGCAGATAGGGGAGTAGTTCGCGCTGGGCTGCTTCATAGCCATCCTGCTGCCATGCCCGCACACACGCTATGAGGGCTTCGGGGTACGAGAAACCAGTCATGGCACCTGCTGCGCCGGCCATCAATTCGTCCAGCAGTCCCTGCCCGCCGAGGCCACCAAAGACTGAAACCCCGACGCCGGCACTCAACTCCGCGATCGCGACGCTGGTAGGCGGTGCTTCGGCCTTGACGGCAATGACGAAGTCGCATGCGGTGACTACGGAGATCAGGGCAGGCGTGGCAACGTTGACGCCGCTCGCCAGCGGATAATCCTGCAGGACCACCTTGGCGCCAGTAGCCCGGAAGATGGCCTCCAAATGCGCAGTCACCGTTTCAGGCTTGGCCGAGTTAGCCTGCACCATCACTGCTGCCAAGCGGTCTCCGGCAACCTCCTGCGCTGCCCGGACTTCCTCAATGGCGGGTCGGGTGGCCAGGGCGGTCACGCCCACTACCAACGGCAGCGCGGTGCATTCGACGACGGTTTCCAGCACTTGCCGGCGTTCCTCAGCAGTCAGTGCGGCTGCTTCGCCGAAGACTCCCAACACGGTGAGTCCCGTGGCACCGATGGCCTCGTAATGCTCCACGAGCTCGGACAAACTGTCCAGGTCCACGTCCAGCATGCTGCCTTGGAATGGCGTGGCAACAACGCCCCACACTCCAGGAGCCAAAGATTCACGGTGCTGTATTTCATGGTTTAGGGATTCGGGTTTTAGGGATTCGGGCGCGACTGATGGCGGCATCGGTATCTCCTCTATTTCCTTTGAAATGGTTTTTGTTGGCGAGCCGGGTCAGTGGTCGTGCCGGAACACTGAGCCGATCAGCGCCCCGGCCAGACGGGCGAGCGCTTTTCCTGGAAAGCACGCACGCCTTCAGCGGAGTCTTCACTGTCCAGCGCCGCCATAAGAGCCGGCAGTCGCAGGCCGCGCGCTTCCTTGGCTGTCAGGTGGGAAGTCTGAGTGACCATCTGCTTCACGGCCCGGACCGAGGTGGGTGCGCACGCCAGGACCTGGTCCACCCAACGCTGCACAGCGGCGTCGAGCTCTTCAACAGGAACTACCTCGTTGACAAGACCCATGGATTGCATCTCGGCGGCGTCTGCCTTGCGGCCTGTCAGGAGCATCCCCATGGCCTGGGTATAGGGGATGCGCCGCACCATCTGGTGGATGCCGCCGTCGAGCGCTAATCGCCCAACGCGAGGTTCCGTCAAGCCGAACTTCGCGGTGTCGGCTGCCACCACGATGTCGGCACCCAGCACAATTTCCATGCCGCCACCCAGGGCGTAGCCATTGACCTTTGCGATGACCGGGATGTCCAAGCTGGTGCGTAGGCTGAGGCCACCGAAGCCGTTGGGGTCCAGGCCGGCCCAATACTCCAGTCCGGTCTTGTCCACGGCCGACGCCGACATGTCAGCACCAACGCAGAAGGCACGGGACCCAGCACCGGTGATGACAACCGCACGTACGGACGGGTCCTGCTCAAGCTGCGCCCAGATCTCGTTGAGCCGTGCATGCGTGGCGGCATCCACGGCGTTGAGGACGTGTTGACGATCGATGACCACCGTCGCCACGTGGTTCTCGATGGTCAGAGTCACAGCATCCACTGGCGCCTGAACTGGTGCTTGAACTGCTGTCGCCGTCATCGCAACACACCCAGCTGCTGCAGGCGCTCGATCGTCTCTTCATCGAAGCCGTTCTCCAGCAGGACCTCCACATTGTGCTCACCGAGTCGCGGCGCGGCGCGGCGGATGGTGGGCGGAGTAGCGGAGAGCCGGATGGGAGCGTTCAGCATACGGACCGTTCCTACGCCGGGGTGCTCTGCTTCCACGATCATCCCGTTGGCCTCTGTCTGCGCGTCGGCCAGTGCCTGTTCCAGGGTGTGCACGGGAGCATTCAGCAGCCCCTGCTCCTCAAGCTGGTGCGTCCAGTACTCGGTGGTATTGGTGGCGATGCGCTCGCGGAAGATGGCCTGCAGTGCCGGCTTGTTCTTGAATTGCTGCTCAAGGTTGGCGAACTCGGGCCGCTGGGTGAGGTCCTCGTCCAGGCCAAGTGCTTCAGAAATCCTGGCCAAGGGATCGGGCGTGAAACCACCCACCATGCACACGGCGCCGTCGGTGGTTTCGAAGACACCGCTCAGCGGCATGGCGCCCCAGTTGACCTCGTAGCCGCGGTTGAGCTGCATGCAGGCTTCCTGCATCTGCAGGTGCAGCATGGAGTCGTACATGGTCACCTCCACCTTCTGGCCCACACCCGATGCCTCGCGGGTGCGCAGCGCCAGAAGGATGCCCTGCATGAGGTGCATGCCGGTGATGTAATCGCACAGGGTGGTGGGGTAGATGGAGGGCTTGGCGTCATCGGATTCCCGGCGCCACATCACTCCGGAATACGCTTGCGCGATCGCGTCCTGGCCACCTTTATGCGCGTAGGGTCCCTCAGGACCGAAACCGGTGCCAGAGGCCCAGATGATTCCCGGGTTCGCAGCTTTCAGGTCCTCGTAGCCGAAGCCCATCCGTTCCATGACTCCGGAGCGGAAGTTGCTGACCACAACGTCTGCATCAGCTATGAGCCGGTGCAGCACCTCGCGCCCTTCGTCTGTGCGCGTGTCCACGGAGACGCTGCGCTTGTTCCGGTTGATGGACAGGAAGATCGGGTTGTCCTGGCCGTCCTGGTCGGGGAAGGAATTGCGTGAAATGTCGCCTGCGCCGGGGCGTTCCACCTTGATGATGTCCGCACCGTAATCGCCCAGTAGTTGGGTGCAGGAGGGGCCCATGAACACCTGGGTGAAGTCCACGATCTTGATGCCGTCCAGCGGCAGCGGGGTAACTGCCGCCGCAGCTGTGGTGCCGGTGGCAGCGGCGGTGGGTGCCGGCGTCGTGCTTTCAGTCTGATCGAGGAGGACGGTGCTCATGCCGGCACCGCCGTGGTTACGTCGACGCTAGCGTTCGACGACGGGACGTCGCCCGGGTCTGCACCATGCCGGCGCATGCCCTGCTGGATATCCAGCGCGGAGACGTCTCGGACCAACACGTTGTTTTCTACGGCGAGGGCCGCTGCAACGCCGACGGCCTGGCCCATTGCCATGCAGGGCGGGATCTCGCGCGACATTTTCTGTGCCTCCGGGGTGGCGGAGTARTGGCGGCCGGCGACCAGGAGCTGGTCCACTTCCTTGGGGAGCAGCGAGCGGTACGGGTAGTAGTAGTCACGGCCGCGGGCAACGGTGTCCGCGAAGTGGCGGCGCTGGGTGACGTCGTCCTTGGTCATGACGTACTCGCCTTGCAGGAGGCGGGTTTGGCGGACGCCCATTTGGGAGGCGACGTCCAGCATGTAGCAGTTTTCGAAGCCAGGCAGGTTGGCGCGGACGTATTCCACGGCCTCGGAGATGCGGTCCCTGGCTGCGAACTCAGCGGCAGTCATGTCCGCCGGGTCAACGCCGTCGAATCCGCTCATGTGCGGAGCGTTGCACCAGACCACGCCGTCGATGGGGGTCTTGAGCCACCAGAGTTCCCACGCGCCGCCGAGGAGGCGCTTGATCTTGCGGTTGATGGCCCGCGCTTCCTTGGGGTTGGCCTGTTCGAAGGCTTCGGCTGCCTTGGTGTTCACATTGCCGAGGCGGAAGACCAGCGTGGTGAGGTAGTTGTCCTTGGCATAGCTGGCGCCGGCGCGCGAGGCGACGTCAATGTCACCGGTGGTGTCGATCACGACGTCGGCCATGAAGGCCTGCGGGCCCAGTTTCGTTTCGCAGATGACGCCCTTGATCACGCCGTTGTCCACGATGGGACGGGAGAACCAGGAGTGCAGTCGGAGGTCCACGCCAGCCTCGCGAACGAGGTCGTTGGAGACGCGCTTCCAGCCGTCGGGATCGAAAGCCGCTGCGTAACAGATGGGCTTGGGGTTGGTGTGGGAGTGGAAATCGAAGGTGCCGTAGCGGCCCCACTTGTTCCAGAGTTCCTCGGACGTTTTGCGGTCATCGGCGGGCGGGACGATTGCCAGGCCAAGCTTCTGCAAGCGCTCCACGTACTCGGAGACGATGCCCGTGACGGTGATTTCCTGGCCGTTGATCATGTCATCGAGAACCAGGACCATGCCACCGGAGGCCAGGCCGCCCAGGGATGAGTAGCGTTCCAGGAGCGTGACTTTGGCTCCCGAGCGGGCAGCGGTAACCGCCGCGGCGACGCCTGCGGGACCACCGCCGACTACCAGGACGTCGGATCGTGAGATGACCGGGGCGGTAAGGTCCGCCGTCGTAGTGCTGAGTTCAAGGGTATTCATGGGAGGTTCCTTACTTTCCGACGAAGATGCCGTTGGAGCGGCGTGCGGCGAGGTAGAAAACGATGCTGAGGATGGAGAGGACGGCCACGTAGACCGGGAAGATCCAGGTGAGGTTCAGGGACTGGAACCAGACCAGAAGGTAGGAAGCGGTGCCGCCGAACAGGGCTACGCCGATGCCATAGCCCAGGGCCACACCGGTGCCGCGGATGTTCTTGGGCATCAGGGATGAGCTGACCACGTTGTAAAGGGTCATGTTCAGCACCAGGACGATTGAGCCGCCCAGGAGGACTGCGGCGAATCCGCCAATGCCTGGCTGGACGTACATCAGCATGAGGAACACGGACGGGATGGCGAGGATGCGGGTCACCAGGAACCAGCGGGACATTGCTTTGCCGTCGGCCAGCTTGCCGATGATCCAACTGCCCACTACGAGGATGACGGCCAGGATGGTGGTGAGGGCGAAGACCGCGGTGGGATCTTCCTTGAAACCGCTGCGGGCTGCGGTGGGAAGGCCAACGTTCCAGGCGTAGTTGTAGGCCTGTGCTGCGCCCACCACGAAGATGATGGCAAGGACGGAGAGCCAGTGCTTACGGACTCCGGACCACACGGCACGTGGAGTGTTCGTGGCCATTTCCTCGGCCTTGAGGGTTTCCGGCAGGGAGCGGCGGAGGTAGAGAACCACAAAACCGAAGGCAGCGCCGATGATGAACGGTACACGCCAGCCCCAATCGGCCATGGCTGCGCCGCCGAGGACAAGGCTGCAGAGGAAGCTCACCAGCGAGGCCAACAGGATGCCGATGTTCACGTAGAAGGACATGATGCCGGCCACGTAGCCTTCGCGGCCTTCCGGGGCGAGCTCTACAGCGTGGGAGGTGGAGAGCGGGGCTTCGATTCCTGTGGAGATACCTTGCAGGACGCGGCACACCAGCAGGATGACGCCGGCCCAGGCGCCGATGGTGGCGTAGTTGGGCGTGATGGCAATGACCAGCGTGGTGCCGGCCATGAGCATGATGGACAAGAGCATGACCCGACGCCGGCCGATCCGGTCGGCAAGCGTCCCCAGCAGTATGCCGCCAAGGGGGCGGAAGGCGAACCCGACGGCGAACACGGCCAGTGCGTTCAGGGTGGCGGAGAGTGGCTCGGTGTTGGGGAAGAAGTTCGGTCCGATGAAGGCTGACAGGAGGCCGAAGACCATCCAGTCGTACCATTCAAGGGCGTTGCCGAGGCCCAGGCCCAGCAGTCCTTTGCGGACCTGGGGAGTGAACTTTGCGTTGGCGGGGGAGGAGTGGCTGGTGCTTTGTGACGGGACGGCGTTGTGCGTCGTTTGGGTGTTGAGCATGGAAGTGTCCTTACGCTGACGCCCCGGAGGGCGTGGGAGGGTATGACGCAGGAACGCCTGTTGGAGGAGGCGTGTTGTGCGAAAGTGGCAAGGATTGTCTGCGGCCACGGTTCGTGTCCGGACAGTTAAGGGAAAACGCTGGCGCCGTTGAGGGGCAGCAGTGTTACCACGCGTGTGGTGCGTTGACCCAGATGGCTACGCATACCTCTTCGTAGCTGTTCTTGTACCAGTGGGGGATCTCTGAGGAGTAGGTGATCGAGTCGCCCTCTTCGAGGCTGTAGCAGACGCCGTCGAGATAGACGTCCTTACGGCCGGAGATGATGTAGCAGAACTCTTCACCGCTGTGGGTAAAAGGGGTTGCGCTGGTGTCGTGCCCTGGGGGCGTGCTGATCCATTGCGCTTCGATGCTTCCGTCGCGGTTGGGGGTCAGCAGTTCGTGTACGGCTTCGCCCACGGATTCGCGGGTGACGTTCTTCAGGTTGCGTCGATCGGATCTGCGGACCACGGGTGAGCTGGATTGGTCCTGGCCAATGAAGAATCTCCCTACAGGGATATCCAGGCCGTGGGCCAACTGGGCCAGCGTGGTGAAGGAAGGGTTGGCCATTCCGCGTTCGATTTGGCTGACGATCGCCTGGCTGAGGCCGGTGATGTCCGAGAGTTGGGCGAGGGTCAGGCCCTTTGCCTTGCGCATGGTGCGCACCTTGTTCCCCACAGTTGCCAGCAGTTCGCTGGTGGCTGGCGGTGCAGGAGTCTCGGTAGTCATTGCCGCATCCTTCGTTGGTGAGCTAACTCACACAACTATAGTGAAGATTTTTAGCGAGTCAATGGTTTTCTTTATTTTCGTGAAGATCTTTAGGAAAGTGAGGGTTGGAGTTCGCAAATCGTGCCGAACACGAAGGCCTCGATCATCTGCACTTGCGGCCTGAGTTCCTGAAGATGCCCGGCGTTGGGGAGGAGCCTGATGCTGATCTCCAGTTCCGTGGCCAAGCGGCGCATGCAGATTGCGCCCACCATGTGGCTTGATGTCTTCAGGCTCAGCACGGCGTCCATGGCATCTTCCATGTCCAGGTTGTTCAGGGCATGATGCAGCCGATCAACCCGCCACGGCAGGAGATCTATGTAGTTGCGGACGAACGTTCTGACGATGGATGGGTCTCCGCCAAGTTCTGCCTGGAGTTCGGTGAGGATGGTGGGATCAACCAGTGAGTCTGTGCACTCGTCATACTCAGACACCAAACCCCTCCCGCCTCCGAACAATAGATTCACGATTCAACAGTAGGCTCCGGGGAACTCTGAGGGCGCCGGAAAAGCAAAGCTTGATCCAATCTTGAGCGGACTCAGAGGGAGTCTTGATCGAATCCACGGAAAGTATGTAAAGGAAATGGAGTAACCGCTGAATCGKGGGATCAAGGCGTGGGTAAAGGAATGGAAATCAGCATGAACGGTGGTGTTCGACCCTCGCTGGGTCTCATGGTCATCATCGTGTTGTGCCTGACGGTCCTGCTGGGTATTGGTGGAACGTCAGCGTATGCCTTGTGGGAGCAGGGCTCCCACGCTGGCAATGATCACTCAGACTCCGCTGGGACTTCTGGGACTGCCGGATCCGGGGCACCGTAGGGCGGACTGCCCTCCACATACCCCTCCAAGAACGCAGTCAGCCGTTCTTCGAGCACGGAGCTCTCCCGCAGCTCGCACTCCCAAACCGTTAACGTGTCCCAACCCGCAGCATGCAGTTGTTCCCTTTGAGCGAGGTCGCGTTCACGGGTGCGCATGCGTTTGGTCTCCCAGAACTCCGCATTGGCCGTGGGGGAGTTCAGGCCAACCTTGCAATCATGGAAGTGCCAGAAGCAGCCGTTGACGAAAATGACCTTACGACGGCTCGAGAACACCAAATCAGGCCGGCCCGGCAGCTTGCTCCCGCCAGCTTGACCATGCAGCCGGTAGCGGTACCCCTTGGCATGCAGGAGTTTCCGGACCAGCAACTCGGGCTTGGTGTTCTTGCCCCTGATCCTGGACATGTTTCGGCTGCGCTGCTCCGGCGTCAGCAAGTCCCGGCTCTCGCCCATAAAGTCCAGCCTACCCACCCAAACTCGCTACGGGTGGGCGACGCTGACCGTCCGGGGAGCCTGGAAGGACAGCAGCCGCAGCCATTCGGGGTTGGGGTCCTGGAGCCGGACCCCCTTCAGTGCCGCGGTAGTCTCCTGAACCACGACGACGGTCTCCAGCTCTGCGAGCTTGGCACCAAGGCAGCGATGGATTCCTGAGCCGAAGGCCAAGCCGTACGGTGTGGGTCTGTGATGGTCACGGCCTTCCCCGGCAGGTTCCCCGGTGCCTTCCCCGGCTGCCCACGGAAAGCCATGGTTCCCTGTCAGCTCCACCAGGATTTCTTCCCCTGCAAGGATTGGCTCGCCGTTAAGTTCGGTGTCGCGGGCAGCCACCCGGCGCCACGTAGGCACGGAAGATTCAGTGGCCAGCACATGCCGAACAATGTCCCGCGCCTTGGCGCCGGAGGAGGCCTCGTCCCAGGAAATTCCCCGGGAGCCCTCGGCAAGACGGAAGAGCGTGGTGCTGATGAGCTGCGTGGTGGTCTCCTGGCCGGCGATGAGCAGGAAGTAGCCCAAGGAACAGATCTCCGGGGTGCTGAGCCCGTGGTCTGCGAGTGCCCTGAACAGGTTTGGTTCCGGGGCGGCTACGGCTTCAAGCACCAGCTCCCGCAGCCACGCGTAGAAGTCCGCTGCAGTATGGGCCAGCTCGAGCTGCCGTGCGGGATCCGGCCATCCCCAGAACAGTTCAAGGGAGTCCAGGCTCCACGCCTTCAATTGGGGGAGGTCGCGGACGGGAAGGCCGAGCATCTCCAGCATGATGACTGCCGGCGGATACGCGGCCACTGCCTGCACCAGGTCAACGTTTCCTGCAGCGCCGAGGAGCTGGGCTGCGGCCGCGGCTGACTCCCTCGAGAGCTGCCGGATGCGTGGTTCCATGGCAGCAACCTTGGCGGGAGTGAAGAAGCCCGCAACCAGCTTGCGGGTGGCAGCATGCGATGGGGAGGCGTTGCTGGCCAGGACGGGTGGAAGGGCGAATCGTGCTTTCTGCAGGATGCGGAGGGCCTGACCACTCAGGGGCGTCACGGCCAAAAGTGCGTTGGCTGGGCTGAAGTCGCCAGGCCGATGAAGGACCTCGCGGACGGTATCCGGATCGCGCAGCACCTTGTAGGGGCATGTGGTGACGGTGCTCATGCCGGCACCCCGGCAAGCCAGGAGGCTGCCTGTTCGCGGAACACTTTGGGCTCCATTCCGGCGGCTTCGTGCTGGATGGCACCCAGCAGGGGGACAGGCCAGTCGGAGATGGTGGCACGGTTGCTTCGCTCCACTGCGCCGGGGACCGCGGGCCAGCTGCCAAGCACAACACCGAGCACCGGCAGGCCCCTCCGATCAAGGGCTTCGAGCGTCAGCGCCGTGTGGTTCAACGTGCCCAGCGACGGCCGCGCCACAACGGCGAAGCCAGCCGAATCGCCCAGGAGCGTTCCCAGGTCAGCCAATGTCCCGCCGTCGTGGTCCAACTCCACCAGCACTCCGCCGGCACCTTCCACAAGGACGTGGTCATGGGTGTTGGCCAGTGCGCGGATTCGCTGGGCATGCGAAGCAAGCTGCGGCAGCGCCACTTCGTCACAGGCAGCAGCGGGGACGGGGGCCAGCGGCTGTTCCAGGACGATGCCGGCCTCGGCCGTGAGCGGGCCGGCGAGCCGCACCACTTCCGCACAGTCCGAATCGCCGTCGACGTTGCCGCTTTGGCAGGGCTTGTAGACCGCTACCGAGCAGCCGCGCTGCTTAAGCGCTGCGGCGAGTGCCGCCGTCGTAATGGTCTTCCCGACGCCGGTATCAGTACCGGTCACCAGGATGATGCGGGGAAGTTTCATGAGGTTCGCTCCAGGATGTCGCGCAGCACTGAGCAGGCGTGGTCGAGGTCGGTGGGGGTCAGGTTTGCCCGGGCTGTGAGCCGCAGGCGGGAGACGCCGTCCGGCACTGAAGGTGGACGGAAACAGCCCACCTGGACGCCGGCAGCATACGCGGCGTGCCTCGCAGCCAAGGCCGCCTCCGCTGAAGGCATGGGGATGGATTGAACTGCTCCGGCAGAACGCTCGACGGCGGCTGAGCGTCCCAGCCTGGGCTGCAGTTGGGCGGCGAGAGCGGCTGCGTTGTGATGGACGGCCGCGGCGCGCCAGGGTTCCTGCTGGATGATTCCGACGGCGGCCAAGGCAGCAGCCGCCGCGGGTGGGGCCAACGCGGTGTCGAAAATGAAGCTCCGCGAACGGTTTACCAAGTGCTCTCGCAACAGGCTTGAACCAAGCACGGCCCCACCTTGGCTGCCCAAGGCTTTGGACAGGGTGGCCGTGCGGACGACGCCCGGATGGTCCGCCAGGCTGGTGCCAGCCACCGCGCCGCGCCCTTGAAACGGGCCGACGCCGGCAACGCCCAGGCTGTGGGCCTCGTCGATCAGCAATACGGCGTCGTGTTCCTGGGCGAGGTTGAACAGCTCTTGCAGTAGAGCAGCGTCGCCACCGACGCTGTAGATGGACTCAACAACCACCAAGGCCCGCGGCTGTGTCCGTCCTTCCAGGAGGCGTGCCGCGTCCGCAGCGTCATTGTGCTTGAATTCCCGCACTTCGGAGCGGCTCAGCCTAAAACCATCGATCAACGAGGCATGACAGTGCTCGTCCGCCACAATCAACGTTCCGGGACCACCCAAAGCCGTGGTGACACCCAGATTTGCGAGGTAGCCGGAGGAGAACACCAACGCAGCCTCCGCTCCCGTGAACAGGGCAAGGTGGTGCTCCAACTCAAGATGCAGTTCCGTGGTGCCGGTGACCAGCCGGGATGATGCAGCGCCAGTGCCCCAGCGCCTGATCGCGTCCGCGGCAGCCTCCGCCAGGCGCGGATCCGTAGACAGGCCCAGGTAATCGTTGCTGGCGAGGTCGATCATCAGGCGGTGTCCGTCTTCTTTGCCCGAGGCGGCCTGCGGGCCACGCACCGTCGGGTTCCGGACCAGCCCACGGCGCTCGCKGACCTCTGCCTGTTGCTCCAGCCAGGCGGTCATGGAGACGCTCATGCGCTGGCCCCCAACCTGTCTGCGGCCGCGGAGACTGCTGCCACCATGCCCGCAGTGATGGTCCTGATCTGGGACGTGGAGCTGATGTAGGGAGGCATCGTATAGACAAGGTTGCGGAAAGGACGGATCCACACTCCCTGGCTGATCGCAGCCCGGGTCACTGCAGCGACGTCCACCGCGTCCGCCAACTCAATGACGCCCACGGCGCCGATGGTGCGGACGTCCATCACGCCGTCGAGCCCCAACGCCGGGGCCAAGCCCTTTGCGAGACCTGCGCCTACGCGGTCAACGTCTGCGCGCCAACCGCCGTCCCGCACCAGTCCGAGGCTCGCATTGGCAACGGCGCAGGCAAGCGGGTTGGCCATGAACGTGGGGCCATGGAGCAGCGCAGCAGCACCACCGCTGGAGACCACCCGGGCCACCTCGCCTGTGCACAACGTTGCAGCCAGAGTCATGTACCCACCGGTGAGGGCCTTGCCGACGCACAGGATGTCCGGAACAACGCCAGCATGGTTAGCCGCGAACAACTCGCCGGTTCGGCCAAAGCCCGTGGCGATCTCGTCCAGGATGAGCAACAACCCGTGGGCGTCAGCCACCTCGCGGAGGATCCGCACGCACTCGGCCGGGTAGATGAACATCCCGCCGGCTCCCTGCAGGACAGGTTCCATGATGATGGCCGCGAGCTCATCGGAATGCTCACGGGCCAGCGCCTCAACAGACGATCGCCACTCACTGATGTCTGTTGGCGTGGCGGTCGCCGCGGCTGGGGGACGCGGCGCGAACACGTTGCGCGCCAGCAAACCAGGGAACGCGGAGTGCATACCGTCAACGGGATCACAAACGCCCATCGCCGCGAACGTATCGCCGTGATAGCCACCGCGGATCGTCAGGAAACGCTGTCGTCGTGGACGTCCGGAAGCCGTCTGGAACTGCACCGCCAGCTTCAGCGCCACCTCCACCGAAATGGAACCGGAATCAGCCAGGAACACGCGCTCCAGCTGGCGGCCAGGCTCGGCGGGGGCCAAAGCCAACAGGTTCTCCGCAAGATCCACGGCAGGCTGATGCGTCAATCCGCCGAACATCACATGGCTGAAGGACCCCAGCTGACGCTGAACCGCGGCGTCCAGCACAGGATGGCGATACCCATGGATCACCGACCACCACGACGACATCGCATCCAGCACCTCATGCGTGCGGCCGTCCTCGTCCCGAAGCCGCAGCGCCACGCCGTCGGCCGCTTTAACTTCCCAGAGCGGCAGCCTCCCGGACGCCGGAGCGTAAGGATGCCACAGGCTCGCCCGGTCCCGCTCGATCAGCGAACTCATCGGGACACCCGCCCATGTCGCGAGCACTCCGCCGACCACCCCAGCGGAGTCACCTGAACCTTCATCCGGCGGCGGCACTGCGCGCAGTACCGGGGCGGCTCCATCGCCAACCGTTGATGGCAGCCCTGGTGGGGGTCCGACGTCGGGCGCTCGCCTTTGGTGCCACCGGCAACCGAGCCGCCGCAGTGCCCGCAGTATTGCGCCGTCACGGCGTCCACCGCGGTCATAGCGACTTCTGGAGTTCCTTGATGGGCATGTTGAGCTCCACCAGGAGGTTGAGGTCGGCGGTGGCGGGGCGGCCCAGGGTGGTGAGGTAGTTGCCGACGATCACGGCGTTGATGCCGCCGAGCAGGCCTTCGCGGGTGCCGAGGTCGCCTAGGGTCAGTTCGCGGCCGCCAGCGTAGCGGAGCACTGTCCGTGGCATGGCGAGCCGGAAGCCGGCGATGGCGCGGAGGGCGTCCTTGCCGTCCATGATGCCTTGGTTTTCGAGCGGTGTTCCCGGGCGCGGATTGAGGAAGTTCAGCGGAACTTCGTGCGGTTCCAGTGCGGCCAGCTGCGCGGCGAGTTCAGCCCGCTGCTCCAGGGTTTCGCCCATGCCGATCAGGGCGCCGCAGCACAATTCCATGCCGGCGGCCTTCACCATATTGCAGGTGTCCAGCCGTTCCTCGTAGCTGTGCGTGGTGACGACTTCGGGGAAGTAGCTCCGGGCGGTTTCGAGGTTGTGGTTGTAGCGGTGGACGCCCCACTCGGCCAGCTGGTCAACCTGGCGCTGGGTCAACATCCCCAGGGAGCACGCGATGTTGATATCAACTTCCTCGTTGATGCGGTCGATCGCGAACTTGATCTGGTTCATGAGCTTGATGTCGGGACCACGCACAGCTGCGACGATGCAGAACTCAGTGGCACCGGTGGCGGCTGTTTCCTTGGCGGCCTTCACCAGCTCGGGGATATCCAGCCACACGCCTCGCACAGGGGAATCGAAAAGGCCAGACTGGCTGCAGAAGTGGCAATCTTCGGGGCAGCCGCCGGTCTTGATGGAAATGATGCCCTCAACCTCGACGTCCTCGCCGCAGTGCTTCAGCCGGACCTCGTGGGCGAGTTGCATGGCGGCCGGAATCGCTTCGTCAGGAAGTTGGAGGATCTCAACAAGCTGGGCTTCGTTGAGGCCTTCACCGCGTTCAAGGACCTGCTCACGTGCGATGTCCAGGATGGCGTAGGCAGTGGCCTCTTGGGTTGTTTGAGTCGTCATGAACTTGACGGTATCCGCGGGCGCGCATCGCGATTTTGTGGGGTACGCACAAAGGGGTGCTAGGGATTTTGGAGCGCCTTTATGGAGCCTGGGCGAGACGGCTGGTGCAGAAGTTACAGCTGTGAAACATCGTTGTGACTGATTTGACCCGCTGCGTGACTAGCGTCGTTGGCGAAGCACCGACCACGAATTTCGAAAGTGAGCACGGATGAGCGACGTTCTGACAGACACCCAAAGAGCTACGACGGCGGGGAACGCCGATGCGATGAGCGCGGCAAAGGAGAGCCTGGAAGATTACACGCTCCGGTTCGCCCCACGCTCTTACCGGAAGTGGAGCGCCGGTGTGGTGGCGACCAGTGCCCTTGGCGGGATCGCCTACCTGGCTGACTTCTCCATCGGGGCAAACATCGGCATCGCCTACGGCACCGTGAACGCCATTTTCGGCATCATCGTGGCCGCGGTGATCATCTTCGCCACCGGCTTTCCGCTGGCGTATTACGCCGCCCGCTATAACATCGATCTTGACCTCATCACCCGTGGGTCAGGCTTTGGCTACTACGGGTCAGTGGTCACAAACATCATTTTCGCCACCTTCACCTTTATCTTCTTTGCCCTCGAAGGCTCCATCATGGCCCAGGGCCTGCAATTGGGGCTCGGTGTCCCGCAGTGGCTTGGCTACGCTGTTTCCACGATCATCATCATTCCGCTGGTGATCTACGGGATGAAGACGCTGGCTACTTTGCAAGTCTGGACCACCCCTTTGTGGTTGCTGCTCATGGTGGTTCCCGTTGGCTATCTGCTGCTCTCACACCCGGACAGCATCGACGCCTTCTTCGCTTACACGGGCGCTTCGGGCGAGGGCGGCACTAATCTCGCCTCCGTGATGCTGGCCGCTGGAGTCTGCCTCTCGCTGATGGCCCAGATCGCAGAGCAGATCGATTACCTGCGCTTCATGCCACCCAAGACCGCGGAGAACAAGGGTGCTTGGTGGCGTGCCGTGATTCTCGCCGGACCGGGCTGGGTTATTTTTGGTGCCATCAAACAGGTTGTGGGAATGTTCATTGCCATCTACTTGATCGCCAGGCTCGATCCCGCCGCCTCCGTCCACGCCAACGAACCCGTCCACCAGTTCCTGGGCGTGTACCAGGAGATGATGCCGGCCTGGCTCGCGATGTCACTGGCCGTTGTGCTGGTGGTTATTTCGCAGATCAAAATCAACGTCACCAACGCCTATTCCGGCTCACTTGCCTGGACCAATTCGTTCACCCGCATCACCAAGACCTACCCCGGCCGGATGGTGTTCGTGGTGGTCAACCTGGTAATCGCGTTGATCCTCATGGAGTCGAACATGTTCGAGTTCCTCAACACGATCCTTGGGTTCTACGCGAACTGCGCCATGGCCTGGGTGGTCACTGTGGCGTCCGATATCGCCATCAACAAGTATCTCTTGAAGATCTCGCCTAAGGTTCCTGAGTTCCGTCGGGGCATGCTCTACGCCGTCAACCCGGTCGGGTTCGTGTCCATGCTGGTGTCCGCAGGCATCTCCATCGCGGTCTTCTTTGGGGCTTTCGGGGTTGGAGTCCAACCGTATTCGCCGATCTTCGCCGTCGGCCTGGCTTTGGTACTTCCGCCGGTCCTGGCTTTGGCGACGCGCGGTCGCTACTACCTGCGCCGCACAGACGACGGAATTGATCTGCCCATGTTCGACGCCGATGGAAACCCCAGCGACGAGAAGCTCCTCTGCCACGTCACCGGCCTTGAGTTCGAACGCCCGGACATGCTCCGCTCAGGCCAGGACGGACCCGACGGCGAACCCCGCTTCATCTCCTCCCTCGCCTTGTCTACGGACAAGTCGGGCGCCCTGGTGCTGCCAGCCCAGAAGTAGGCGCGCTTGACCCAACTGGGGGACAGCACATGTTCCTATGAGCCCTCATAGCGACGATTGCTGTCCCCTAGTTGGGCTGACGCTGCGCACGAATAGTCAGGATGCTTAGAATGAGGCATGGCACAGGACGAGCGCAACGAAGAGACAGGGCCGACCGAGGAATCTGAGCAGGCCGAGGGATCCGAGCGGGCCGGGCAATCTGAGCGGGCCGAGTCAACAACCGACCTCGACGAGGACATCGCGATGGCTTTGGAAAACCACGTCCTTAACCCCGCGGAGGATCCTGAAGATGCGTCGGATCCACGGACTATGTATCCGTCGGGGGAGTTCGAGCCGCAAACCCAGGACTATCCGGGCTGGACCGAGGCAATGATCCCGCGGCCGGACCACGGGGAGCATAGCTATGTGGGCCATCATCGCATGATGGGATTCCGGACCTTGATTACGGGCGGCGACAGCGGGATTGGGAAAGCCGTCGCCATTGCCTTCGCCCGCGAAGGTGCAGATGTGGCGTTCACGTATTTGCCGGAAGAGGAGCAGGACGCCGAATTGACCGTCCAGCTCATCGAGGCCGCGGGCAGCCGTGCCCTCGCGCTTCCAGGGGATCTGAGGGACGAGGATTTCTGTCAGGAAGTCATCGCCCAAACCCTCCAAGAATTCGATGGGCTGAACGTTCTGGTCAACAACGCAGGTTTCCAGATGACTACAAGCCAGGGAATCGAAGACCTCAGCAGCGAACAGTTCGACCGGACCTTTAAGAGCAACGTGTACGCTCTCTTCTGGCTTACGAAAGCAGCTTTGCCCCATTTGCACCCGGGGGCCTCGATCATCAACACCTCATCGATCCAGGGTTACCACCCGAGTCCCTCGCTGATTGATTACGCCGCCACCAAGGCCGCCATCAACAGCATGACGTTCTCGTTGGCAGAATCCCTGGGCCCCAAGGGAATCCGGGTCAATGCCGTAGCTCCCGGGCCGGTGTGGACGCCCTTGCAGCCACCAACACAGCCGGAGGAGAAGATCGTAAAGTTCGGTCAGGACACACCTCTCGGCCGGGCCGGTCAGCCTGCTGAACTTGCCGCCACGTATGTCCTGCTGGCAACAGACGAGTCCAGCTACATTTCCGGATCAGTCATTGGAGTGACCGGCGGAAAGCACCTCGCCTAAGCCGCCAGCCACCGGTTCCCTCCGGTCGAGAGGATCTTCCAAGAAGTCAGGGCTTGAGCACCACCTTGATGCAGCCGTCCTGCTTCTTCTGGAACTTTTCGTACAAGTCAGGTGCGTCGTCCAGACCACCCGTGTGGGTGACCAGATGCATGACTCCCAGCGGATCGGCGTCGTCCTCTACCAGGGGGAGCAGCTGGTCAGTCCAACTGCGGACGTTGCATTGCCCCATGCGGAGTTGGACTTGCTTGTCGAACATGGTCATCAGCGGCATGGGATCGGCCTGGCCGCCGTAAACGCCGCTGAGTGAAATAGTCCCGCCGCGCCGCACCAGATCCACTGCCGTGTGGAGGGCAGCAAGGCGGTCCACGCTCATGGTCTCCATGGCTACCTGTGCCGGCTTGTCAGGGAGCAGGGAAACCGCCCGGTGCAGGAATGAGGCCACCGGTGAACCATGGGCTTCCATACCCACTGCATCCACCACCGCGTCCGGGCCACGGCCGAGAGTCTCCTCGCGGATTGTGGCGGCTACGTCCGGGCTGTAGTCCATGGTCTCCACTCCGTGTGCTTCCGCCATTGCCCGGCGCTCAGGAACGGGATCCACACCAATGACGCGGAAACCCTTGTGGACGCCAATTCTGGAGGCGAACTGGCCCACGGGACCGAGTCCGAGCACTGCCAAGGTGCCGCCCTCGGGGACGTTGGCGTATTCGACGGCCTGCCATGCAGTGGGAAGGATGTCGGAGAGGAACAGGTAGCGCTCGTCGGGGAGGTCGGAATCTACTTTGATGGGTCCGTAGTCTCCGAAAGGCACGCGCAGGTACTGTGCCTGGCCGCCTGGGACGGAGCCATAGAGTTCTGAGTATCCAAAGAGTGCAGCCCCTGTGCCCTTGGCTTTGACTTGCGTGGTTTCGCACTGGGACTGAAGGCCTTGGTTGCACATGTAGCACCGGCCGCAGGAGATGTTGAAGGGCACGACTACCCGGTCGCCCTTCTGGAGCCGGTGGACCTCCGAGCCCACTTCTTCCACGATTCCCATGGGCTCGTGGCCGATGACGTCGCCCTTGTGCATGTAGGGGCCCAGGACTTCATAGAGGTGCAGGTCCGAGCCGCAAATGGCTGAAGATGTTATTCGGACAATGACGTCCGTTGGTTCCTGGATGGTGGGATCGGGGACATCAATGACGCTCAATGAGCGCCTTCCCTGCCACGTCACTGCTTTCACAATCGCTCTCCCTGCTTTGGGGGCTGGAGGTGTCCCGCGCTGCAGGAGACCATCCCAGCGAAGCAGAGTTGGCAGCGGCGCACAAGGTCTCCAGTAGCCTCGACAGCCCTTGATGCCCGGCCTACATTGATGGCTATGAGCGAAGAACCGAGCGAACCGGACCAAACACCTTCCGAAACCTCAGCGCCTACTGAAGCCTCAAAACCCGCGGTACCTGCCGACGTCGAGCATGAGGACAGCAGCCCCGGGACGGGTGACTTCACTACCGAAGTGGACCCAACCTTCATCCCTGATGAAAGCGGCGAGACGCCGGAGGAGAAACGCGCCAGGGAACATCCAGAGCCGACGGGTAGCTAAACGCGCTCCTAGGCGATCAAACAGCGGACGACGGCGGCCCTCCGGTGACTGCGTCGGTCACCTGCGCCTTCGATTTAGTAAGTAACCTGATAATTGGTGTTAAGCTGGTAGGAGATGTCCACGTGATCAGAAAGCGTTTGGAACGAACACGGGATGGGTACAACTTTGGGTACTAAGCACAGCATGGGCTAGGGACGGCGCCCAAACAAAGCCGTTCACGAGGGAGGCAATCCACATGGATACGGGGCAACTGGTATTGATCATCGTGTTGGCCGTCGTCGTAGTCGCAGCTGTGATCATTGCGGTGGTAGTTGGGCGCAAGAAGAAGGCCGAAGTCAATCGCCGTCGCGCAGGGGAATTGCGCGAGAAGGCAGACCAGGAAGCCGTCGGCGCACATCAGGCGAAGGCCCAGTCGGCACAAGCCGAGGCAGCGGCCGTTCAGGCAGAAGTCGAGGCCAACCGGCTTCGGCGCGAAGCGAACCGGCACGCGGAGAAGGCAGATGAAGCGAGCGGGCGCGTTGAAGAGCACCTGCGCCATGCCGACAAAGTGGACCCGGACGTCAGAACTGGCCGTGACCGGGAGAACGACACGGATCGTGGACGTGACCGTGACATGGATACGAGCGATGAACGGCTTACGCGGGATCGCTCGGCACGGGAAAGCGCCGTCAGGGAAGAGCCTTTACGAGAGCGTTCTACGCGGGAGGGCTCTACCCGGGACGATTCTGTGCGGGACGGTTCCAGGCGGGACGGAGATAGGAACGTGTAAGTTCCTACGGTGAATCGGAGGCAGGAAGTGAGCATCGTGGTAAGGCGACCGGGACAGGTGGTGCGCCCGATGGATTCAAGGCAGAACAGGCATGCAGTTGACGTCGTTCTTGGCCATTTGGGCGAGATCGGCCCAGCTGTAGCGGCCCTGCGCCGTGAATCGTCGCGGCTCGCTGAATGGGGAGAAGAACTGGCCCGAGTACGCCTCCGTGGCGGTAGCGTGTTTGCTGCCGGCAGCGATGGTTCTGCGCACGAAGCCCAGAGATTCACCTCCGAACTCGCGGCTCACGATGCCAAAAATGGTTCGCCCGGCGATGGCTCTGCCTTCAAGGCCTTATCTGTCAGCAATAGCGCCAACGACGGGGCCCGCGGAAGCCTCAGTGACCAGATCCGAGGCTCGGTTCGGCAGGGCGACATCGTGGTGCTGCTCGCTGCGAAGGGAATCACGGACGATCTCCGCGAGGCCGCTGCCGCTGCCAAAGCTGCCGGGGCACGGGTGTGGGCGTTGACAGGCAGGGAGTCCAAGGACCTTGCCCAGGCTGTCAACGAAGCCATTTGCATCGACACCGATCCGCCCCATGCCGAAGAAGCGCACCTCGTTGCCGTGCTGGCCCTTTGCGAGTGCTTCGATGATTCGATGAGGCTGCGGGGCCAGGGCTAAGCCATGTGATCTGCCACTCATCCGGAATAGTTGCATACGCTGCACAGTTGCCCAGAGTGAACCCCGATTCATTCTGAAAGGAACTGCGCATGCTGTTTTCCCCCTTGGCCCTTGGTGAGCTGGAACTTCCCAACCGACTGGTGATGGCGCCGCTGACCCGGCTGCGGGCTGGCGCTGATGGAATTCCGGGTTCACTGATCGCTGAGCACTACCGGCAACGCGCCTCCCTTGGGCTGATTGTCAGCGAGGGAACATACCCGACGCCGGCCGGTCAGTCGTACCCGGGCCAGCCTGGCTTGGTCACGGACGCGCAGATTGCAGGCTGGAAGACGGTCACCGATGCCGTTCACTCTGAAGGCGGACGTATTTTTGCCCAGATCATGCACGGCGGCCGCGTGTCCCATGCGGACATCACGGGCGGCCACGAAATCGTGGGCCCGAGTGCCCTTGCCATCGACGGCGATGTCCGCACTCCCAACGGCAAGCAGCCGTACCCGGTGCCGCGGGAACTCCGCACGGACGAGCTCCCGGGAGTCATCCAGGATATTGTCACGGCCTCAAAGAACGCCATTGAGGCAGGATTCGACGGCGTGGAACTCCACTCCGCCAACGGATACCTGCTGCATGAATTCCTTGCACCCAACTCGAACGTCCGCACCGATAGCTACGGTGGCTCCCCGGAGAACCGTGCGCGCTTTGTGATCGAGACCGTCAATGCCGTGGTTGAGGCACTGGGCGCCAACCGCGTGGGCATCCGGATCTCCCCTGAACACAATGTGCAGGGCATCGCCGAGACGGATGCCGCGGACGTTCGCGCTACCTATGAAGTGCTGGTGGAAACTATAGCGCCGCTCAACCTGGCGTACCTCAGCATCCTGCACCACAACCCGCAGGGCTCCCTGGTCCAGGATCTTCGCCAGCGCTTCAACGGCACGTTCCTGGTGAACACCGGTTTCAGCGAAATCACGACGCGCGATGAAGCCTTGGCAATCGTCGCCGATGGCCTCGCCGATGCCGTTGTGGTGGGCCGTCCGGCCATTGCCAACCCGGACCTCGCCCGCCGCTGGCGTGAAAGCCTCCCGCTCAACGAGCCCGATGCCTCCACCTTCTACGGCGAGGGCGCCGAGGGTTACACGGACTACCCGTTCTACGCGAACTAAAAGCGCACCACCCCAGGCAAAACCACGACGTCGGCACTCAGCGTAGTGCCGACGTCGTGGTTTAACGTGTGGCCACCCAAGTAAGTCGCAGTTGAGCGCGTTTTGCGTGCTCAGAACGCGCTCAACTGCGACCTAGTTGGGTAAGTCAGGTCCTGCTTCCTATAGGATTTGTGGCATGTCTGAACCTTCGCCGGCTCTTCCCCGCCCGGGCTTTCCCGTCAGCCGCCAGGTGTTGGCCGACCACGTTTATGAAGCCCTCCTCGAGTGGCTCATGGATGGTCGGCTCGAACCCGGGGCCGCCGTCAGCATCGACGGAATGGCGCGGGAACTGGACGTTTCTCCCACCCCGGTGCGTGAAGCGTTGGCGCGACTGGAGCATACGGGCATGGTGCGGCGCGTGGCGTTGAAGGGATATCGGGTAGCTCCCGTGTTCACACGCGAGGATTTCGCTGAACTCATGGAAGCCCGGCTTTCGATTGAGCCCGTGAATGCCCGCCTTGCGTGCGAGCGCATGACGTCGGAAGGCCTGGACGCCCTGAAGCAAGCGGTCGAGGATCTCAAGACTGCACCCCGGGGCGGCACGTTTGCTGAGTACCGCAGCTACCTTGAGGCTGACGAGCGCTTCCACCAATTGATCGCGGCGCAAGCCAGGAATCAGTTCCTGCTCGCCGCTTACAACACCTTGGGCGGGCAGATCCAGCGCTTCCGTTTGTTTGGGGGAGTCGGCATCACTGACGCGGAGCAGGCTATCGCCGAGCACCAAGCCGTCCTCGACGCGATGACGAGCGGGGACCCCGGGAAAGCGGCCGACGCAATGGTCAATCACGTGGAAAAGGTGCGGGGTCGGGCCATTGCTGACGCGCCGGAGGACTGAATACTGCTGCTTGATAAGGGCTCGTCGCTGGTGCGGCGGGCCTTTTTCATGCGCTGAGTGAGCCCCTTCACAGAAATATGTAAGACATATAGGATCTAGGAAGTTTCGCGAAAAGGGTTGACAGCTTTGCTTGGATCATAAATCCTATAGGAAACAGGATTCCACGAAGGAGTGATCATCATGGCGTATACCGCCGAGAATTGGCCCATCACCGCGGCCCTCCTGCAGTTCCCCGGGGCAGACGCTGCAGGACAACACGTGAACGACGCCGATGCTTCCGTTTGGGCTGCCGTCCTGCAGGAAGTGAAGGAGGCGGGCTTTGCCAACGCCGACCTCACGGACAGCTGGGTCCGTCCGGGCGATCTCAGCAACGAGCGCCTGACCGAGTTCAAGCAGACGGCAGACGAAGTGGGCATCGGAGTGCCGGTCATTTCCGCAATCCGCCGCAGCGTCATCCACCAGACGGACTGGGCCGACAACCTCGCCTACAGCCACCGCACCATCGACGCCGCTGCAGAGCTTGGTTGCGAGGTCGTGTCTTTTGGTCTTCACCAGGCCCTCACCCCGGAGCAGCAGAAGCAGTTGTGGTTCTGGACCGTGGAGGGATACAAGGACCCGGTAGGGGACAAGGAACTGTGGGGCAACGCCGTCTCCCGCCTTCGTGAACTCGGCAAGCATGCAGCAGAGGCCGGCATCCTCATCTCCCTGGAAATGTACGAGGACACCTACCTCGGGACTGCAGATTCATCCGTGCAGTTGGTTCAGGACATCGGTTTGGACAACGTCGGCCTCAACCCGGACCTCGGCAACCTCATCCGCCTTCACCGTCCCATCGAGGACTGGCGCGGGATGGTGGCCAAGACCCTGCCGTACTCCAACTATTGGCACATGAAGAATTACATCCGCGACGAAGATGTGGCCCGCGACAGCTACATCACCATGCCGGCACCCATGGAAAGCGGCCTGATCAACTACCGCGAGGCGTTCAAGTTCGCTCTCTCGGTCGGTTTCCAGGGCATCCTCTGCACCGAGCACTACGGTGGCGACGGCCTCAGCGTCACGGCCAGCAACCAGGAATACCTGCGCCGCCACGTCCTGCCCAAGACCGAGGGTTACACACTCGGCACGAGCCACGTAGCACAAGGACGCCAGGCACCGGTAAACCAGCTCGCAGGAGTCTAAGGAATGACACAGATTTTCGACAACCCGGCAGACTTTGCCGATGAAGCATTGGATGGCTTCGTTGCCGCCAACCGCGGCTATGTTGCCCGGGTGGATGGCGGCGTGGTCCGCTCCACCGAAGTACCTGCCGGTCAGGTGGCGTTGGTGGTCGGCGGCGGTTCCGGACACTACCCGGCCTTCGCCGGATTGGTCGGCCCCGGACTCGCAACGGGCTCGGCCTGCGGCAACATGTTCGCCTCCCCGGCAGCTGGCCAGGTGTACCGCGTGGCCAAAGCGGCCAATGCTGGAGGCGGAGTTCTGCTGAGCTACGGCAACTACGCTGGGGATGTCCTGCACTTCGGCCAGGCGCAGCTCCGCCTCAACGCCGAGGGCATCGAAACGCGCACTGTCACCGTCACGGACGACATCGCGAGCGCGCCGATCGATCAACTCGAGAAGCGCCGCGGCATTGCAGGCGACCTGACGGTCTTCAAGATTGCCGGCGCCGCCGCCGAAGCGGGACTGAACCTCGACGACGTCGAGCGTTTGGCCATCAAAACCAACTACCGCACTCGCTCCCTGGGCGTGGCCTTCGACGGCTGCACTCTTCCGGGTGCCAAGGATCCGCTGTTCCACGTTCCTGCCGGGCAGATGTCGCTGGGCCTCGGGATCCACGGTGAGCCTGGGATCTCCGAGCACCCGATGCCCACGGCGTCCGAGCTCGCCAAACTCCTGGTTTCCAAGCTGCTCGCGGACAAGCCCGACGACGCCGGGGACCGCGTGGTGGCGATCGTGAACGGCCTGGGCACGGTGAAGTATGACGAGCTCTTCCTGCTGTTCGGCAAGGTCGAGAAGCTGCTCACCGGCGCTGGTCTCACCGTTGTTGAACCGGAATGCGGCGAGCTGGTGACCAGTTTGGACATGTCCGGACTGTCCCTGACGCTGCTCTGGCTGGACGATGAACTCGAACAATATTGGGCCGCGCCCGCCGATACCCCCGCTTTCCGCAAGGGCAGCATGGCGCCCCGTGCAGCACGCGCCGAGGCACTGATCGTCGACGCCGAAACCGCCGAGGTCGAACAGCCCACCCCGGCGGCGGCGGAACTCGGGCGGCAGGCAGTGGCCATCCTCGCCCAGGTGCGTGACGTCGTCGTCGAACACGAAGACGAGCTCGGCAAGCTGGACGCTATCGCCGGCGACGGTGATCACGGAATCGGCATGCGTCGTGGCGTCGACGCTGCGGCCGCTGCAGGCGAAGCCGCATCGGGCTCATCGGTAGCGCGAATCCTCCTCGCGGCCGGCGAAGCATGGAGCGAACGTGCCGGCGGAACTTCGGGCGCATTGTGGGGCTCGGCGGTCATTGCGGCCGGGCAGTCGCTCGGGAACCGTGAAACGTACAGCTCCTCGGATGCCGGCGACGCCGTGAATGCCTTCGTCCTGGCCATCACCGAACTCGGCAAGGCCGAGCCCGGAGACAAGACCATGGTGGACGCCCTCCTGCCGTTCCGGGACGCGTTCCTGACCGAGCTCGACGGCGGTGCTCCGGTGGATCGGGCACTGGCAGCAGCTGCTGCGGCTGCTGAATTGGCTGCCGCGCAGACCGCTGAACTACGGCCGCTCAAGGGCCGGGCGCGCCCACTGGCCGAGAAGAGCCTCGGCCACCCGGATCCCGGCGCGGTCTCCTTTGGCCTGATCGCCACGAGGATCTCCCAACACATCGATTCACTACTGGCCAGCGCTGCTTCAGCGGCTCCGGCCGGAAACGGAGCCTGAGAATGAGCGATACACAAGGCTGGCGCATCGTCGTCGGCAATGACGAAGCTGGTGTGGAATACAAGCAAGCACTCCTGGCACTGTTGGAATCCGACCCGCGCGTTGCATCTGTAACCGATGTCGGAGTGGGTGCCAACGATTCCACGGCCTATCCCCACGTCGCCGTCGACGCCGCCCGCAAGGTAGCTGACGGTGACTTTGATCGAGCCCTCCTGATCTGCGGCACCGGGCTGGGCGTGGCCATTGCGGCCAACAAAGTCCCCGGAATCCGTGCGGTTACGGCCCACGAYAGCTACTCGGTGGAACGGTCCGTGCTGAGCAACAACGCGCAGGTCCTCACGCTCGGGCAACGGGTGATTGGCTTGGAACTGGCCAAGAAGCTGGTAGGGGAATGGCTCGGCCACCGCTTTGACCAAAATTCATCCTCCGCCGCCAAGGTGGACGCCATTTGCTCCTACGAGCCCGACTACACGAAGGCAGTTTGATCATGACCGTTCCTGAAGCAACCGAAGGCACCGCGGAAAGCGCAGCCCGGAAGATCGCCGTCGTAGGCTCTGGTTACATGGGCGGCGGCATCGCCCAGGTCCTGGCGCTCGGTGGGGCGCGCGTGGCTTTGGCCGATGTGTCTGCCGAGATCGCGCAGAAGAATTTCGACCGCCTGCTGGTCGAATCCGAACAGTTCATCGCCGATGGTCTGTTCCCGGCGGGATCCACTGAAATCCTCAAGCAGAACCTGTGGGCTGCGAAGGACATCGAGGAAGCCGTTGCTGATGCGGACTTCATCGAGGAATGCGTTCCCGAGGTCCTGGAAATCAAGCACCAGACCCTGGCCCGGATCAGCGCCGCGGCCAAGCCGGATGCCCTGATTGGCTCCAACACGTCCACGATTTCCATTGCCGCCCTGGCAGAAGCCGTGACCAACCCGGAGCGGTTCCTGGGCATTCACTTCTCCAACCCGTCGCCGTTTATCCCCGGCGTGGAGGTCATTCCGCACGCCGGCACTGCCGCCGCCTCGGTAGCCGCTTCCCGCGAGCTGGTTCACGCGGCCGGTAAGCAGACCGCCGTCGTGAAGGACGTTACGGGTTTTGTGCTCAATCGCCTGCAGTACGCGCTGTTCCACGAAGCTGCGCAACTGGTGGAGCAGGGCATCGCAACAGCGGACGACGTCGACACCCTGGTGCGCACGACGTTCGGCTTCCGCTTGCCGTTCTTTGGTCCCTTCGCGATCGCGGACATGGCCGGTTTGGACGTCTACAACTTCTGCTACAAGTCCCTGCAGACCGGCTTCCCGGAGCGGTTTGCAACGCCGAAGATCCTGTCGGACCTCGTGGAGGCAGGCAAGCTCGGCACCAAGACCGGTGCCGGTTTCCTCAACGTCCCGGCCGAGCGCACGCCGGAACTCATCGCGTATCGGAACAAGGCCTACGTCGCCATGCAAAAGCTCATTGAAGAGCTTGGCCCGGCACCCATCAACTAGTTCTTTTTTAGGAGATCCTTCATGAGCACTTTCCCAGCTGAACGTACCGCCATCGTCACCGGCGCCGTTTCCGAGCGCGGCATCGGCCGCGCAACAGTGAACTACTTGGCCGCCCAAGGCTGGAACATCGGCATCATCGATCTTGATGACGCCGCCTGCAAGGCTGCAGCGAAGGAAGTTGCTGCAGAATACGGGGTCCAGGCCCACGGAGTCGGCGCGAACGTCGCCAGCGAAACCGAAGTCCGGGCTGCGATCGATGAACTGGAAGCCGAGCTGCCGCAGATCGTCGCCTTGGCCAACGTTGCCGGCGTCAGCTCACCCATCGGCTACCTGGAACTCGAACCGGCCGAGTGGGACCGCGTGCTGAGCATCAACCTCAACGGTGTCCACTACGCCACACGTCGCGTGGCCGAATCCATGGTGAAGAACCGGATCGGCCGTATCGTGAACATCTCCTCGGTCTCTGCCCAGCGCGGTGGCGGAACGTTCTCCAAGACCCCCTACTCGGTTGCCAAAGCCGGTGTCATCGGCTTGACCCGTGCCACGGCCCGGGAACTGGGCGAATACGACATCACGGTCAACGCGATCTCACCGGGCCCCATCGATACCGACATCATGGGCGGCACGCTGAGCCAGGAACGCAAGGACGAACTGACCAAGGACCTCGTGGTGAACCGCGTGGGCTCCACCCGGGACATCGCCGCTGCCATCGCCTTCCTCATCAGCGAGGACTCCGGATACATCTCCGGCCAGACGCTGAATGTGGATGGCGGTCTGTACATGCACTAGGGGGCAGCCATGAAGGCCTGGACCCGAGAACGCAAGATCTACCTTGCCGTGGGCATCCTTGCCTGCGCAGTGGGCATGGTGCTCATTTTCTTCCCGCGCTGATGGCGCGCTGCGTTAGCCATCTCAACCCCAACTGATTGCTCAAAGAGGAGTTTCAATGTCCGTTGCCTCAACTTCCACCAAGGAGTTGCTGGATTCACCGATTCTGAAATCGGCCATATCCAAGGCTTCTCGGCGGCTGATGCCGATGCTTGTCATCCTGTACGTGGTGGCATTCCTTGACCGCACCAATGTGGGCTTCGCCGAAGCTGCCCTTGGGGTGGACAAAGGCATCACAGCAGGTGCTTATGCCCTGGGTGCCGGTATCTTCTTCATCGGCTATGCACTGTTCGAGATCCCCAGCAACCTGCTGCTTACCAAGTTCGGCGCCAAAGTCTGGCTTGCCCGCATCGCCATCACCTGGGGCATAGTGTCCGCGTGCTTCGCCTTCGTGCAAGGCGAGACCTCGTTCATCATCCTCCGCTTCCTGCTGGGTGTCACCGAGGCAGGACTCTTCCCAGGCGTCATCATGTTCCTCGCCGCCTGGTTCCCCAACAAAGTCCGCGTGAAGATGTTCGCCATCTTCTACCTGGCTCAGCCTCTCTCCCAGATGCTTGGGGCTCCGCTGTCCGGGTGGCTCATCAACATCGGCGACCAGGTTCCCGGGGTCGCCGGATGGCAGGTCATGTTCTTCGTTGAAGGTTCGCTGGCCATTGTGGCCGGCATCGCGTCCTTCTTCTTCCTCATCAACAGCCCACAGGATGCCAAGTTCCTGAGCAAAGAAGAGAAGCTTGCCCTGACAGATGTCATGGCACTGGAAGACACCGTCAAGGAAGAATCAGGTCCGCGCGGCGTCCTGGCTGCCATGCGCAACGGCCGTGTCTGGTACTTCACCGTCATCTACTTCTGCCTGCAGATCGCGGTCTACGGCGTCACGTTCTACTTGCCGCAGCAGGTGTCCCAGCTCACCGGCCAAAAGGTGGGGCTCGCCGTCGGACTCCTGGCCGCTATCCCGTGGTTCTTCGGGATCTTTGCCTGCTACTTCGTTGGCAAGGCGGCAAACACGGTTGCACGTCGCCGCCGCTGGGGCACAGCATTGTTCGTCTCCACAGGGCTCTGCATCTTCGGTTCCGCCTGGGCCGGCGCCAACCACCTTCCGGCGCTCGGCATCATCTTCATCAGCCTCGCGGTGTGCAGCTTCCTGTCCACCGGTCCCATCTGCTGGTCATATCCGACGGCGTTCCTCACCGGAACTGCTGCGGCTGCGGGTATCGGGCTGATCAACTCCCTGGGCAACCTCGGCGGTTTCGTCGCACCGATCCTTCGCACCACGGTCAACCAGGTCACAGCCTCGGACACGGGCACCATGGGTGTGTACGCTCTGGGTGTCCTGCCGTTCCTGGCCGCGGTGATGATGTTCGGCACCCGGGCCTTCACCAACAAGGCCGACGAGTTGCTGGACAAGTAACCGTGAGTAGTGCTGCCCTTACAGGCCCCTTGTTTATTGGGGTCAGTACCAAGATGTACATGGGTTATGCGCAGAGTTTGGCGTGGCTGGAGCAGTTGCTGGCAGAAGTGGACGCCCGTCCGGCCCTTGGGGCCGGGCGGGTGGTCCCGTTTGTGATCCCGTCATTCCCGGTGCTGCCCACAGCGTCCGCGATGATTCAGGGTTCGCCCTTGGTCCTCGGGGCCCAGAACTGTGGCTGGTCGGATGGGCCGTGGACTGGCGAAGTCTCACCGTCGATGCTGGCCGAACTTGGCGTCGGCCTGGTGGAGATCGGCCATGCCGAACGGCGTCGGTACTTTGCCGAAGACGATGCGATGGTAGCCCTGAAGCTTCGTGCCGCCGTCGACGCCGGCCTGACGCCATTGCTGTGCGTCGGGGAGTCCGTGCTCGCTGAACCTGAAGATGCCGCAGCTACCGTCTTTGGTCAGGTCAAGGCGGCCGTGTCCGGAGACTGGTCGGCTGCTTCCCACTTGGTGATCGCCTACGAACCCGTGTGGGCGATCGGCGCTGCACAGCCGGCGTCGGCTGCTTATGTTTCCCAGGTTGTAGCTGCACTGCGGGCATTGCTCGGTGCCCACGGATTGGCCGAGTTGCCCATCATCTACGGCGGCTCGGCCAAACCAGGTCTCTTGCCGCAGCTGCATGGTGTCTCCGGTCTCTTCCTGGGCCGCTTCGCGCACGAGGCCACAAACTTCGGCCGTGTGTTGGACGAAGCCCTCGCCCTCCCCATCTGACTGGCATTTGTGGTTGTTCCCAGTGCTGGGAACAACCACAAATGCCAGCTACTTGGGCCGGGTGTGCGCTTAGGTGACCCCACGCTGGCATAGGGCCACAAAGCCGCCAAGGTTTTCCAGACCCTCCGGGTGCGTCGGGAGGTAGTTGGTCAGTTCAGGCGAACGCACGACGACGGCACGCCACTGCCCCCGCGACACCGCCACGTTGATTCGGTTGCGTAAGAGCAGGAACTCCATTCCGCGCGGCACTTCCCCTGCTGCTGACGCGGCCATGGAGACGATGACCAGCGGTGCTTCCTGGCCTTGGAACTTATCTACCGTTCCTACCCGCACTTTTGCCAACCCCGCTGCGCGGAGCTCGTGCTTGATCAGTTGTACTTGGGCGTTGTAAGCCGCGACCACCAAGATGTCGGTTTCCTCGAGAGGCCGGCTCGCCGGGGCATCAGAGGGGTCAGTCCACGGCAGGCCCACGTGTGCCTGGACCTGACGGACAACCTCTGCGGCTTCCTCCGGCGATGACGTCGAGTTGCCCGTATGCGGGACATACACACAGGAAATGCCAGGGCTGGCACCTTCCAAGTGGCGAAGTGATGCGGCCGGCGCTGCTTCGAGTCGGTTGTCATAGGAGAGCTCGGAGACTGCGTCACATAGGGCGGGATGCATCCGCCAGGACAACGCGAGGAAATAACCGAGTTCGGGGGGCAACGTGTTGTAACCAGCCGACAACCACCCCAGCGCAGATTCGTCCACGGGTTCAGGGTGTTTGCCCTGGGTGACTTGCGGTAGTTGCTGGGGATCACCCAACAGCAGGAGGCGTTTTGCTGCGCGGCTCACGGCCATCGTGTTCGCCAGGGAGAACTGGCCGGCCTCGTCAATGACCAGCAGATCCAGCGAGCCAGCCGGAACTTCCTTGCCTACCATGGCCCACGCAGTACCGCCGACCAGAGCACCGCCCGGTTTGGACAAGATGTCGCTGACGTCGGCCTTGGCGCACGCACTCCACGGCACCGGTTCACCGTGTTTCACTTCCTTGGCCACGCGTTGTGGATCCACTCCTGCTTTCTCCACGGCAGCGCAGAGCATATGCTCCACCACGGCATGGGACTGGGCCACGACGCCGACTTTCCAGCCATCTGCCACCAGCCTGGCCAGCACGTGGGCCCCCACATACGTCTTTCCGCTGCCGGGAGGGCCCTGGACGGCCAGGTAGGAATGGTCCAGGGCCTTTACTGCTGCAGTGATGGCGTCGACGTAGCCATCAGGGCCCGGTTCGACGGCAGGCAGAGATTGAAGGCTACGTAGTTTTGGCGGCTTCCTTCGCACCAGGTCCAACGCTGGATCTTGAGGCCATTCCGGCAGGGAATCCCTTAGCCTGCTGGCCAATGCTGCAAGAGCAGCCCTCTGGCCGTTCGTCGGAATCGGATTGTCTGGCGTTAGCGCCATTGGTAGCTGGCTAAACTCCGTGGAGTCCTTGCGAAGTCCTTCGCAGATGGTGACTGTCTCGGCGTCGTCCGTCTCCCCGACCTCAATGACGTCCGTGCCCCACCAGCCAGCACGGCCGAACACGGAGGATTCATTTGCCACCAAGGCATCGGGCAGGGGCGGACCGTACATGCGGAAATACGTCTTGCCGGGCTCCAATCCCGCGCCGTCCCCGGAACGGCCGAGCAGTTTCACGATCCGGGCAGGGCGACTGCGAGGCGTTGGTTTGGCCCAGTCCTTCAGCACCACAGCCTGCTCCACCGTGAAAATATCGCGGCCGTCCTCCCACTGGGACACTGGCTTTTCCAAGCGGTCGAAGTGCGACCACCAATATTGTTTGTCCTCACGCCGGTGATATCCAACGCCCGCTGCCACAATCGCTATGGCTCGGGAATCGGGGGACACCCTTTCCTCATCCGGCAGCGCGGCAACGTAGTCCAGCAGGACGGTTTCTTCCGGTGCGGCCTCGTATTTCTTCGGTTCAGCTGCGGTCTGTGAGTCCTCGGACCCGTCTGACTCTTTTCCATCCCCGGCGTCGTCGCCGGCCGAGCCCTGCGGCACGATGGACCGCTCGGCGGCGCGGGCAAGGAGCCAGTTGCGCAACTCCAACGTTGAGAGGCAGTCGTACTCGTTGTAGTCCCTGATACTTTCCAGAATGGCGGCAGCCTGGTCAGCGTTGTCTGTGTCCCGTGCGGTGCAGTAGTCGGCGTAGGCAACCACGGAGGCTCCGGCGTCGGTGACATCACCGGAGCGCAAATGCTGGCCCATATACAGGGGCTCGAGCTTTTTGATGCTGTACGAGTTCTCTGACACGCGAATGCTGTGCCGGACGGTGTCGTAGAGGTCCACCAGGACGCCTTGGCGCAGGAGGTCGTCGACGGCGGTTTCGCCCACCACGTGCGTCAAGGACAGGTTGCGCAGTGCCGTCTTTTCGTAGGCAGCATAGTGGTAGATATGCATGCCGGGGTAGCTGGCACGGCGTTTGGCCACGTACTCAAGGAAGTCCACGAACGCCTGGCCTTCTTCAGCCCGCGAATGTGCCCAGAACGGGCGAAAAACCGGTTCGGCGCCAGGCTCCACGGGATTTTCGATGACTCCGAAAAGGTACTCTAGACCCCATTTGCCCGTGGCTGGATCCTGCCACAGGGGATCGCCCTCGAAGTCAAAGAAGATGTCCCCGGGGTCCGGAGTGGGGAGCCTGCCGAGCGTGTTATCCGACAGCACCTTATAGCTCACGGCCTTGGCTTCCCCGGCTTTGTCCGTGTAGTTCACGGTCCCATCAGGGGTTCCTGTGCCCGTCTGGAGCTGGGCTTGCTCCCGAAGGCGCAGCAGCGTGGGGTCGCCAACTTCCGGAAGCGCGGCCAGTTGGTCGATGGTGGTGACCCCGGCTTCCATCAGCTTCTTGCGGCGGCTGATACGCATACCGGCAACCATAAGGAGGTCACGGTGCAGTTTGACTTGCTCGGCGCAGTAATCGCAGCGGCCGCACGCGGAGAAACGGGAGTCGCCCCATTCGACGGGACCTGAAGCCATGTGGGCCGTGGTCATTTTGAGGAACCGTTCCCGGCGTTCTTTGAAAACCGGCAGAATCTCCGCGAGCGGGTGATCGCTGTGCACCCGGTTGCCCAGGACCAAGGTGACTGTGGGATCCGGCGCGATACCGGCATGAAGGAGTTGGTCGCCGTAGGCCGCCAGCTGCAATAGGGCAGTGACCTTGGCATGGCGGGCAAGCTTGGTATCGAAGACGGCGTACTGGCCGCCAGGACGCTTGACCAGGAAGTCCGAGCGCCCGTGGAAATGGCCATCGAAGAATGCGGCCTGAAACACGATATCCGCTCCGGAGCGCAAGGCGTCGATGGATTCCGCATGCTTGGCCAAAAGGGTGGCGCGGTCCATGGCGGAGACGGGAACGACGTCGTAAACGCCCTTTCCTGTAGCCGGGTCCCACGGCCCGAACTCAGCCACGAACTCATCCAGGACCCGATGCTCGTGGACATCGCCGAGCTTTGCAGTCCGCTCCAACATGGCATCTGAGGCGAAGTCAGGCTTGGGGGAGCGGCTCAGTTTTTCGTCGAGTTTCCTGAGCAGCTGGTACTCACAGGTGGCAGCGATGACAAGATCGCTGGCGGAAAACACCAAATCCTGCGGCGCGCCAGCTATCTCCGAATCGAGAAAGAACACCGTGACCTACTCCCTGTTGCCGGATGAACCACTGCAAAGTGGACCATAAAGCCAAGCTATCAGCGGCCCCCGACAATTTAGGACCCCACCGGCAGACCCAAAGAATGCGGCAGACTGTGCGGATCTCACGCGGTGAGGTCCCGGCGTCGGAGCAGGTAGGCCGCTAGTCCTGCTCCGGCCACGGCAATGCCGGTCATGGTGAGGGCAGCTGCGGGGTCGAACGTTTCGATGGGCATCGCCGCTGTGTGCCGGAACGGGCTGAGATCCTGAAGCCAAGCGGGCAGGCGCATCAGTTCGCCGAACTGTCCCAGAACCAGCCCTACGGCCAGGAACCCCCACCCGAAGGCAATACTCATCCGGGGGATCGTGGCGAACGCCACCGATGTAACGGCGACGAATACGACGGCGGCCGGCACGTGAGCCAGGGCAGCACCAACCAGCAGGCCCGGCGGCCCGCTTGCCACCCCTGAGAGGGCAAGCCCCAGGGTGGCTGCTGTTCCCGCGACCACGGCGACGACCACTGCCGAGGCGGCGGAAAGGATCAGGTTCGCCGCCAGCCACCGTGCCGGGGAACGGGGTGTGGGAAGGAGAAGTTCGGCCCGGCCCTCGGCTTCTTCTGCCCTAAGCCGCAGGACCACTTGGATGCCGGCAGCCGCGGCCAGGACGCCCGCGATGCCCAGAAGCGCCGTGGTGAAGACGTCGATGAGCTCACCGCGGCCACCAGGGACGAGCCGGATGATCAGCTCACGGAGCGACTGGTTGCCACCGATGACGTTGGTGACCACTGGTCCAAGTCCGCCGGCGATGCTGCCGAGCAGGGCCGAGAAGATGCACCAGCCCAGCAAGGTCAGCCGTTGTTGGCGCCACGCCAAGCCCAGAAAGGAGGTACTCCCGAGGGCCGCCCGGTCCCGTCCGGCATGTTCGGGCAACAGGCTTTCGCCCAGGTCCCTTCGACTCCTGAGCGCCAGGACCGCCAGGGCCAGAACAAGGCTCACGGCGGCCAGGACCAGCAGCGGTGTTGGGTCTGCGACCGTGAACGGCCGGGAACGTTGCCCCCAGCCGATGGGCGAGAGCCACGAAAACCATCCGCTGGTCACATGGGTCAGATCAGAGGATGGGGTACCGAAGGCGTCCCCGATGCCGCGCACGAAATAGGCTGCCCCGACCAGTCCGGCGGCTGCGCCGTTGGCTGCCCGGCCCGAGGGCATGATCTGCGCCACCACCGCACTGACGGCCACGAAGAATGCCCCGACGGCACCCACGGCGGCTCCTGCCGTGAAGGCTCCTGACCCCGGCAGTCCCGCGGCAAGGAAACCGCCCGCCACACAGAGCGCCAAGGTCAGATTCGCTATCCCGCCCAGGATCAGGGTGGCCATCAGGGGCGCTGCTCTGCGGACCGGGACGGAGCCGATCAGCTCTGCCCTTCCGAGTTCCTCATCCATGCGGGTGTGCCGGATGACCAGAAACGTGCTCATCAGTCCTGCCAGGACAGCGGTGAAGGAGTAGCCCTGGAAGAACACCACCGCTCCGATGCCGGTGCCGTCGGGCAGTCCGCGGACGAACAGGAACGCCGGGCTTGCCCCGGCCACAGATATGATCGCCGCCCGGGATGCCTCGTCAGCAAATTCAGTGGCGACGGCATTGGCGATGATGAAGCCCAGAAAAGCGATACCCAGGATCCAGACCGGCAGCAGCACGCGTTCCCTTCGCGCCTGGACGAGAAATAGTCCCATCTCGCCGGACATCAGCGCACCTGGCTGTTCGCGTTGCCGTAGTGGCTGAGGAAAAGGGACTCCAACGACGGCGGAGACACCGTCAGCCCGCTGATCCCGGCGGTCGCCGCTGCTTCCAAAACAGTGGCAAGATCGGCCGGGTCCACATCGAACTCAACGATCTCACCGTCAGTGGTGACGTCCTGCACTCCGGGCAGGGCCGTCAACAACGCCGAGTTGGTGGCCTCGACCCTGAAATGGGTGAGCTTCAGGTGCCGCAACTCCGATAGCGTCCCCGACTCCACGGCCCGTCCTGCCCGGATGATCGTCACTCTTTTGCAGAGGTGCTCGACCTCGCTAAGAATGTGGCTGGACAGCAGCACCGTTGCACCGTCTGCGGTAACGCGCTGAACCTGACGGCGGAACACCGACTCCATGACGGGATCCAAACCGGCGCTGGGTTCATCGAGCAGATACAAGCGCGCCGGGCGGGCGAACGCCGCGATCAGCGCGACCTTCTGACGGTTTCCCTTCGAATACGTCCGTGCCTTACGCCGCGGATCCAACTCAAACTCCTCAACGAGGTCCCGGCGAAGCCGTTCATCGACGCCCCCACGCAGCCCGGTGAGCAGATCGATGACTTCCCCACCTGAAAGGTTCGGCCACAAGCTCACATCTCCAGGAACATATGCAACGTCGCGATGAGCGCGGACCGGATCCTGCCATGGATCCAGACCGAAAACCCGCGCGGTTCCTGAGCTGGGGCGCATAAGTCCCAGCAAGACACGCAGGGTTGTTGATTTCCCGGCACCGTTAGGGCCCAGAAAGCCGTGGACTTCGCCTTCATGGACCTGCAAATCCAGTCCATCCAGGGCACGGGTCCTGCCGAAAGTTTTGACTAGCCGTACAGCGTCGATGACTGGTTCTGATGCTGATGACATGGCTGATCCTGTCCCTCGGTCCAACGACCGAGGCGGATGCCAGAGCCGTTCCGCGGGCCCAACAGCCAGCGGGCCGACCAGGCTTCCCGGCTCTCCGAACCACAGCCTACGTCCGCCAGCCCGTGCGGGGAAGAGTGCGAGGGAGCAACCCTGCTGGATACGCTGGGACAACGGCCAAGAACATCCAAGGACGGAACACCATGACTGAATCAGCACGTACCACCGCCGATCCCGCTTTCGAAGCCGCTTACGAGGCCGCACAGAAGAGCCTCAGCGAGGGCGGAATCCCCATCGGCGCCGCTTTGGCCCGTGACGGGAAGGTCATCGCGAGTGGGCACAACGAGCGTGTCCAGCATGGCGATCCGATCGCGCATGGCGAGATGTCCGCGTTGCGCGCGGCAGGGCGGCAAAAGAGTTACCGGGACACCACGCTCTACACCACGCTTGCGCCCTGTGCGATGTGTACGGGGACCATCATCCAGTTCAAGATTCCGCGCGTCGTGGTGGGCGAAGCGGAGACGTTCCCGGGCGAGTTCGACCTCCTGCGTTCGCATGGTGTGGAAGTCGTGGTCCTCGACGACCCGCGCTGCGTGGACATGATGCGGACGTTCCAGGAAGACCACCCTGAACTGTGGGCCGAGGACATCGCGGAATAACTGCAACAGAAGAGGGCGCGACGGCGGCACCAAGGGCGGGATGCCGCCGTCGCCGGCTGCGCAGGAGCCACATACCAAACGGCCATCCGACGACTATTTGGCAGGCTTCCTCGGAGCCGACCGGCGGGAACGGGCCGCCGGAGTTGATGGGATCAGGTCCTTGACCTGGGCCAGGACAGTCGGGTTCACGCCGCGGGAGCCCAAATCTTTGGCGAGGGTTTCCACCTCTGACTTTGCCGCCGCGGTGTTATCCGCCTTCACATGCAGCTCCGTTCGCAGTTCCACGAGCTTCCGGTAGGCCAGGTTGTTCGCCGCGCCGCTGCCCTTCTGGTAACTCGCGAGCCCGGCATCCGTCAGCGCCAGTGCCCGCTCGGGATCGGCGCTATGGTGCTTAACCATCTTGTCTTCCTTGCGGCGATAGAAGTCATCTCCCACGGACTGCGCGACGGCGGTGGCCGCCTTGACGCCCAAAGGCTCGCCGCCGAACCGCTCGGCTGCCTCGGTCAGGGCGTCCAGCCCTTTGCTCAGGTGCGGCGACATGGATCCTTCGAAGGCGAGCGTGAGTCCTACTTCGCGCGTGAAGAACTCGGGTGCAAACCGGTCCTCCTCCCGTGTGATCGGGAAGCCGACCCGCAATGGCAAGGTGTTGGACGCCTGGACGATGCCCTCGGTGGAATAGATGGCGCGGACCAGGTACTGGCCGGGCTCATCGAAAGCGAAGCCCTGCACTCCAAATGCCAGCTGGACCAGTTGGCTGTAACGGTCGCTGCCATCGCTCGTGACGCCGGCGGCTGGTTCCAAGGTCACCGGTTCAGGGAGGCCGTAGAAGCAGACCACGGATTCGTGCAGCACCACCGTTCCGTCCGGCTTCTGCACGTATACGGTGGTGTTCCCGAACCTGGGATCCAGGCGGCCATCCACGACTACAGGTACATCGCTGGTGTTCCGTAAGCGGAATTCGATGGACACAGGCTCCATGTAGTCGAAGTGGCTCTTGGCTGAGAGGGTCAGTTCAATATCGCTGCCCGGTCCGGAGACGGTCATGGCGCCGGCAGGGGATTCCAGATGCCCACCGGAAGCCCACGGGTCTCCGCCCATAATCACGGATGCACGGTCGCCATGGCGCATGTGGAGCAGTTCGTCGTCGTCGAATCTGAACCGGAAGTTGCCCCAGAAGGTATCCGTGCCGTTGCGCTGATCGTATTTCCAGTCGTAGTTCATCCACGACAAGGAATCCGGCCTCGCCTTGTCCCACGCATGCAGGAAGTTGAAAGCGTGCCCTGCCTCGTGGACCCACGTGTACAGGAAGTGGCGCATCGCCCAAGCCTGGTCCTGCGTGGTGGGATTGGAGACCAGGTTCGTGAACCAGGAGTGGTTGCGGAAAACTGCAAAACCCTGGCGATCAGGGCCGCGACCCGCGCCGCCAAAGCCCGCAGCGGCGTCGAACATAATGCCCCCAACTCCGGCGGTGTCGAAGAGACCTGCCTGCACGCCCCAAAGGTTCCAGGCAGGCCATCCGGAGTTGAACTTGCCGAAGGAGGTCTCCATGGCATCGTGAAGTTCGCCGACGTTCCACGAGGCGAAGCCGGCAGCACTGTCATCGATCACCGTATGGACCGGATCGATGGTGACGGCGACGCCCGCGTCGCGGTACGCGGACTCGATGGTGATGGTCCGGTTCGCCAGGTCCGCAGGGCGGTTGTTGTGTAAGTGGGTGCTGTAGACGGGCGCTTTGGGTTCGACGTCCACGGACGTGCAGTAGTCGAGCTCAAGGTTCATATCGCGGAAACAGCCCGAACGGTAGGCACATGCGTATGGCTGCCCGGCAACGCCGCCGGCCGTGAACGTGACCACTGCGCCAGTGATTGCGCCGTGGGACCAGGAGACGGTGATTTCCACCGTTGAGGCAGGATGCGTCCCTTTCCAGAAGCGGACGGTTCCCGTGATGTGTGCATCTGCGCGGGTCATGGTGACCACTGGGGTATCCACAATCCAGGACTCCACGTAGGTCTTCACGAGTTGGTTGACGCCACCGGTTTTAACCCAGCGGGTGCTGTATAGATCGCCGCTGACTTTGTTCAGCACCGGGGATTCCACGCCCTGACGGGGATCGACATCCAAGCGGAGATCCAGCGCACTGCCGACAGGGCCATTGCCTGCCTGGTTGCCTTCATAGCGGCCGCTCACGGGAGCGGAGCGCCAGCACCTCCACCAGTCTTCGGAGGGCCATGTCAACGTGCTGGGCTGGGCCCCAAAAGCGTGGGGTCCAGAAGCGTGCGGCCCAGAAGAAGAAGGAGGGAACGGGATGTCAGTGGGGTTGCTGGGGACAGGGTTGTAGTGGGTGCCGGGGACGTTGGGGGTGTCCATGTGAGGATCTTTCTCGCTCTGTAAGCAGTCAATATGCGTTCGTCCATCACAGGATGACCAGATGGACGGCATGACGGTTCAGGGCGGGGCGATGCATGTGAGGAGTCCCAAAGGGGGTGAAAGTGGCCATGCCCAGAAGCCGTGTGTAACCCAAAACGAGAATACTCCACCRAATGGATTATATCTAGGGAGGCATCTAAATTTTCTGCGCGGCAACCTGCCGGATCGCCTAGTCAGCCGCAGCAGCCAAGCGTAGGCTGGCAACATCGGCGTCGGAGCCGAAGGACCCCGCGTCGATGAACCCCATTCGATGAAGGAGGACCCATGAGTGTCGTACGTGAATTCATGACGACGGATGCCCAGTGCATTCCGGAGGACCAGACTCTTCAGGACGCCGCCCGCATGATGAGGGACTTGGACTGCGGTTCACTTCCCATCTGCGGCAATGACGGCAGGCTGACCGGCTTCATCACTGACCGCGACATCGTGGTCAAGTGTCTGGCCGAGGGAAGGGACGCGCGCGAAGTCCGGGCAAGCGAACTCGCCACCGGTAAGCCGTACTGGATTGACGCTGATGCCAACGTTGACGAAGCCATCAACATGATGGAAGAGCATCAGGTTCGCCGTCTTCCCGTCATCAAGGATCACAAGCTGGTAGGCATCATCAGCCAGGGAGATATTGCCCGCAACCACTACGCAGAACAGCGCGTGGGCGAAATGGTGGAGCACATCTCCTCCAAGGAGCACATGTCCCACTAGCGGCCAACCAGCCCGCTGTAATCCAGGTAATCCAGTAATCCAGGTAATCCAGCCGCCGCGAAGCGCTCCCCGTCAGAGGAACGCCTCGCGGCCCGTTCCTTCGCGCAGCACGAGTTCGTCATCCTCTATGGAGACAATCAGGCTCCTGGGTTTACCAGCGAGCTTTTTCGTTGCGCTGAGCTTTCTGCTGCGGACTTCAACTCCCACCGTGGCGCCTTTCGCCGGCAGCTCCACCGTGATTTCGTCGGCCATTCCCAACAGCATCTTGGTAGACACATCCCGTTCGGACACAGCTTCCTTGCCGTTGACGGTCACGCTCACGTCATCGGAAACAAACCCGTCCTGAAGGATGATGAGCAGTTCCTGCATGCTCCAACTACAGCACTAACAGCGCTCCCGGCATAGGCTTTCCGGAACCTGGACCTGAAAACTGTCGGTCATGTGAGGCAAACTGTCAGGGTGACTCAATCTCTCCAGCACCAGTCAGCCGATTCTGCCATCCATCAACTCATCGCCAACGAACTCGGCGTGAAGGCCTGGCAGGTCAAGGCCGCGGTGGAACTGCTCGACGCCGGATCCACCGTTCCCTTCATCGCCCGCTACCGTAAGGAAGTCACCGGGACGCTCGATGACACTCAACTGCGCGATCTTGAGGAACGCCTCCGGTACCTGCGTGAGCTGGAAGAGCGGCGCAGGACCGTTCTCGAGGCGATAGCAGCCCAAGGCAAGCTGACCCCGGAACTGGAAGCCGCCGTCGTCGGTGCTGACACCAAGGCGCGGCTGGAGGATATCTACCTCCCCTTCAAGTCCAAGCGCCGAACCAAGGCACAGATTGCCCGCGAAGCCGGGCTGGAGCCGCTGGCCGACGTCCTGCTCGCCAACCCACAGCTGGACCCCGAAACAGAAGCCGCCAAGTACCTCAACGCCGAACACTCCATTGAGGATTCTGCCGCCGCGCTCGCAGGCGCCCGCGCGATCCTGGTGGAGCGCGTCGCCCAGGACCCTGACCTGGCCGAGGACCTGCGTGAGCGGCTCTGGAAGCAGGGGCGCATGGTCTCCCGTGTCAAGAAGGGCATGGAGGCCGAAGGCCRGAAGTTCAAGGATTACTTCGAGTTCACGCAAGTCCCGTCCGGAATGCCGTCGCACCGGGTGCTCGCCTTGTTGCGGGGTGAAAAGGACGGCGTACTTGAGCTGGATCTCGCCGAAGCAGACCCCGCCGACGACGACGCCCTGGCCGCCGCCCGCGGCCGCTACGAGAACGCTGTGGCCAAGTGCCTTGGGGTCGCCAACCACGGCCGTCCCGCCGACCTCTGGCTCACCCAGACTGCCCAGCTCGCCTGGCGCGGTCGCATCCTGGACCGCCTCACCACGGATCTTCGCGGACGCATGTTTGCAGACGCCGAGGATGAAGCTGTTCGGGTCTTCGCCGCGAACTTGCGTGATGTCTTGCTCGCTGCGCCTGCCGGCAACCGCTCGACGCTTGGACTGGACCCGGGACTCCGCACCGGAGTTAAGGTGGCGGTGGTGGATGGCACCGGCAAGGTGGTTGCCACGGACACCATCTATCCTCATGCGCCGGCGAAGAAATGGGACGAGGCGTTGTCCACTCTCGGCCGCCTCGCCAAGCAGTACAACGTGGAACTCGTGGCGATCGGCAACGGCACGGCGTCGCGGGAAACGGACAAGCTGGCCACCGAGCTCATTAAGTCCCTTGAGGCCGCAGGCTCCAAGGGTGTCCAGAAACTGGTTGTTTCCGAGGCCGGTGCTTCCGTGTACTCCGCGTCGGCCCTGGCAGCTTCCGAGCTCCCCGGCATGGACGTCTCACTCCGCGGCGCTGTCTCCATTGCGCGCCGGCTTCAGGATCCGCTGGCCGAATTGGTGAAGATCGAACCCAAGTCCATTGGTGTGGGCCAGTACCAGCACGACGTCACCGCCGCCAAGTTGGACCGCTCACTGGACGCTGTGGTGGAAGACTGCGTGAATGCCGTGGGCGTGGACGTCAACACAGCGTCCCCCGCGCTGTTGAGCCGTGTGGCCGGCGTCGGACCGTTGCTGAGCGAAAACATTGTGGCGTACCGCAACGAGAATGGGCCGTTCGCCAAGCGGAGCGACCTCAAGAAGGTGCCCCGGCTGGGAGCGAAGGCATTCGAGCAGTGCGCCGGCTTCCTCCGGATCACCGGGGGAGCGGAGCCGTTGGATGCTTCCAGCGTGCACCCCGAGGCCTACTCCGTTGCCCGCAAGATCCTCGTCGCGGCTGGCGAAGGGCCCACCACTTCACTGGATCCGCAGACATTCGTGGACGGCACGTTCGGCCTGCCGACCGTCAAGGACATCATGACCGAGCTTGAGAAGCCTGGCCGCGACCCCCGTCCTGCGTTCAAGGCAGCATCGTTCTCGGAGGGGATTGAAAAGATCTCCGACCTCAAGCCGGGCATGATCCTGGAAGGCACAGTTACCAACGTTGCCGCGTTCGGTGCTTTCGTGGACGTCGGAGTGCACCAGGACGGTCTGGTCCACGTGTCCGCGCTGTCCAACAAATTCGTCTCGGACCCCCGCGAGATCGTGAAATCCGGACAGGTAGTGCGGGTCAAGGTACTTGAGGCCGATCCCGAACGAAAGCGCATCTCCCTGACCTTAAGGCTCGACGACGAACCCGGCACTGCGGGCGGCCGCGGCTCCGGCGGGCGTGCTTCGGGTGGAGGTAACCCTGGCGGAGGCGACCAGCGCGCACGAACTGCTGGAGGGCAGCGCTCAGGTGGTCAGCCGGGTCAGCGTGGGGGTGGTCAGCCGGGCCAACGCGGTGGTGGGCAGCCGGGCCAGCGCGGTGGTGGTCAGCCGGGTCAGGGTGACCGTCGCCAGGGCAAGCCGCAGCAGTCTGAAGCTCCCGCCAACACAGCTATGGCCGAGGCACTTCGTCGGGCAGGGCTCGGGAAGTAGCCAGCCGCAGCCGACGAAACCCCACCTTGTTCGCCTGTCATGCCGTACTACGGGATGATGGGCGAACAAGGGCGGGTTTTGACAGCGGAGCAAGCTACGACGGAGTGACTACGACGGAACCGACGAGCCATCCGGAACTGAACTGCCGCCGTCGTGGTCCTTTTCCTTCTGCCACGGCCAGCGGCCAGTGATCTCCAACTCAAGCGAGAAGCTCAGGAACGTCCGGATCAGCACGATGATCGCCAGGACGCCCACGCTCTCAAACGTGGGCGTCACAGCGACTGTCCGAATGATGTCGGCGGCCACCAGGAGCTCAAGGCCCAGGAGGATGGACCGTCCCAGCAATTGCCGGTAGGCGCGGTAGGGAGAAAACGGGGCGAGGCCGCTAGCCCGTTTGGGTTGGTACCCGCGCAAAGCGAGCGGGATGGAAACCAGCGCCCCAACCACCATGACTGCCACGCCGGCGAAGTCCATGTACCGGCCGACTTCTTCGATGATGTGCTGGAAATCCATGGCCCTCTCTCGCCGTTACTTTGCGGGCTGCGGTTACTGTGCCGGTGCGGGGATCGGGAAGAAGACCCGCGGATCCTGCAGCAGTGCCGGGTAGTCGAAATCGGAGCGCTTGACCACGTCAGTGACTTCGAAGTTCCGGGCGAACTTACCCTCAACCGTGATAGGCCGTCCCTGGACCAGCCCGACGGCGAAGATCTGGCCGCCGTCGAACGGGACGGCGATCTCGGTCTTGCCGGGAAGAGTATTGAACGCAGCTTCCTGGGCTTGGCGTTTCCGCGTGGGCTTCTTCTCCAGTACCTTGGCAGGACGCTTCTTGGGGCCTTTGAGTTGGCGGCGGGACTTCTCTTCCGCGTACACAAATTGGTACTCGCCGGATTCTGAATCTGCGGCAGCCTTGGCCTTGCCGTGAGGAGGCATGCTCACAGTGGTGAGCTGTTCCGGGCGGATGTCTTCCACATTGGCCCGCAGGATCCAGAGACGGTCCTCTTCGGGGTCTGCGGGGTGGAATTCGTGCTTGGGCTCGGGCCAGATGTATTCGAGCTTTTCTTCGACGCCCGGGAAGAGCGGTCCGTAGAACTTGGGGTCCTTGCCAATGAGCTTGGAGCGGTGGCTGAGGTGCAGGTCCTCGTAGCCCAGCCACGGCGGCATGATGATCCGGGAGGCGTAATCCGGGTGTGCAGCCTGGGGTGCGAACTCCGCGATGTTGTTGCGGGTGTTGTCCGGGTGGCCGCGCTGGATCCACTCGTCGGCCATTGCCAGGCCGTACATGGTGAGGGCGGGGACGTGGCCCATCCACATACGGACGGCCGGGTGCTGCTGCCAACCGTACTCCGGGATGACCAGTGCGCGGAGGACCTGGAGGGCTTCGACGCGCTGTTTGCCGAGCCTTGAGGTGTCGAGCGCCGCGGCGCTCTCACGGAAATCGGCGAAAGGGAGGAAAGTCTGCATCCTTTCAGTTTGGGGGTCCCGCGGCGAAGAACCAAGTTGAGTGCTCCGGGACACGTGCGGATATGGGGCCTAGAGTTGTCGAGTGGAAACTTTTGGCGAGAAAACGACGACGACGGCGCCCCCGGTTGCCGAACTGCACCTGCACATCGAAGGGACTCTCCAGCCAGAGCTGATCTTTGCCCTGGCCGAACGCAACGGCATCGAACTGCCGTATGAGGACATCGAAGAACTGCGTGAGAAGTACGAATTTACCGATCTGCAGTCCTTCCTTGACCTGTACTACGCCAACATGGCCGTCCTGCAAACCGAGCAGGACTTCACCGACATGACCCGCGCTTATCTTCAGCGCGCCGCAGCCGGGGGAGTGCGCCACGCGGAGATCATGATGGATCCCCAGGCGCATGTGTCCAGGGGTGTCCCGCTTGAGGTGTGCGTCAACGGTGTCGCGAATGCGCTGGCGACGTCGGAGGAAGACTTCGGCGTTTCGACACTCCTGATAGCGGCCTTCCTCAGGGACATGTCCCAGGACTCCGCGATTGAAGTGCTGGACCAGTTGCTCGCGATGCACGCCCCCATCGTCGGCATTGGGCTGGACTCAGCAGAGGTGGGCAATCCGCCGTCGAAATTTGAGCGACTCTACCAGCGTGCCGGTGACGCCGGGTTGCGAAGGATCGCCCACGCGGGCGAGGAAGGGCCGGCCGCCTACATCACCGAGGCCCTGGACGTGCTGCATGTGGAGAGGATCGATCACGGTATCCGCTGCATGGAAGACACGGAAGTGGTGCAGCGGCTCGTCGCGGAGCAGGTGCCCCTGACTGTTTGCCCGCTATCCAACGTTCGCCTGCGTACGGTGGACAAGCTGGCTGACCACCCACTGCCGGAGATGCTTGCCATCGGTTTGAACGTTTGCGTGAACTCGGACGACCCTGCCTACTTTGGCGGCTATGTGGACGACAACTTCGAGCAGTTGGCCAAGGTCCTTGACTTCTCGGTTCCGGAGCAGGCCACTTTGGCGGCAAATTCGATCCGTTCTTCGTTCGCCAGCGACGCCCGGAAAGCTGTATTGCTGGATGAAGTGACGGAGTGGGTCAAGGCGTCCGTGCCGGGCCAATAAACCCTGAATTGGTGCTAAAGGCGAGACCCGTCGATCACTTCCGGCCCCGGGAATGTCACACTCGGTCACGACACACGGTGTTTACCAATATCAGTCGCGCGAATTAACAATTCATTGGCAAACTGCAAGGGATTATTCACCGTAGAAGGAGAAGCATGGGCGCCAACACCGCCGAGAACACCAACCTTCGTCTGAAGGCCGTACTGGACATCCTCGCTGAGGGCGTATGGTCTGGAGCCTCGCTGAACGCAGGGGAAGTCCTGGCAGAGGCCATCGGACGCGTTCCTTTCAACGACCATGAGGCTGAACTTCTCAGTGGGGGCATTCCCCGCGGCCACAAAACCCTGACGTCGGCATCGGCAAAGCTGGTCAAGGCCGGCTGGCTGGTCAAGGGGCGTTCGGGATGGACCATCCCGGACGACGGACTGCGGGCGACGGTCGCCTTCCCTGACGTTTCGGCTTTCGCCGAGGCCCTCGACGCCGGAACACCGGTACCAGCCGATGTTCCCGTGCCTACGGCCCCGCCCGCAAAGGCCAAGACGAAGCGTGCGGCAACGTCGAAGAAGGCTGCAGCTCCGAAGGCTGCCGCAGAACCGAAGGTAGCTGCCGCGAAGGTGTCTGCGCCGAAGGCTGCCGCTACTAAAGCGACCGCCACCAAGGCTGCGCCGGCCGCGAAGAAGGCTTCCACACGGAAGGCTCCTGCGAAGGCAGCGGCGGCTCCCGCCGTCGAGACCCTGCCGCAGCCGGACGCCGTCGCGATCGCGGGTGACTTCAACAAGATCCTGGGCGCTCCGGAAGACTGGGCTCCCCAGTACGACGAAGTCCAGATGGAGTTCAACCCGCTGGTTCAGCTGTGGACGCTGACGGCTGAACTGCCGGCCGGTTTCTATACGTACAAGATCGCGCTGAACCGTTCATGGGATGAGAACTATGGCGCGTTCGGAGTCCGCGATGGTGCCAACCACGAGTTGAACCACGACGGCGGCCCGGTCACCTTCACGTACGACCACGCGACGCACGACATCGTGGTGGGCTGACCTAGTCCCAGCCGTTCACCAGGCCCGCCCTTGTTCGCTCCACTCGCTCTTGTACGGTGAGGAGAGCGGACAAGGGCGGGTTTCGTGGGTCAAGCACTCGGCATCACGGGTGCGCGCAGCTAGATTTGGTCCATGACTGACTCGCTGGAAAACCGCTACGGCGATGAGACGCTAAGAGTCACAGCCCGCATCACGGGCGTGGTCCAGGGCGTGGGATTCCGCTACTGGACTGCTCGCAAAGCGGATGAGCTCATGCTGAGGGGGACCGTCAGGAACAATCGCGACGGATCCGTGCAGGTGGTCGCCGAGGGATCGGTAGCCGGTACCGAGGCGCTGGTGAGTTGGCTCCATTCACCACGGGCACCTGGTCGTATCGAGAACATTGAATTCGAGGTTTCCGATGCCACGGGGGAGTTCGACGAGTTCCGGATCGTGGGCTAAACCGCTTTGGTCAGGACCCTGGAGACGATGTCGTAAGCCCGGACTCCACTCCGGCCAGGAGTAGTTCCGCATCGTACGCAACCAAGCTGTCGACTTGGAGCCTGATGGCGGTAGCAAGGTGGATTGCATCAGCGCTCCGAAGTCGCCGGGGCGAGGCCGCGGCATACATGAGATCGGACCGCGTCACATCGACCAGATTGATGCCGGCGAGGACGCTATTAACCACTTCGAACGGCAAGTCCCGGCGACGAGCGGCGCAATGGAGTTCCGTGTATAAGAGCATGGAAGCAACAAGATGCCCTCCGGCAGCCGTTATGTCCGAAAGATGGGCGGCTGCTATTGCTGACTCCCGCTCTTCCACTACGAGTTTTAGTACGGCTGAAGTGTCGACATAAACGATCACCGGTCGCCGCGCAGGTCCGCCAAAATGCCGGCGGTATCCATCTCACTTGCGACGCGCGAAAGAATTTTGAAGTCAACGGGACTCGTTGTGGCTGGCCGTACGCTTCCAGCTTGGAGCAAGCGTTCAAAGGGCGAAGCTGACGGCGGAATCAGTGTTGCGGCCACTTCACCATTATTGGTGACATCGATGATTTCGCCGTTCTTGACCCGCTCCAGGATCTTGCTGCTCTGATTGCGCAGTTCACGGTGTGGAATTGTTGTCATGATTGGCCTCCGTAGCAATCGTAGCACCCCCCAATCGAAGGCCACTGAAGTGCAATAGCTCAGGCCGCGACAGAGGAGCGCGTCGCTTCAACGTAGTGCTCCAAAGGCTTCAGGGCAGGCTGTGACGAAGCATCCCGGACAGCATCCGCACCGACGGCGTTGGCCACAGCCAGGGCATGGCTGTACTCAAGTCCGGAGCGGAGGGCCAGGACCAAGGCGGCGCAGAAAGCATCGCCGGCTCCGATGGTGTTGGCGATATCCGTGACCCGAACGGCAGGAGCTTCGGCCACGCGTTCGCCGTGCTCAAAGATCGCCGAGCCCTCGCCGCCGTACGTCACGGCAACGAGGGGGGCAGTGCGAAGTGCCGGGATCAGGGCGTACTCGGTCTCGTTCACGATCACCAGGTCGCAGCGTTCCAGGAGCTCCGGAATGATGGGCGCAGCAGGCGCTGCGTTGAGGGCAAAGTAGCCTTTGGTCCGGCGGGCGGCTTCCAGCACCACGTCCTGGTCAACTTCGAGTTGGCAGAGGACTGCTTCTTCCTCCGCGAAGGAGACTCCCTCCACGGACACGTCGGCGTTCGCGCCCGGGCACACAACAATCTGGTTCTCGCCTTCGCTGTCCACAAGCACCAGCGCAGTTCCTGTCGCGGCATTCACCTGCGCGATGTCCTGGACGTCGACGCCGGCACTCGCCATGGCGTCCAGGAGGCTCCGGCCTGCTTCGTCCCGGCCAACTGCCCCCACCATGCGGGAAGCGCCAGCGAGCCGGGCTGCGGCCACGGCCTGGTTGGCGCCCTTGCCGCCGGGCTGCTGACGGAGGATGGCGCCGCCCACGGTTTCGCCCGGCGTCGGGAGGCGGCTGGCGGTAGCCGTGATGTCGAGGTTGATGCTGCCTACGACCGTAAGCGCGGGCAGCAAAATGGGCGCGGAGGATTGAGGGGAGGAGCTCATGGAAGGACCTTTTCGGGAGGATTCAGGAGGACTGGATGACGGAGAGGTGACCGGCCTTGGCGGCCACGAGGCATTTGGCCAGGTAGAACGGGGAGCCCTTGCTGCGGACGTATTGAGTGAGGACCAGAACCGGCTCGGACGGGCGAAGATCCAGCAACTTTGCGCGGCTGGGACCGGCCGTACTCAGACTGATTTCGCATTCGCCAGGCCCAAGTGACGCCCCCGGAAGCCCGCTGAGGACCTCCAAAAGCGTCGAAGCCGAAAGGGTGGGAGCTTCGGCTGCTTCTGCGAGTGCCTCGGCTTCAGGGATGGATTGAGCCACGTTTTCCTGCAGGTGGGCCACAGGCTCGCCATTGCGGATCAGTACGCTTTCCCAAAACCAGACGTCCTGGCCAGGCTCCACGCCGATTCCGGGGGCCACGAATTCCGAGGCTGGCTGCTTGATCGCAGCAACGCGTTTGACCTGGATGTCCTGGTCCGGCCCGCCAAGGAGTTGATCGAACGGGCGGATGTGTTCGATGCCAATCCGGGGCAGTGAATCGGCTACGAATCGTCCGACTCCCCGCCGCGCCCTGGTGAGTCCGTCTTCCTCCAGCAGCATCAGCGCTTCCCGGATCACGGTGCGGCTGACATCCATCATGACGCCCAGTTCGGTCTCGGTTGGGAGTAATGAGCCCGGAGGGAGGAGCTTGGTCCTGATTGCCTCGGCTATGCGTGAGTATGCCGCAACGCGCAAGGGCTGGCCGGGTTGGGGCGCAATGGGTCGGGACAGGAACTGGACGGCATTGTCGGTCAAGGGTGCCTCGCTTGGGTTTGGTTACGGACACTGTACCCGAAAAATGTGATAGGTTGCACAAGCTCGTAATACATGCTTGTATAACAACTCACATCTCGTGGCGCCGCCTGCGCCCTCGGACAAAGGAGTTTGATGTGAATATCCCCAACACAGCGGTAGAGACGCAGTCTTCCGAAACCATAGAAGCGACGCCGGACACCCGCCCCGGCGGCCGGGCCGCCGTCCTGCTGATCACGACGCTGGTTCTGGCTGTGCTGTCGTTTCAGCTCAACGCCAGCATGATCACCCCGGCACTCCCGCACATCGGCTCCTTCTTTGGCGAGACGCCCGAGGCTGTGGCGCAGGTTCAGTCGATGTTCTTCCTGGCCGGCGCCATCTCCGGACCCGTGATTGGACGCTGGAGCGACTTCATTGGCCGCCGAACGGCACTGCTGTTGGTCCTGGCCATCATGGGCGCTGGAACTGTGCTGTGCATCTTCGCCCCGAACCTGCCGCTGCTGGTGACTGGCCGTTTCATGCAGGGCGTCTCGAGCGCCATCTTCGCGCTCTCCTACATCGTGCTCAACGAATACTTGCCTGCCCGCCTCTTCGGCACGTCCATCGGCATCATCGCCGCCATCAACGGCGGTGTTGGCGGCGTAGATGGCTACTTTGGTGGGCTCATGGCTGAAACGCTCGGCTTCCAGTCGATCTTCGTTGCCGTCCTCGCCCTGGCCGCGATCGCCGTCGTCTGCGTCATCAAGATTGTCCCCGGCGGGAAATCCGCTGTCGCTCCGGGCCGGATGGACTGGTGGGGTGCAGGTTCCCTGTCCGTGTTCCTGGTCTTTATCACCTACTTCGTCTCCACGGGCTCTTCTGCCGGCTGGACCTCACCTGCCGCACTGGGCCTGCTGGCTGGCAGCATCGCTTCCTTCACCGCATTCTGGCTCATCGAGAAGAAGCGCTCCACGCCCCTGGTCGCCGTCCACCACCTCCGTTCGCGCCAGGTGTGGCCGGTCATCGCCACCACTGTGCTGACGCTCGCGGGAATCTTCGCCATTATCAACTTCACCGTGGTGCTACTCAGCCAGGACAAGGAAAACGGCTTCGGCCTGCCGGCTTCGGTCGCAGCGCTGCTGTTCCTGACCCCGGCAGCATTGATCGGCGTGTTCGCGGCACCGCTCGCCGGCTGGATTGCCGACCGCCGTGGCTGGATCAAGACCGTCCGCGTCGGCACGGCCACGAGCCTGGTCTGCGCCATTGCTGCTGCATTGTTCGCCGACAACCAAGTAGCCGTCCTCATCGCCATCGCAGCCTTGGGCATTTTCTACAACGGCTTCTTCCTTACCGCGATCAACGGCCTGTCCGTCCTGCTCTCGCCCAAGGAAGCACCGGCCGCACTGCCGGGAATCAACGGCGCCTCATTCGGCATCGGGGCGAGCCTCGGCGTCGTGGTTGTTGCCCCGTTCGCTGGTCAGGGCACTGCTGCCGGGTACTCGGCGGCGCTCTGGATTTCGGTGTCCATCACCGTCCTCGCCTTCCTCGTCAGCCTGTTCATAACAGCTCCGAAGGGCGAAAAGATCTAACGCCCGACGGCGGCACGCGGCACCGCGCGTCCGCCCAGCACTTCTTCACAGCACCCCGCTACATCCTGAAACGAGAGACCATGACCACCCAGCGCACTGCCGCCCCCTTCTACCTCGACTGCGATACGGGAATCGACGACGCCCTCGCCTTGGCCTACCTGCTCGCAACTCCGCGCGCGGAACTCGTGGGCATCGGCACCGTGAGCGGCAATATCAGTGCCGCCGGCGGCGCCCGGAACACCCTGGACCTGCTGAAACTGGCCGGGCATCCGGACATCCCCGTAGCGATCGGCGCACACGATCCGCAGGTCGGCAGCTTCCATGGTGGTGCGCCGCATGTCCATGGCGACAACGGAATCGGCGGGGTGGAGTTGGCTCCGTCGGATCGTGAGCCCATTGAGGCAACGGCTGCTGAACTGCTAGTGCAGCTGGCACGCAAGCATGCTGGGGAACTTCGCATTGTGGCAATCGGGCCGCTGACCAACATCGCCGAAGCCCTCCGGCTGGAGCCAAGGCTGCCGGAGCTCATCGCCGAAATCACCATCATGGGCGGTGCGGCCCTGGCCCCGGGAAACATCACGCCCGTGGCGGAAGCCAACATCGCCAACGACCCCGAGGCTGCGGCGGAAGTCCTCGCTGCCGATTGGAACGTGACGCTGGTACCGCTGGACGTCACCATGACCAACGTCCTGGAGGAGACCCATCGCCAAGAGTTGCTGGCATCCGAGCACCCTGTTTCGCAGGCACTCGGCGAGATGCTTGGCTACTACTTCGGCTTCTATGTGGACATCTTCGGGCGGGCTTGTTCAGCAATGCACGATCCCCTGGCTGCTGCCATTGCCGTCAGGGGAGTGGAGTTGACTGTGGCGCCCACCGTTCGCGTGGAGGTCGACACAACAAACGGTCCCAGCCGCGGCCAGACCGTGTGCGATCTCCGGGGGCAATACCTCGGGTTCCCAGACCAGCGCGGTGCGCGGTGCCGCGTGGTGCTGGAAATCGGCGAAGACTTCGCGCCGCACCTGCTGGGCACCATGCAGGCGGCCTGGCTCTCGGAAGAGGAGCTCGCCGCTCCCGTCGCCTAATTGGCGGGAGACAACAAGTAGCGACGACGACGGCGGGGAGGTCCCGCCGTCGTCGTGGTCTAGGGTGCCTAGGCGTACATGAGCGAGCCGGGCGTTGTCAGTGTTTCGCCTGTTTCGAGCCACGTCTTGAGTCCGGAGAGGATCATGGGCCAGCCGCCGTACAGCTGCTCGTTGGCGCCTTCGCGGAGCTGATCGTGCGTGACGGTGAGGTGGCACGAATCGCCCACGGGTTCGATTTCCCAGGTGATCCGCGACGTTCCTTCAGCTTTGACGTCCTCGCCCCACAATGCCTGCATCGTCTGGACGAGCCGCCGCGGGGGATCGACTTCGATGTTCTCGCCCTCGCCCAGGGGCTCGTCCGCTTTGACGTTCCGCATTTCAAACCGGCCGCCAGGAGTCCAGTCCGCCGTGAACGTGTTCCCGAACTGGTATTTGCTCCGGATTTCACTGTTGGTGATGGCTTCCCAGAGCCGTTCCGGAGTGGTTTTGATGTAAATCTCGAAGATCTTTTCCATGGGACTTTCCAATCTGGATTTGAGGTCGCTGAGTGCAGCGGCCCATGGTTCTGCGTATTTGCTCACCCAGCGATCGTGGATGAGCCTAATGGGGACGGGGTTCAGGAAATGCAGCTTTTCGCGTCCTCGGCGGCGCGTGACCACCAGTCCGGCATCCTCCAACAACTTCAGGTGTTTGGCGATRCCGAAGCGGGTCATCTCGAACCGGGCTCCGAGGGCGGTGAGGGTCTGCCCATCCTCACGGAACAGCTCATCGAGCAGCTCCCGCCGGGTGGGGTCTGCCAGTGCTTTGAACACGGCGTCCATGGCTTCAGAATAGGTGACCATTTGGTCACGTGTCAACGGTTTTGGACTTGCCGGTTTGTTTCCGGGAACGGGGTCCTGGACCGTGCTTGGATAGTCGCATGCCTGCTACTCCGAGCGTTGCCGTCTGCGGCCCGGCCTCGTGGAACCAGCTCATCCTCCTGGACCACCTCCCCGAGCCCGTTCCGCACATGCAGTTCGCGCGACGCGCCTGGGAGACGGTCGGCGGAACGTCGGCGGGGAAAGCGGTGCACCTCGCGGATCTGGGCATCGGCGTGCGCTTGTGCTCGCCACTGGGGGAGGACGACGACGGCGGGCGGGTCCTCCGCGCACTCACCAATGCTGGCGTCACCGTAGAAAGGATTGCCTCCGACCGGACTGAGCGTCACGTCAATCTCATGACCGACGACGGCAGCCGGGTATCTCTCTACGTCTCGGTGCCTTCCGCCCCGGCGGAGGAGGATCTTGCGACGGCGGCTGCCGTGGTTGCTGGCGCTGATCTCGCCGTGATCGACCTCAGTGAATTTGGCGTGCTGCTGCTGGAGCGCGAAGAGGTTCACGAGACGCCTATATGGGTGGACCTTCATGATTACGACGGATCCTCGGCCTTCCATGAACCGTTCCTGAGGGCGGCCGGCGTGGTGTTCATGAATGACGACAGGACGGATGATCCGTGGGCGCTGATGCATTCCTGCCTTGCGCGCGGGCCTCGCTTGGCTGTCTGCACACTCGGGGCGGAAGGTGCTGTCGCCCTGGAAGCGGACGGCACCCAGCATGAGGTTCCCGCAGTTCCCGCGGACGTGGTGGATACGAACGGCGCCGGGGATGCGTTCATGGCTGGTTTCCTTGCTGCGACACTGCGGGGCGCCCCCGTTTCCGATGCCCTTGAGGCAGGGGCGGTTCAAGCCCACGTCGCGATTGAGAGTGAACATCTGCATCCTGTGTTGGGGCGTTGAGCACCCTTCACCACTGCATGGCCGATCCTGTTTGTTGCGGGCACGTTGGTGTACCTGATCTGCACGAACTCCCGTCCGCTACTGAAGTTTGTTGAGGCCAAGTTCACGGCAGGCATATAGGCAGCATTTCAAGACCCAACCACGACCTCTCACGTTCTGAGGGGTGTGTGGTGGTGGTTGCGTCGTGGTGTTTGGTGGGGGTCGATGTGTGGTGGTGGGGTGAACCAGGGCACGCCGGTGGTCATGTCGATCCGCCACTGTTCCTTGTGGATGACGTGGTGGTGGTGGCTGCAGAGAAGCGTGCCGTTCTCGGTGGAGGTGGTGCCGCCGTGTGACCAGTAGGTGATGTGGTGGGCTTCGCACCAGGGGGCGGGCATGGTGCAGTCGGGGAACGCGCAGCCGCCGTCCCGGGCGGTGATGGCTTTGCGGATGTGGGGCGGGAAGATCCGGGTGGTGCGGCCGATGTCCAGGACGCGGGAGTCGCTGCCGAGCAGGACGGGGAGAATGTCGGCGTCGCAGGCGATTTTGCGGATGGTGGTGGGGTGCATCGGGCCGGTGAAGGTCGCGGTGCCGGAGCTGAGCCGGGAGTGGTCGGTGCGTCGTTTGAAGAGGTCGCGTTCGTCGATGGTGAGGGTGAGTTGGGGGCGGAGTCCGCCGTTGGCTGGCAGTTTCCCGGTGGTCATCGCGACGGCACAGGCTCCGACGAGTCCGTCGAGGAGTTTCATGGGGCGGGAACGCCGGTCCAGATCCGGTCCGGTGGGATTACTATCCGTGGTGAGTCGGGGGTTGGTGGCGACGTTCATGGCGGTGGTGAGCGTTTCGTATTGTTCGGCGGTGGCGAAGATTTCCAGGTGGTGCAGTCCGTGGCGGGGTTTGCGGATGAAGGTGCCTTGGAGTTGGCGGAGGATTTCTTCGGACGGTTCGGGTCCGTCCTGGTCGATCTGGTCGTTCCAGCGTTTGGTCATTTTGGTGACGAAGTCGGGGTCGGACTCGATGGCGGTGCGGGTGAGGGCGTGTTCCATCCGGGTGAGGGTGTCGTCGTCGGTGAGGAGGCGTACTTTGTCCAGGGCGGCGCTGATGATGCTCGCGGACCGGGTGGGTATTTGCGTGGTTTCGAGGGCCTGGGCCAGGATTTCACGGCGGGCCGGGATGTGTTGCCCGGCGATTCCGGTCCGGGGGAGGACCTGGAAGGCCAGGGCGAGCCGGCGGTTGGCTTCGCTTTTGCTGATCCGCAGGCTGGCGCGCAGGAATTCCGCGGCATTCCGGTAGCCATCATCGGCCACCGCAGCAGCGTCTGCAGCGGTAATAGTGCCTGCCGAAGAGAAAGCGGCGGATCCAGCAACAGCACCTGCCGAAGAGATAGCAGCGGATCCAGCAACAGCTCCGGCTGGGTCCAGGTCCGTGGTTCCGGGGTCGGTCCAGCCTGTCTGCCATCCCGTGCCGGCGGAGGATGAGGGCCGCGCCTGCTGGGCTTGCGTGCGGGTCCGTTCCACTGCGTGCGCCGCGATGACCTGCAGGTATTCCACGGTCCGGGAGATCTCCTCCAGCCGCACGGCGAATCCCGCGGCCTCGGTAAACCCGAATGTCAGGGCACCGGCCATGGTGGCGGAACGCAGGCTTTCCAACGCCTCAACGCTGTCAGCCAGCGCACCCTCAATTCCCGGCGCACCGTCTAGCCCCTTAGAACCAATAGGCCCAAGGAAATCCTGAAGCCCCTTGTAACTATCAAGCCCAAGGAAATCGTCGGAGCCCTTGGAACCAATAAGCCCAGGGGAAACGCTCAGCCCCGAGGAAACAGGCTCGACGTCATCACGCTCAGGGAAGGGCAGCGGTTCAATGCCGCGAAGCAGCGCAATGGCCCTGAGGTTCTCCAAAACGGTGACTGCCGCAGTCGGGCTTTCACAGCCGGCTTGGCCGTTGGCAGGTAGGGTGTGGCTGGCTCGGGGAACACGTCGGGGGCGCAACGTGGCACCAGACATCGCTGCCCGACGCGCCAACATCTCCCCAATACTTCCCATGAATAAACCCTCTCACCAGGGTCTGACATTTTTTGCTCGACCTGATTTGGAACCAGGAAACGCGGGAAATATCGGCTATTTGCTAGTGACTTGCTCCCGCAGAATGTCCGCATGACCGCAGTGCTGTGCGAGCTCCCGGAGCATGTGCAGATATACCCAGCGGAGGGGGAGCGGGCCACGTCGATTTCCGAGCACGAGGTCATCCAGCCCTAAATCCGAAGCAGCCAGCCGTGAGGCCTCGCACGCTTCGCGATGTGCCTGCTGAATGCTTGCGATCGTGTCGGTGTCCTCGAGAATGAAGGACTCGTCAGGCGTGGCCGGGATGCCGATTTCGCTGCGGGACCGGCATGAGATGGCCTCATCGAACCACACCTTTTCGACGAAGGTTGCGTGTTTGACCAAGCCCAGCAGCGTCGTGCGCGACGGGACCAGCCGCCGTCGTGCTTGTTCTTCCGTCAGGCCGTCCAGTGACTCGTAAAGTGCACGCCGATGCTCATCAAGGAAAGCATCGAACTGGGCACGTGCGTCGTGGTTGATGACATCCTCAGCGAAGGTCGGCGGGAAGACGCTCATCCGAAAACCACCGTGCCGTCGTCGTCGATTCTCCAACCTGGGTTGTGCGCGATCTCCCAGACGATGCCGTTCGGATCCTTGACGTGGCCGTGGAAAATGCCCCCAAAAGCGCTGGCCTGGGCGGGCTTCAGGACAGTTGCACCAGCCGCCATTAAGGCATCCATGGTGCTGGACACTTCGGCCGCACTATCGACGTTATGCGAAAGCGTCACGCCGCTGACGCTGCTCGTCGGAACGTCGCTACTCGTCGAAATGGCGCTGTTGAGGTCTTGGTCGAACTTTTCAGCGTCGAAGAGGCCAAGCATCAAGCCCGGTCCGACCTGGAAGAAGATGATCTCCCCGGGCACGTCCATGAGTGGATCCCAACCGAGCCCGTCCTTGTAGAACGAACGGGCTCGGTCGAGATCTGCGGTGGCAAATGTAATGAAGTGCAGTCGCTGGTCCATACGGACATGCTAGCGACAGGGCACGACGGCGGGACTTAGCTCAGATGCTGACGGGCGCCGTTGAGGTCGGAAGCCGGGGCCGCGAAGAGAGCAGAGACGTGGTCGCCAAGCTCGTTGACGTGCGTGTAGCCCGGGAACTTGCGGTGCGGAGCAGCTGCCTTCATGGCGTCGTCCAGCAGGGCCTTGACCACGAACACCACTGCGGCCGCTGTCTGTTCCTTGGGCTCAGTCTTGTGGCCGGACTGGGCTGCCTCGAAGCCGTCGGCGACACCGAGAACCCAGGCTTCGGAAGCGGCCTTGATGGCGGCATAGCTGGCGCCAGACGCTGTGGGCTTGGCTGCAGCAACAGCCGAGACGATGGCCAGGCGTCCACGCGGCGATGCTTCCAAATCGGAGTAGAACGCACGCGAAGTGTTCCGGAGCGTCGTCATGATACTCGTGTGCAGGACGTCCCAGTCCTCGTCTCTCTGTCCGACGATTCCCTCGCCGCCACGCCATCCGCCGACGAGGTGAATCAGTCCATCCACCGATCCGAACTCGCTCCTGACGGAACCTGCCAGAGCCTCGACCGATTCCGGGTCCGAAAGGTTGCAGGTGTAGGGCACCACACCGTCGTGGGAGGCCGCGAGTGCTTCAAGACGCGCAGCGTCCAGATCCACGGCGGCCACACGGGCTCCCAAGGCAACCAGCGAACCGACCACGGCCTGACCCGCGGCACTGGTGGATCCCGCAACGACGACGTTGAGAGGCTGAGTGGATTCGGCGCCGGATGCCACGTCGTTGTGGTCATTCGTGATTGGCATGTGTGTCCTTCCAAAGGGAAAAGCTGGTCAGAAGGAGCCTACCCAGTGATACAGACCGGCTTATCAATAAACAGCTTGAGAGTAAGAATCTCTCATGCTCACGCACCGCTGGCTCAGCCTGAGCCCACGGACGAGGTGGGCTTGGAAGTGGGAGGATGAGTCTGTGGAACCCTTCTTCGACTTCCTTGGCAACTTCTGGTGGCTCATCTTCCCTATTGGCGGGATGGCCGGCGGATGGGCAAGGTCGTGGTCGAAAGCCAGTGAGGAACGCCATCGCCGCAAGGTGGAGTTGTACAAGCTGAAGAACCAGCTTGCGGTGCACGAGCAGGCCAACCAGGCAGAAGTCGTTTCTTTGATGGCAACGCACGATGCCGTGAACCATAAGTGGCTGGACTACGAGCTGGACGTTGGGAAGCTCATCGACTACCCGCTGATGACTGACGTCCGCGAGCCTCTGACGGTCGCATTCCTGCGCGCCAAAAAGGAAGCAGATGGTCTGCGCCCGGCGGCGCCCCAAGACATAACGACGCCGGCCCGGCTGGCTGAGTATCGTGCCGCTGTCCACAGCTTCGAACTCGCTTTTGATGTGGCCGAACGGGAGGCCAGGCGAATCAAGGACAGCAACTTCACCGGTCCCGAACGTCAAAGGCTGGCAACGGCGAGGAAACTGCTGCGCATTGCAGAAGACTCCGCGGCTACCCCTGCAGAACGTCAAACGGCGTACAAGCGTGCCCGCAAGGAACTCGACGGCCTGATCGTCCTTCCGGAGGCGACCCTTGCCGCGCTCGAAGGCAAGATCGCTGGAATGCTCGGCGCGCGACAAGACCCTGACACCGACGCGCGGATCGCTTGAACTCGGCCCAAACAACGTCAGGAAGCCACAGAGCCCAGTTGAATCCCCATCACTTTCCGAACGATCGAACCCGCGAGGTCGTCTTCCAAATGGGTCATCCCGATGTGCTCGGCCACTCGGCGGGAGGCGATGTTGTCGGGGTGGATGATGGCCACGAGACGGTCGACACGAGCCTCGTCCCGGGCAAAATCTACGCAGGCTTGGGCAGCTTCCTTGGCGTAGCCTCGCCCCTGGAGGTCTGATCGCACGTGGTAGCCGACCTCCAGTTCGCGGCGCCCATTCACTGTTTGCCAGGTCAGCCCGCAGTCGCCCACAAAACCGCCGTCGTGCGTTTCCAGAATCCACAACCCGTACCCGTGGCGGGCGTAATTGGCCTCGTTCCAAGCGATCCAAGCCGCAGCTTCTTCCCGTGATTTCGGAGCGGGGTAGTACGCCATGACCTGAGGATCGCCGAGCATGTGGGCCATAGCCTCAAGATCTGCAGGCGTCATCTCACGGAACCGCAGTCTGGCTGTGGAAAGTGGGAGCATCTCCAGAGCCTACAGACCGTAATCAGGCCGATACCCGCAGCCCCGCGCGCTGAGCGCAAGGCTGTGGCCTCCGGACCTTCTTTGAATCCAAAGTGGCCGTTTTGCAACCCAAACAGGGTGCAGAAGGGCTGAACTCGGCCCAAACAGGGTCAGGAAGCCACAAAGCTGGGCCAATGAGCGCACCCCGAAGTTAGCCCCGACCCATGCCCGTCGACGGGTCCTCGTCACCTTCCGAGGGGTCTGCCCGGAGTTCGTCCGGGGTTCCGTCGGGCAGGCCTGCCGGTCCGGGGACGTCGCCGGATGCGGCAGGCACGTCGCGGTCGCCTTCCCGGTCCTGGTTCATGTCACTGTCAGTTTCTCCGGCAGTGCGGGTTGCGGGTTCCTCGTGGGCCTCGCCGTCGCCAGCCACGGCGAACGAACGGCCAGACGTTGCCTGCGCCTGCTCTTCAGGCGTGTCGGAGTCCATCGCATTTGAACCTTCGCTGATGGAAGAGTGGACCTGGATGTCGTCGTCCTTCGCGCCAGGCTCGGGCACGTGTTGGTCGTCCACGGGATCGGACGTGCCAGCCAGGTCTTCCATCGCGTTTTCGGCGGCCTTACGGATGCTGTCTTCAACGCCCATCAGAATGTCTCCTTTGCACGAATCGTCCGGTGGTCGGACTCGGATAATAAAGTAAGCCTACTTAGTTTCAGTTCGAAGTGACACCCTGCCCGGATTGACAAAGTGGGTCGGGTTTGGTTCATGGATCTGTTGCTAAATGCATGTCGTGCCGCACTTTGTACCGTTGATCGTTGGACGATATGGTGTCTTCAGACCGTTTTGCAGAGGGCGGCGATATTCGCTCCTTTGCTGTCTGCTGGGGACGCTTTTTCAGTCAGTAGGAACGTGCCACATGGTCAACCCCCGCCCCGAGCAGGAAGCTCTCCAGAACGGATATTTTCTGGATCTCGTCCTGGGTAGYGAAGATGTCGAGGCTTTTCTCGGCGATCTCGCTTCTTTCTCGGCAGAGAGCCTCTCTCACCGCAAGACTCCTGTTTATTGCGGCATCACAGTCCTTCGGCGCAAGAAATCCGCGACGGCCGCCAGCAGTGACGACCGGGCCCGGGTGATGGACGAACTCCAAAACACCTTCGAAGGCCCTTGTCTTACGGCCATGGACAAGCTGACCTCCGTGTTGGTCCCGGACCTTCTTCGTGAACACCGTTGGCCGGAATATGTCCAGGCCGCCTCCCATCAGGGGCTTCGGTCCATACTGAGCGTGCCGCTGTTGGTCGAGGGAGATACGCGCGCTGCCCTGAACCTTTACTCCGAGCGAACCCATGCATTCAGTGACGATGACGTGGAACGCGCCGAGGTGTTCGCATCGCACGCCTCCAAGTCGCTACGCCTCGCGCTAAAGATCGCCCAGCTAAGCGATGCGCGGAACGATCTTGCCGCTGCAATGCAATCGCGCACGGTGATCGACCTGGCCGTTGGCGCGATCATGGCGCAGAACCACTGCAGCCAAGAGGAAGCCTTCACTATCCTGCGAACGGCTTCGAGCAATCGGAACATCAAGCTGCGGCATTTGGCCCGGTCGATCATCGCCGCCGTGTCCTCGGGCAAAATCACGACTCACTTCGAGGAGTAAGGGCGAATGCCCCGCGTCGAACGTCCGCCCCGCGAACGCGTTTCGTAACCCGAAGCAACTATGGAGCAGACTTGGGTGGGTGACGACCAAAAGACCCCGGCCCGGCCTCGCAATTGCTGCGCTGAGCCTCGGGACGGCGCTGAACCCGCTGAACTCGTCCATGATCGCGGTCGCTTTGGTAGTGCTGCGGGAGGATTTCGCGCTCGACGTCGCCACCGTCACCTGGGTGATCACGTCGTTCTACCTCGCGTCCGCCGCCGGCCAGCCGCTCATGGGCAGGCTCGCCGACCGCTTCGGCCCCCGCCGCTTGTTCACTTTCGGCATGGGATTGGTTGCGGTCACGTGTGCGATCGCGCCCTTCCTTCCCAGCTTCGCTTTGGTGTGCGTGGCCCGGGCGCTGATGGCCGTCGGGACTGCGACGGCGTACCCCTCCGCCGTCGTGATGGTCACCGAACTGAGCAAGCTCGCTAACTTGCCGTCGACCCGGCCGCTGGGCAGGATCCAGATGGCGAACACCTCGGCCGCTGCGGTGGGCCCGGTGGTGGGCGGATTGCTGGTGAGCTTGGTCGGCTGGCAGGCCCTGTTCGCGATCAACGTGCCAATCGCGCTGGTTGCACTCATTGTGGTGCACAAGGCTGCCCCAGCTGACTCCGGCCGCGAAACGGGCAAGCTATCGGCGCTGATCCGCGACTCCGACATCCCCGGCATCCTCGCATTCGTCACCTCGCTCATGCTCGCGATGATGGCGCTGCTTAACGTGATGCCGGCCTACCGCTGGTGGCTTCTGGGCGCTGCGACTGTGATCGGCGGGCTTTTCGCCTGGCGCGAGCTGCGCTTCCGGCCGCCGTTCCTGGACCTCCGCCTGCTGGGCAGGAACAGGCCGTTGCTGCTGGTCTATTTGCTGTTCATCGTCTTCAGTGGCGTCTACTACTTTGCCTTCTTCGGACTGCCGCAATTGCTGCAGGAAGCAGGTCATTACGACGCCGGTGTAGTAGGCCTGCTCATGCTGCCCCTTGCGGCATTGTCGGTTGTGGTGACGCCACTGACGGTGCGGCTGATGGAGCGGTTCGGCGTCCGTTCCGTCCTGATCGCCGGTGTGCTGATTCTGACTGTTGCGGCAGCGGGTCTGGGCGCGCTCACGTTGTCTCTGTGGGCGCCTTTGGTGTTCGTGCTGACCGCGATGATGGGCATTCCCTATGGGTTGGTGAGCACGGCCTCGAACCAGGGGCTCTATGTTTCAGCACGACCGGAGGAGCGCGGAGTAGCTGCCGGAATCTTCCAGACCTGCAGGTACCTTGGCGCGATCACGGCAACCGTGCTGATTGGCGTTCTGTATGGCTCGGGCGTGAACCAAGCCAACTGGGGACTCATGGTGCTGGTGATGCTGAGCCTGAACGTGCTGGTGTTGGTGCTGGCCGTGATGTGGCGGAAGCCCACTGCGGACACGCGATAGAACAACCGACGCAAAGAATCGCGCCTTCCGCGACATGTTCCGGCATTAATTCGTACTCACCACTGCAATAGTTACGCCCCAAATTGCAGGAGAAGTAGATGCTTGGACTCGAAAATACCCCGGAAATTCTTAGTGGCTCGCCCGCACCCGAATTGTGGCTGGTGCTGGTAACCATTGCGATCCTTGTGACTCTGGTGACGCTCGCCGCCGTGGTGGCTTCCCGCCTGGTGTTGCCACTCACAGCCTTGTTGCAACGACGACGGCGTGGGGCAGGCCCGCGACATCGCAGCTCCCGCAAGGCGGAGTTGTCAAAAGGAAGGCACTAAAAGGAAGGCACCAGCCACTCCTCTTGCTTAATGTGTTAGCCACCACTAACGTATTATTCGTGTTGGATGCCCTGGAGATAGCTGCTGAGCCCAATCGGCGTCGGCTGCTTCATCTCCTGGCCGGCAGCGAACAGGCGGTCAGTGACTTGGCTGCCCATTTCGAGGTCAGCCGATCCGCTGTTTCACAGCACCTGTTGTTGTTGGAGAAAGCGGGCCTGGTGATGGCCCGCAAGGAAGGGAGAAACAGGTACTACAGGCTCGATCCCCAGGGGATGGGCCGACTCCGTGATCTTGTTTCACAGTTCTGGACCAACGAACTGGACCTTCTTGCATCCGATGCTGCCGCTCTTGCCCAAAGCCGCGGCGGCGACCAACAACAACAGCCCGACCACTAAAAACTTTCAAAGGCGATGACGCACATGAGTTTCGACAAAACCATCCACCTGCCGGTCACAGCCGACGAGGCCTTCGCCCTCATCACCCAGCCCGAGCGACTTCGGCGTTGGCAAACGGTCGCAGCCCGGGTGGACCTCCGGATCGGTGGGGATTTCCGCTGGACCGTTACCCCCGGCCACAACGCGGCGGGAACTTTCCAGGAAATCGAACCGGGCAAGCGCGTCGTCTTCACGTGGGGCTGGGAGGGCCAGGATGATCTTCCCCCTGGTGCCTCCACCATCAGCATCACCTTGGAGCCCGACGCCGACGGCACGTCCCTCCGGTTGCGGCATGAAGGACTCACCGAGGAGCAGGAAACATCCCACGCGATGGGCTGGAACCACTACCTTGATCGTCTGCTGGCTGAGGCTTCGTCCAAGGACGGCGCCGGAAGTGACGACTGGGCATGGGCGCCCGATCCCATCAACCAACTGAGCTCGGCTGAAGCTTCTTTGGCGATCCTTCTTGGCGTGCTGCGCAACGTCGCTCCAGAGGACACTGCGAAGCCCACGCCGTGCGAGGAGTTCAACGTCAGCGAATTGCTGGACCACTTGGCCGGATCGTTGAAGGGCATCGGACGCGCGCTCGGAGCAACACCTGTGGACCACAAGGACGCGTCGCCAGAGGGGCGGATCGCCGAGTTGGCCCAGCCCGCGCTGGAAGCCTTCAGCAAGCGCGGACTGGAAGGCACCGTGGATATGGGCTTCGCCGAATTGCCGGCAACCACGGTCGCCGGGATCCTGAACCTCGAACTGCTCGTCCATGCCTGGGACTTCGCCAAGGCGACCGGACAGCAAGTGGCGGTGTCCGACGTCGTGAGTGATTACGTGACGGAACTTGCCCGGCAGACCATCTCCGAGCAGGTCCGCTCCGGCGGCAGCTTTGCGCCCGAGCAGCCGACGGCGGAGACAGCCAGCAGCCTCGATCGGCTCGCAGCCTTCACCGGCCGCACTGTCACCCTCTAAACCCTTAGAACCCAACAAACAAAAAGCAGGAAAGAAGGACCATCATGTCCAAGTTCGTTTTTATCTACCACGCACCCATGACCCCCGCCGAGGCCGCCCCGCCGTCGCCGGATGACATGGCAGCCGTCATGGGGGAGTGGAACGCTTGGGGTGCCAAGGTGGGCGATCGTCTGGTGGACTTCGGCACGCCGCTGGCCAACGGAGTCCGCGTGGCCTCCGATGGCAGCACGGCGCCCAGCCAGCGTGAAGTGGCCGGCTACAGCATCCTTGAAGCCGACAACCTCGACGCCGCCGTTGAGCTCGCCAAGGTTCACCCGCACCTGAACATGCCCGGTGGCTGCGAAATCGAGGTTCACGAGGCGCAGGAGATCCCGGGAATGTAGCATTCGAAGAACCGGTCCCGGCACGTGCCCGCCGCTGATGGCAGCGGGCACGTGCGGATTCTCAGAAAGCGGAATGCGATGACAACCAGTCCAGATGGAACCGCCACCACCGTCAGCAAGACGTTCAGCCGCACCACGAAGGTGGCTACGACAATCGACGCCGACGCCGCCACAGTTTGGCGCGTCTTGACCACCGCGGCCGATTACCCCCGATGGAACTCCACCATCGTGTCCTTGAAGGGTGAAATCAAACCCGGGTCCAGCCTCCAGCTGGTTTCCAAGATGGATCCCAGCCGCACGTTCAAACTCAAGGTCAAGGAGTTCGAACCCACCAACCGACTCGTCTGGGGCGACGCGATGGGCAGCCGCGTCTACACACTCACGGGTACCAATGGCGGACAGACTCTCTTCGAGATGAATGAACGCATCGGCGGGCCGATCTTTCCCCTGTTTGCGAGCAAGATCCCATCCTTCGACGCGAGCTTCGAACAGTTCGCGGCCGACCTGAAAACGGCTGCCGAGGCAGCTCAATAAAACAGTCGACGACGGCGGCAGTCCCTGGGGCGGTTGGCAAGACGCCTGCGGAGGTGCTGAGGGTCTCAGCGGTTGCCGCGGGCCGGCTCTGCAGTGGACTTGGCGGTGGTCTCGGCAGTGGTGAGGATGACCAGCTGCTGGGTGGCCCTGGTCATCGCAACATAGCGGTCCACGGCTCCTTCGATGCCCGTCCCGAATTCCTCCGGATCAATCAAAACCACGAGGTCGAATTCGAGTCCCTTGGATAGCTCCGGCGCCAGCCAACGCAGGCGCGGCGACGCTGGGAGCGAGCCGCGTCCGACGTCGTTCTTGCTGATGACGCAAGCGATCCCTTCGGCGTGCGCATCAAGCCACGTGGTGAGGATCGAGTCCAAGTCTGAGACAGATCTGTAGATGACCGGGAGGCCGCTGCTCCGGATGGAGGTGGGCACGTTGGCGTTCGGGAGGGCGGCCCTGATGACGGGCTCGGCCTCCGACATGACTTCCTCGGGCGTGCGGTAGTTGATGCTGAGATGCGTCAGGTTCAGGTTGCTCAGCCCAATGCGCTCCAGACGTTCCTGCCAGGACTCGGTGAATCCGTGCCTGGCCTGCGCGCGGTCACCCACGATGGTGAAGCTCCGGGACGGGCACCGTTGTAGGAGCATCTGCCACTGGGCGTCGGTCAGTTCCTGCGCCTCGTCCACCACCACATGGGCGAAGGGGCCCGCGAGCTGGTCCGGGTCCGCGATCAACACTGACTCATCCATAAGCTTCTCCTGCATGTCCTCGCCGCGCAGCATCGACATGACCAGCATTTCGGAATCGTCCGCCGCCACGAGGTCTTCTACCACGCGGTCCATGAGCTCACGCTCGGCAGCGGCTTCGGCCTTCTGTCGACGCCTTCGCTTGGACGCCTCAGGATCACCCAATCGTTGCCGGGCTGCGTCCAGGAGGGGCAAATCCGGCGCCGTCCAGGCATTCGGATTGGCCCGCTGAAGTTTCCCTACTTCATCGGCACTGAGCCAAGGGGCGCACAGACGCAGGTACGCTGGCACCCGCCAAAGGTCGGCCACGAGATCCGGGTAATGAAGCAGCGGCCAGGCCCGACTGAATGCTTCCACGAGGTCCAGATTCTGCGCGAAGGATCGACGAAGCAAGTCCTCCGGAACCTCGTCCGTATCGAACTTATCCACCAAAATGGTGAGCAGTTCCTCCCAGACTTCCTCGCGCGCCTCGTTGTGGGGAGTGCCTGGTGTTGGCACGCCGAAGGCCTCGGCCCAATCGTCTGCGCTGAGCCAGACGTCGGCCCAGGGTGTCTCGACTTCCAGGCCCTCCTTCGGCGGTGACTCGTAGAATCTGACGGCTGGCTCGATCGCCTGCACCAGGTCCGCCGAAGATTTCAGGCGGGCAGCCTCGGGGTCGGCTTCAACTGCAGCGTCGGCTCCCTCGGGCACCAGATCCCGGAGGGTGCACGTCTGCACACCCTCTTCGCCAAGACTGGGAAGGACATCCGCAACGTACGTCAGGAACGGGCGGTGCGGGCCGACAAACAGGACGCCGCCCCTGCGGTGACCGAGGCGAGGGTCCGAGTAGAGGAGATACGCGGCGCGGTGCAAGGCGACCACCGTCTTACCTGTACCCGGACCGCCGTCGACCACTAAGGCACCCCGGGAAGAAGCGCGGATGATGGCGTCCTGGTCCGCTTGGATAGTGCCCAGCACGTCCCGCATCCGAGCCGAACGGCTGCTCCCCAAGCTGGCAATGAAGGCTGAAAGGTCTTCAAGGGCAGCCGTGCCGCCGGGCGGATCTGCGGAGGCCTGGCCTGCGGAGGCCGGGTCCGCGGTGAAAGCTTCGTCCCAGTAGTCGGTGATCCGGCCGCGGGTCCAGCGATAACGACGGCGGCCTGCCAGGCCCATGGGATTGGCGTGGGTGGCTCCGAAGAACGGCTCTGCGGCGGGGGAGCGCCAGTCGATCAGCAGCCGGCGGCCGTCACTGTCCGTGAGGCCGAGCCGCCCGATGTAGAGCGGTTCCGTGTCGCCGGAAGGGACTACGCGACCGAGGCAGAGGTCTAGTCCGAAGCGACGCAGCGCACGCAGTCGGCCGGTGAGCCGGCGGGTTTCAACGTCCTTCTCCACTGCCTCCTGGCCGAAGCGACTGGGGGCTTTCCGTATGGCATCGAGCTGATCGGACAGCTCGGAGATGGTCTGCTCGAGGCTTTCAGCGATGGCTGCGAAGTGCTGCTCGTCGGCGGCGATCAGGGCTGGATCTGCTTTGGGCGCGAGGTGCTCGGGAAGGTTGAACGCGCTGGTTGTGAGGGGCACGCTGTCAGCTCCTTTCTGGGCTGGGGGCGCCGGAACCGCGCGTCTGAAACAGCGCATACTTCCGGCGTCGGCTCTCAATTTTGCAGCAACCCCCGGGCCTTGCGGCAAGCCCCCCAGTGCCGTATAGATTGAAAGTGAGGAGACACAACGTGTCTCCTTTTTCGTGCCGTTTTCCCGAGGCGCCGCAGCACCCTCTTGACTTAAGAACTGAGTGGCCTCAGAATTGAGTTAACTCAGTTATTCAGTCAGGAGAACCCCAATGAAAGCCTTCGCCCTCAACAAATACAAAGAAGCCTTGCAAGAGGTTGACGTTCCCGAGCCAGTGGTCGGCGAGCATGACGTGCTGGTGCAAGTGAAAGCGGCCGGCCTCAATCAGTTGGACGAGAAGATCCGGCAGGGGGAGTTCAAGCAGATCCTCCCGTACAGGCTGCCGCTGATCCTCGGCAACGATCTCGCCGGAGTCGTAGTTAGCGTTGGCGCGCAAGTACGGTCCTTCAAGCCAGGCGATGAGGTCTTCGCCCGCCCGAATCAGGACCGCATCGGGACGTTTGCCGAGCGGATCGCTGTGGCCGAGGCGGACCTGGCCATCAAGCCGGCGTCGATCAGTATGGACGAAGCTGGGTCCCTGCCCTTGGTGGCGTTGACCGCCTGGCAGGCACTCGTGGAACGCGGCAAGGTTGGCCCTGGTCAGAAGGTCCTGATTCACGCGGGAGCCGGGGGAGTGGGCTCCATCGCGATCCAGCTTGCCAAGTACCTTGGGGCCACCGTTGCGACGACGGTCAGCGCCAAGAACGCGGACTTTGTTCGCGAGCTCGGGGCGGACGTGGTCATTGATTACCGGACGGAGGACTTCGCGGAGATCCTCCACGGCTACGATCTCGTGCTGGACAGCCTCGGCGGCGAGAATCTGGAGCGATCGCTGAAGGTTCTCAAGCCCGGCGGAAAGGCCATCGGCATTTCAGGCCCGCCGGATCCCGGCTTTGCCCAAGAACTCGGCGCAAACGCAGTGATGAAGGGCGCTGTGGCCCTCATTAGTGCTGGCATCCGGCGTAAAGCCCGTCGTCTCGGCGTCACCTACGAATTCCTCTTCATGCGCGCCAACGGCAGCCAGCTCCGGGAGATTGCCGCGCTCATCGACGCCGGGGAGATCCGTCCCGTCGTCGGCCGGGTAGTCCCGTTCGACCAGACACCGGTCGTCCTTGCCGAACTGGACAAGGGCGGCGTTCGCGGCAAAACAGTCGTCAGCCACTGAGTCAATCAACTAGTGCCAATCAAAAGTCAGGAACAAACATCATGAGCAACGTCATCACCGCCTACAAGGACGCACCGGTCAGCACAGTTACCGCCGGTGGCGTCACCTACAGTTACCGTGAGCTGGGCCCGAAGGGCGGGATCCCCGTCGTCTTCCTGGTCCACCTCGCCGCGACAATGGACAACTGGGACCCGCGCGTCATCGACCCCATTGCCCAGAAGCACCACGTGATCACTTTCAGCAACCGTGGTGTCGGTGCCACAACCGGCAGCGTTCCGGGCACGATCGAGGAGATGGCGGATGACGCCGCGACCTTCATCAAGGCGCTCGGGTACGGGAAAGTAGACCTCTTTGGATTCTCGCTCGGAGGCATGATTGCCCAGGCTTTGGTGGTCAAATACCCGGAGCTGGTGCGGAAGCTCGTCCTTGCCGGCACTGGTCCTGCAGGTGGAAAGGACATCGATAAGGTTGCCCGCGTCACCTACTACGACGTCCTGCGAGCCACCCTGACCCGGCAGGATCCCAAGGAATTCCTGTTCTTCAACCGCAATGCCGCCGGCAAGCCTGCCGCAAGGGCATTTATCCAGCGGCTCAAAGAGCGCACCACCAACCTGGACGCACCCATCAAAACCAAGGCTTTCCAGACGCAGTTGAAGGCCATCAAGAAGTGGGGTCGCACGGAACCGGCCAACCTGGGCGCAATCACCCAGCCGACACTCATTGCCAACGGCGACAACGACCGTATGGTTCCATCCCGGCTCTCCGAGGACATGCATCGCCGGATTCCGGGCAGCGAACTGGTCATTTACCCCGATTCGGGGCACGGCGGCATCTTCCAGTACCACCAGGAGTTCGTCCCCGTCGCCCTGGAATTCCTGGGCCGCTGATACGGTATTTGAATGCAGGCTGTGCCCCAGACCCTTGGCCGACGTGAGCGGAATAAGCAGGAGAAGCTTGACCGCATCACCGCTGCGGCCCGCGAGCTCTTCACCCAGTACGGCGTAGACGAGGTCACCACCCAGCAGGTGGCTGACAAGGCCGACGTCGGATCGGGAACCTTGTTCTTGTACGCCAAGACAAAGGCGGAGCTGCTTCTCTTGGTCCACAACGTCAAATATGGCGACGCGCTCAACTCAGGTGTCGCCGCCGCGGAACAGGAAGAAGCCGTCCTTGACGGGATCATGGCGATCATCCGACCCATCATCGAATGCAACCGGATCCAGATCGAGAATGGCCGCACCTACCTGAAAGAGATCGTCTTCGGCGATCCGACCGAACCGCACCACGCGGAGGCTCTTGCGCTGACCATGCGCACGGAGGCCGCCATCGCAGAGGTGCTGGGCCGGGATGAGCACTTGACGGCCCGTGACCCAGCGAAAATTGCCCGCGTCATCTCGGCGATCATGTTCGTCAGCATGAGCTCCTCCGCCAATGGCGGTCTCACTGACGAGCAAGTTGGAGACGAAATCCGCGATCAGATCAACGTGGTTTTGGCCACGCGGAGCTAGCTATGCGACGCCGACCAGGACCTGGTCGATCCGCGCCAGAAGGCCCGGCCAGCCGTTGCCCATTCCCTCGAGGGCTTGCTGTCCCATGGGGGTGTCGAGGCGGAAGCCTGCGTGCTCAAAGTGCAGGATGGTGCCGTTCTCCGTGGCTTCGAGCTGCCACGTGATAGTGGTGTCCAGAACACCTTCGGCGAACATGAACGTGATCGCTGAGCCGGGCTCGACCGTGAGGACTTCGCATTGCTGCTGGCCCCAGCCGCCCATGTCCATGGTGAAACGGTGACCCACCACGGGTGCGATGTCGCCGGCAGCCCACCAGTGGGCGAGCAGTTCCGGGGTGGTCAGGGCAGCCCACACTGCCTCTTTGGGGTGCGGGAAAGTGCGCTCGAGTTTGATGGCGTTTTCGGTCATGGAGTGTTTTCCTCATCCAATAGTTCGGCCAGGGCGTCGAGCCGCTGGTTCCAATATTGCTCGTAGTGCTTCAGCCAGTTGCTGGCCTCCTGTAGGCCGTCGGCCTCAAGGTGGTAGATCCTGTTCCGGCCTTGCCGTTCCTCCCGGATCAAGCCAGCCTCCCGCAGGACCGCCAAATGCTCGGAAGCTGTAGAACGGCTGAGGTCCAGACGGCCCGTGAGATCGCCTGCCGTCAATGGACCCTCACGGAGGCTATCGAGGATGGTACGCCGAGAAGGGTTCGCGAGGGCGCCGAAGACGTCGGGAAGCACTCGATGATGATATGTCGGAAATTTCCGAAATGACAACCTGGGCACTCCCAAGCCCGCGGCCGGCACACAGATTATCGTGAGGATTCCACCGAGGTCTGAACGGATCGCCTCGCAGGATGGGACGCTGACGCCGATTTCCTTGCCCGCCGGCGAATGACCAACTCGGCAACCGCGAGGTTGATAATCCAGGAGGCTCCCATGAGCACCGCACGGGTCGCCTCGTCTGTAGGACCGAAAACAAGCATCCAGGGCAGGAACACAAGGGCTTGTGTTCCTGCGCCGAGACCGATTGCGTAAGCCCGGGTCATCCAGGCACTGTGCACAACGAAGTCCCGGCGCCGAACAGCCATGAATCCGAGGACGATGCTGACCACCATGGCCGATCCGAAGATGAGCCGAAGTATCAGGAGCGCCTCACCGTCGCCCTCCGGTAGCGCGTAGAACATGGACATCCACAGGCCGGAGAGTGCGGCAAGCAGGCCGGCAGGAACGAGAATGCGCCCCGTCATCCGGTGCCACTTGCGCCTGCCGCTACGAAGCGAGGGGACGAACTGGAAGGCTCCGAGCAGGCAGTAGACGGTGACGCAGACAATGTGGGTGACCACTGGTATGGGTGAGTCGAAGAACCGCTCGTTCTGTGGCGTCACGGCCCTGCCGCCCGTCAGTTCGGTGAGGCGGGCTGCCCCGGCAATCACCGGGATGAGGCTGAGGAAGATCAGACCAGCGGGGACGGGCCATTGCGCCCGTCGAAAACGGCTTCGGAACACTGCGATGGAGCTTTCTGATCTCATGCTCTGGCCTTTTGACTCGTAGGTGTACGGCGTACACCTCCATGAGGGAAAGCGTAGGTGTACGCTGTACACACTGTCAATGGTTGGCGTAAGCGATCAGGCTGGAGGGCCCATGAGCCAACAAGTGGAGACCCGCAGGATTCCCCTGAACCGGGAGCGTGTGCTTCGCGCCGCCGTCGAACTTGCAGACGAGGTTGGCAGTGACGCGCTCAGCATGCGACGACTCGCTCAGGAACTCGGCGTCGTACCCATGGCGCTTTACAAACATGTAGCCAATAAAGAGGAACTCCTCGACGGCATGGTGGACACCATTGTGGGCGAGATCGATCCTCCAAACCGCGATGCAGATTGGAAGAGTGCTGTCCGGCTGAGAGTGCTTTCGGCACGACGGGCCCTCATGGTGCACCCGTGGGCTCGTTCCGTGATCGAGACCAGAACAAACACGACACCGGCTGTGCTGGAGTACATGGACACCCTCGCCGGGCTGTTTCTGGCTGGCGGGCTGACCCCCGACCTCACCCATCACGTCATGCACGCTTTGGGCAGCCGCATGTGGGGATTCACTCAGGAAGTGTTTGACGGCTCAGAAGGACGTGAGCCAAGCGAAATCACGCCTGACGCCCAGGCAGCGATGATTCAGCACATGGCCGAGAGCCATCCCCACCTCCTGAAGATCGCCCTGGCCGCCGCCCACGACGACGCGTCAGTTGTGGGCCACGGTTGTGATGACCAGTTTGAGTTTGAGTTCGCTCTCGATCTGCTGCTCGACGGCGTTGAGGGACTTCACGAGCGCGGCTGGAAGTCTGGCGGATAAACAGTCGTCTCCACCAGATTCAGCAAGGTGGAAAGATCAGACCAGCGCGGTCATGATGTTCCAGCCCTCTCCGATCTGCTTCCGCGGCTCCAGATGGCGGCTTCCAATGCCGGGATAGAGCCACAGGACCCCATTGGTATCCCGCGCGATGATCTGCGAGTACCCCTGGGTATGGATGTCGAAGTTGCCGGTAGCAATGATCGCGGTCATGGTGTTCCACCCTTCGCCGACTTGCATCCGCGGCAGCCATCCGCCGGTTCCGTTTCCGGGGTAGAGCCAGAGGCGACCGCTGGCGTCCCGGGCAAGGAGGTCCATTTTCCCGTCCTCGTTGAAATCGCCGCGACCGATGAGGGCCGTCATCGCGTTCCAGCCTTCGCCGATTTGGAACCGTGGGAGCCATCCGCCCTGGCCGTCACCGGGATACAACCAAAGGCGCCCCTCGGCGTCCCGGGCCATGAGGTCCACCCTGTGGTCACCGTTGAAGTCTCCTGGTCCCACCAAAGCAGTCATGACGTTCCAGCCCACGCCCACCTGCATTCGGGGCTGGAGAACCCCACGGCCCGTGCCGGGGTAGAGCCACAAGTCGCCGTTTGCGTCCCTGGCGAGGAGGTCGTCCGTGTACTCGCTTTGGAATTCGCCCGGACCCACAATCGCCGTCATGGCATTCCAACCCTCGCCCATTTTGAAGCGGGGTTTTATCCAGCCACCATGGTCATCGCCGGCGTAGACCCAGAGATCGCCCGCTGCGTCACGAGCAAGAACGTCGTGAAAGTACTCGGTACCGATGTAGATATAGTCCCAGTTGTTGCTGGGGACGCTCAAAGCGCGGTTTTGGTCTGCTTGGGCAGGAACCACCATGAGGCCCAAGAAAAAGACCGTAACCATGGCCACAGCTGCGCCAAGGATAAGCGGGCGTCTCCGGCTTCCAACCCTTTGCAATGCATGAGTAGTGCGCCGTGCATTAGTAGTCGACCCTGATCGGAACATCACTGTTACCCCCATTAGCAACATAGCCATCACGCGATGGATCGGAGCTTATCCGGATCGCCGAAGTTTTGTTAGGGGCTGACGGAAAGCCCTGTCGTCCTATAGACATTCAGGTTTCACCGGTCGGGACGGAATCGAGGAGCAATGAGGCGGTTTCGCTACTTCACAGCGGCAGCATCGGTTGCCGTCCTGTTGCTCACCGGCTGCACCGGAACAGCGGACCCCAGCGCCCCGCCGTCGAGCCCGTCAGCAATCCCCACAGGCACGGCTTCCGCCTCATCCACAGGTTCGCCATCCGCAACGCCTCCAGCGGTGTTGGCCAAGCTCGCCAGGATTCCCTGGGACGGTGGTCCGGACTTCTATAAGAAGTTCAGCAAGGCCGACGCCGCAGGGTGGGGCGACCCGGGCTTCTTCCCCATCGGAGTTTGGTACGCATCCGGGAACGGCGAGCAGCTGCAGTTCGACAAAGCACATGGCATCAACTTCTACGTCCAACTGAACCCGGACACTGACTATGCGCTCTTCGATCAATACGGGATGTTCTCGCTGATGAAAGTGAAGAACGCACCGGATGCCTGGGCTCAGCTGCCGGGCAACTACGTCGACGACGAAGTAGATGGCAGGTTCGGCTGGGACGAGGGCGTAGTCCACATGAACCAGACCATCGCAGAGTTGAAGGCCAAGGAGGAGGGCCGGTTTACCTATGCCAACTGGACTCCATCCCTCATCAGCTACGACGCGCCGATGGACATCACCAAGCGTTACTGGGAGACCGTGGACGTGGCCTCGACGTCCAACTACTACTACGCAGGTGCCTGCCGCGAATGGCGGCTGCGCACACCCCAGGGATACAACCCGACGACGACGGCCACCTGCCAGACGTCGTCCGCGTACGGGGAAAGCCATGCAGGTGATGCAGGAGGTCAACGCCGCAAGGGGTGTGTACTCGCCCATCTGGATGGTCCCGACCGTGCTTAGCCCGGAGGGTGAGCATGACCTGTCCGACCAGATGACGCCGGACAGGGTGAAAGCCCAGGTGTGGGCTATGGTCATCCACGAATCGCGCGGAATCGTGTGGTTCACGCAGTCACCTGGCGGCGGCGACGATAACCCGTGCATGTCCGGAGATGCGCTGGCCGATGTCCGCATCCACAACACCGCCTGCTCCCGGGACCAGGTGCAGGCCATGGGTGAGATCAACGCGGAAGTGAAGGCTTTGGCGCCCGTTCTGAACACGCAGAGCTACGTGTGGAACTTCGGTGACGGGCTGGACACCATGCTGAAAAGCTACAACGGCGACGCCTACATTTTCGCGATGACGCAGGACGCGCAGACCGGGCAGCGGACCTTCACCCTGCCAACAGGTGTCACTCCCAAGACGGTTGACGTGGTGAACGAGAACCGCACCATTGCCGTCAAGGACGGGAAATTCACGGATGACTTCCCCGTTGAATCGACGCACCATGTCTACAAGGTGAGGCTGTAAGGGCGCTGCTTTGTTCTTAGCCCGGCTCGCCGTCGTTGTTCGTCAGCAAAAACTTCCGCAGGAGGTTCGCCAGCTGTGTCCGCTCGGATTTGGTGAGGCCCTCCAGCATCTTCTGCTGATTCTCCACGTGGTGCTCAACGACCTCATCTACCAAGGCGAGCCCCTCGGGCGTGAGGCTGATCAGCAGTTGCCGGCGGTTCTCAGGGTTGGTCTCCCGATGAACCAACCCGCGGGATACTAGACGATCCACGCGGTTGGTCATGGCTGCGGAGCCGATCATGGTGAGGCTGGCTAGCCGCCCAGGTGTTAGCGGCGCTTCGGCGGCTGAACGACGCAGCGTAGCCAGGACATCGAACTCCCACGGCTCCAGCCCGAACTGGTTCATGAACTTCTGAACGTCGAGAGCAGCCAGCCGACTGGCCCTGTTGAGTCGGCCGAGGACACCCATGGAGCCGACGTCGAGGTCGGGGCGCTCCTTGTTCCACTGCTCAAGAATCATGTCTACTGCGTCGCGGTCCATAGTCCTCCAAGGCTTGACCTCAAACAGTACAACACCTAGATTGTCTTACATCAAATAGTTTGACATCAAAATGTATGAAAGTGAACAATGCCACCGAGTATAGAGACTGTCAGCAGCAAACCGGGAGGTTCGACCCTGACCAAGGCGTCATCCCGCGACCTCTTCATCACCGCACTCGCACCGATGGTCTGGGGCTCGACGTACCTGGTGACCACTGAGTTTCTTCCCGCTGACCGACCCCTCCTGGCAGCAACGGTCCGGGCTCTACCGGCGGGCATCGTTCTGATGCTCGTTACTCGAGCCTGGCCGCGGGGGAGTTGGTGGTTCAAGGCCGCTGCGTTGGGTGCACTCAACATTGGGCTGTTCTTCTTCCTCCTGTTCTTCACCGCGTACCAACTGCCCGGAGGCGTCGCAGCGCTGGTCGGGTCCGTCCAGCCCCTGTTCGTGCTGTTCCTTGGCGTGCTGCTGCTGGGGCAGAAGATCCGCGCGGCGCACATCGTGGCCTGCGGCGTTGGAGCAGCGGGAGTTGGCTTGCTCGTTCTGCGTTCCGACGCCACGTTGACGGTCATTGGCGTCATAGCCGGGATGGCGGGGGCGCTGAGCATGGCGGCCGGCATCGTCCTCACTAAACGCTGGGGGAGGCCTGACGGTGTGGGCCTGCTCGGCTTCACTGGGATGCAGCTGGCCATGGGCGGAGTCATGCTCCTGCCCGTGACGTTGGTTGTCGAAGGACTGCCTGGGTCGGTTTCTGTGCCTAACCTGGCGGGCTTTGCTTACCTCAGCGTCATCGGTGCCTTGGCCGCCTACGCGGTGTGGTTCCGCGGCATCCAACGCCTGCCCACGATGGTGGTGTCGTTCTTGGGATTCCTGAGCCCGCTTGTTGCTACAGTTCTGGGGTTCTTGTTCTTGGGGCAGTCGTTGTCTGGGTGGCAGCTAGTGGGTGCGGTGCTGGTTTTGGCGTCGGTGTTTTTGGTGCAGCGGCCAGGGGCTGTTGCGGGCCCAAGCGTCTCGCGGAAGGCGAAGGCACCCAGGTAATGGCAAGGCCAACTGCTCGACGGCGGCGCCCTGCCTGATAACGACGCTTGGGCGACAGCAGCAGTGGCACCGGCAAGCACTACATCTACAACAACGACTTCTACTGCCCGTCGCGCACCTTCCTGGCCCACATGACTGGCCGCGCGAGGTCCGCAACAACCTCTTCGTCGGACCGGGCGGCGCCCTCAAGACGGCCTCGGCTTCTTATGGGAACAACGCGTATTTTGGCGGTATGTTGCCGCCCGCTGGCGAAAGGAGGTCGGTGGCAGTGGGCAGAGCTTGTTGGACGTGCTGGAGGACCGTCTGTTGGCCGAACCGCCTTTAGGCGCGCTGGCGCATTAGACGTCGGTGGCGACTGCGGCGAATCCGCGGAATKGGCTTGCGACGGCGGATCGGCGGACGTTCTCTGAGGGGTGTTGGCTGAGGTTGGGCCAGCGAGGGGCGAGCGGAATCCGGCGACTCGCCAAAACAAACTTCGGACACAGAGTCCTGTTCAACACATAGATTAAGTGGACCAGCCATGAAAAGTCAGCCAGGAGACTCCGTGAGTTCAGTCCAGTATCGCGCCCAACTAGAACGAAAACGCAAGCAGCGAGCTGACGTGGAAAAGCGGTTAGGCGAGTATCGAAAAAAGGAGACTGTCAAACGCTCCGGTGCCGCCAGGGCTCGAGCCGCTGCCGATAAATCCACCGTGCCAAGCCATATCGCCAATAAGCGCCGAGAGGCCGAGCGACTAGAGAACGAGGCCGCCATAGCGGGAAAGGAAGCTGGTCGGTTGCAAGATAGGGCAGCCGCTATCGCTCACGAAGAATTGCGACTGCAGTCGCGACTAAACTCCGCGGAGCGCTCCGAAGCTGATGCCGCCGAACGAAAACGTAAGCGTGAGCAGCAGAAGGAGGATCGAAGCAGAATTGCTGAGAACGGGGTCATGAGGCGTCGCATTGATCAAGCGGAAACAGTAGCGAAACAAGCTATGCGAAACCTGCCGACACCCAAGTCCGAACGTCTCCGGATCTTGCTCTTGGGCTCCTCTTCTGAAGGTGACCTGCGTATAGGGCGGGAGCAGAAGAGAATCCGCGCAGCCGTCGAAAGTGCGCTTCACCGAGACCTAGTAGAGTTAGACGTTCGTCCTTCAGCGACAACTGACGACCTACTTGATGGTATTACCAAATTTCGGCCGCACATCGTGCATTTTTCAGGCCATAGTGATGATGACCTAATCATGTTTGAGCGTGAGCAAGATGAGCACCATGAAGGCCTCGAGGTGAGTGCCAAGGCCTTCATTTCTGCCGTAAAAGCGACTGACCAACCACCATTACTGGTTCTACTCAACTCATGCAATTCTGCAAGGCAGATTGACAGGATAGTTGAGGAAGTAGCCCCCTTTGCCATTGGTATGGCAGATGAAATTGACGACGGGGATGCCATTACATATGCCGCACAATTCTATGCAGCTATTGCCAACGGGCAGTCAGTTCGGTCATCCCATCTTTCAGCCCAGGCCGCCCTTGAGCTTGGTGGACTCGAGGGGGCGGACCTTCCCACGCTCGCCTCTGCTTCCGATGTCGACCCCGCAACTACGGTGCTAGTCAAACCAGCCGTGGCGTCCTAGTCTGACCAAGATAAGAGACCCATTAGGGAGGAGTTCCCAAGCCAACCAGCCGTTTTATGAGCTGCAAGTTTTAGCAATTGAGTATGAACTCAAACTGATTCGGCACTTCATGCTGAGGTAGTGTCAGGTAGGATTCTATTCGAGTAGTTTAGGGCTGTGCTATATTTCGGAGGGTTCCCTTAGGGACCGTTGGCGCGCTGACTGGTGTGACCGCTTTCGCCACTCGGCGTTCTGCGGGCGGAGTTCGAATCTCTGGCGCGCCACTTGACAAACAATGCTTCCATTCGTGTTCAGTGGCTCGCCACCCGTTCTCTTGGTCCGGGTGACTTATCCAGCGTCCTCAGCAAGTATGTCCGGATGTTCCCTCATCCTGGTCTATTCAATAGTCAAGGAATCCCTCGCCATCTTCGACTGGAGTCGCAGCGATTTGAAGCCAAGGACGGTTTCATTCTTCTTGCAACTCGGGACTTCGAAGCTAACGGAAAAGGTTTCCCCAGAACTCCCTTCCCCCTAACTGTCGGAACAGATCTCCAGGGATCGTTGACTACGATCTCGGCAGACTTGTTTCCGGGTAACATTCTTGTTACCCGGGTCGGTGCTAAATTTGATCAACCTGTTGGCCACGATCTTTCCGATTTTCTCACGAGCCTTCACATGCTCCGTTCGCCAAAGAATATACCTGTTATAAATTCTATTATTCATTTGATGAATTCTTTGGCTGCGAGGGGCAGATCATCTCGCGAGATCGGTGGGTCATTTGAGACATATTTTGCTCTTTCGATTCAGCTACCGCACAGTTTCCAAGCGATAGATGCAGTTCTCAATGTACACAAACGTGACCTTGCGGCACTTCTCATTGGTGCGCCTCATCCCGAGACTCTACGAGAGGAAGTTATAAGTAGGGTCTTAGAAGCGAGTGAGGAGCTCAACACTAAGGCGGTGGGTGAGCTTTTGCTTCTCAATAGGCAAGGTTTTATTCATTTCATTCCGACAGGTCAGTATCGTGGGCCGCATCTCCGCCGGTTCGAACGAACCCGAGACCTCGCCACTCTTGCTAGCTTTGCAAGGGGCTTTTTACGTGAGGGTTTTGACTACGCGAATTCCTCGAGGGCGCAAGCCCTTGGTATCTATAAGAATCTTGAACATTGGATCACCCACCCGAATTTGGTTTTGGACGTAAGCAAGTCGCAAAGTCTGGCATGGACGGCTCTCATCGATGCCCTCCAATTAGGCGACCGTCTTGCCGCCTGGGATGACTACTTGTTGAGAGATGACGCCAGCTCCTAGAGGCATTGGCACTCTCGTGACTGGTCCGAACTGAGCGCACGCATCTTCAGCTGAATTCTGTGCGTGGACCAGCGTTCCAGCCCACGGTTCCATGCCCAGCACGACATAATAAAGGCACAGGGCAGCGTCCCGAATCGCATTTAGACACAGGAGCAACACCTTGACAGCACCAGCCACATCCCGGGAACTCAATGTCGCACCCGGTTCAGTGGTCTGTGTCCGTGACGAGGACTGGCTCGTTACCAGCGTGGAGAAGTCGGTAGACGGCACCTTAATAAGAGTCCAGGGACTCAGCGAACTCGTCAGAGATACCACGGCTGCCTTTTACTCTGCGCTGGACACCATCGAAGTCGTAGATCCGGCCAAGTCCAAGGTCGTAGCGGACGGCACTCCAAACTACCGCCGGGCCAGGCTCTTCTTGGAGACCACTCTCAGAAAGACACCAACACCTCAGTCGGCGGAGTATCTGACCGTCTCCACGCGAATGCTGTCAAGGAACCTCAAGTACCAGCAGATCGCGGTCGCGAAAGCCTTGGACACCAAGAACATCCGTCCGCGCATCCTCATCGCAGACGCGGTGGGCCTCGGCAAGACGCTCGAGATCGGCATGATCCTCAGCGAATTGGTCAAGCGCGGCCGCGGTGATCGCATTCTTATCGTCACTCCTCGGCATGTGCTGGAGCAGATGCAGCACGAGCTCTGGTGCAGGTTCGCGCTGCCCTTCGTCCGCCTCGACTCCGCTGGTATCCAGAAGATCCGGCAGAAGCTCCCGGCCACCCGCAATCCCTTCACTTACTACAAGCGCGCCATCATCTCGATGGACACGCTGAAAAGCCCCCGATATCGCGCCCAGCTTGGCAAACTGCACTGGGACGCCGTGGTGATTGACGAGGCACACAACGTCACGAACACCCAGGCAATGAACAACGAGCTCGCCCGGGTGCTGGCGCCTAACACCGAGGCGCTCATCTTGGCCTCCGCGACTCCGCATAACGGCCGCAACGAATCGTTTGCGGAAATCTTGCGTCTGCTGGATCCCACGGCAGTCAGGCCGGACGGCACTTTCGATCCCAAAGATGTTGAGAACCTCATCATCCGCCGGCACCGTCACAGCCCTGAGGTCGCCCAGGAAGTGGGTGCCGACTGGGCTGAACGGGAGGAACCCGACAACAGGCTTGTCAACGCTTCGCCGGCGGAGAACGCCATTGCAGAGGAGCTCTCTGACGTCTGGCTCTACCCTGAAGGCAAACCCGCGCCCTACTCGGGCCAGAACGGCGCGCTGTTCTCTTGGATTCTTGCCAAGGCATTCCTCTCCAGCCCTGCTGCGCTGCTCGAAACGGTAAACGAACGCCTCAGGAAACTGGACGAAGATTCCCCTTCCGAGGCCAAAGAAACCGAAGCACTCAAACGTCTCAGCAAGCTTGCAGAAGCCGCAAACTTCAGCGACTCGGCCAAGTACACCGAGCTCGTTAGCTACCTGAAGACGATCGGCGTGGGCAAGGGCTCGACGATGCGGGCGGTGGTCTTCGCCGAGCGCGTCGCCACCCTTAAGTGGCTGCAGGAGGCACTGCCCAAAGCCCTCGGCCTCAGGCCCGAAAACGTCGGCCTCCTCCACGGCGGCCTCAGCGACGTCGAGCAGCAAAGCATCGTGGACCAGTTCAAGCGCGGCAACAGCCCGCTCCGTGTTCTGGTCACCGGCGACGTCGCGTCCGAAGGCGTGAACCTGCACGCCGAATGCCACCATCTGATCCACTTCGACATCCCCTGGAGCCTGATCCGGATCGAACAGCGGAACGGCCGCATCGACCGCTTCGGTCAACGCGAGAAACCGCAGATCACCACCCTTCTCCTGAACCCGAACAACACCCGCTTCTCCGGCGACATAAAGGTCCTCACACGCCTGATGGAACGCGAGTACGAGGCGCATTCGGTCCTCAACGACGTCGCTTCCCTCATGGGGCAGTACAGCGTCAAACAGGAGGAAGATGCGATCCGAGACGTCCTACTCGGCAAGAAAGATTTCGAGGAAGTCGTCGGAGAGCCAGCTGCCGACCCGGATTCCGGCGACCTTTGGGACTTCATCGACTTCGAAGCGCTGAAGGACGACAAAAACACAGAGACCGTCCCGGTCGAGAAGCCGCTCGGTCTCTATCCCACAGATCTGGACTTCATGGACGAAGCCCTCAACGAGGCCTTCGGTGATCCACATAAAGTCCTCGGCTGGACGGTTCACGCCGGACACGGCCTTGCCGAACTCAACCCACCGGTCGATCTCCAGCACCGCCTGGGCTACCTCCCGCAGGATTATCTGTCAGAGCGGCGCGTCACCGAGCGCCTCAAGCTAGCTACGACTGTCGAGGCTGGCAACCGGGAACTGAACCGCGCCCGCGAATCCGATGACATGATCTGGCCCGAGGCGCACTACCTCGGACCGCTCCACCCCGTCCTGGATTGGGCCAGTGACCGCGCCCTATCGTCGATGTCCCGCAGCGAAGTCCTCGTCGTCCGCGGGGACGTGGATATCTCCCAGGTCCTGCTCATGGGTACCCTGATGAATCGCCGTGGACAGGTAATCTCCAAAGCCTTCATCGCGGTGGACTTCCCTGACTCCGATAACCCGACGTTCTGTCTTTCCGCGCCCCTCGAAGATCTCGGTGAGCACCTGAGCAGCATCGGCGTCGATGCCAAGGCGACTAATCCTGGTCCAGTCACTGTTAACGGGCTGCAAGCCCTACTGCCGCAGGCGGTGGAAAGCGCCCGGCAGACCATGCAGCTGACATTCGAAGCAGCCGCTGACTCCGCGAACGAGCGACTTCAGGCATGGACGAAGCGCGCCACGGGCTGGACCCAACTGTCATTCGACTTCGCTCAGCGTGCCGAAGTGAAGAAGCAGAGGGTACGTGTCAGTGAGGAGCAGCGCATCGCCGAGTCCCTCGCCCCCGCCCAACGCCTAGTCCGCCCCCTCCTGATCGTCGTTCCACGATCAACCCCTGTCGCTGTCCCGGAAGGTGCTGACCAGTAATGCCGTCCTTTGATTCAATCGTTGTTGGCGAAAACTGGATTAGCGAACACTTCTTCACCACGGATTCCACCAAAGAGTCTTTCCAGGCCGAGGTGGTTAAACTACGCAAGAGCTGGGATGAAGCCGCAAAGGAAGGGCACTCCACCACTCTGAGCCGCTTCGCCGAGGTCCGCGGACGTCTCCAGATCCTGCTCGCCGGATTGTCGGAAGACCCGGCGGCTGCGCCCGAGGCGTACGCACTCCTGCGCGGTGCCCTTGGTTTTAAGGGCACGACGACGACTGTCACCTTTGAGCGGAGCGGCACGGGGACGATTGTCCCCGGCGTGTGGCTCGCGGAGAACTTCGAGGTCGTGCTCGTCGAGGCCGCCCCCGCCGACGCCTTGGAGGACGTTTTGTCCACGGTCCTTCCGCTGGGCCGGGTGCTGGTTGACGGCAAGGAGCCCCATCCAACACTGACGGTGGCAAAGGTCGTGTCCGAGGCCTATCTTTCGGATAAAGCTCCAAAATTTATAGTGATTGTGGCTGGCCGGTGGCTGGTGCTGACAGAGCAAGAGCGCTGGGCCGAGGGCCGCTACCTCGCGGCGGACGTTCTTCTGGTCGCGGACCGCAATGATACGAAGAAGAACGCTGAGATGGACCGGTTTCTGGCGATCTTCGGCCGGGACTCGCTCATGCCAGCGCCGGATGGCTCCATCTGGTGGGATGCCGTTCTCGAGGCCTCCGTCAAACATACTGTGGGCGTCTCTCAGGACATTCGCGAAGGTATCCGGCGCTCCATCGAAATCATCGCCAACGATGTCCTCGACCGCCGCCGTGCAGCCGGTCTCGGCGTCGAGGACATAGATGGGCAGATTCTTGCCCGTCAGTCACTGCGGTTCCTCTATCGAATACTGTTCCTGCTATACGCAGAGGCCTCCCCAGAGATGGGTGTCCTCCCTGTCGGAGCTGGTGAATACAACGAAGGCTATGGCCTGGATCGCCTGCGGGAATTAACGCTGGTCAACATCCAGTCCCCTGAAGCCCGGCGCGGCACTCACATCTACGAATCACTCGCGCAGCTCTTTCATTTGGTGGACCGTGGCCATGCCCCCGCAGGGACCAGCCCGTCCGATGATGCCTCCGGCGAAAACGAAGGCCTGATCTTTCAGCCGCTCAAGGCTGACCTATTCCACGATGCCGCAACCTCTCTCATCAACTGCGGCCAGCTCAGCAATTCCGAACTGCAGCGGGTTCTTCAGCACCTCCTGCTCAGCAAGGAAACTAAAGGCAAAGACCGCGGCTTCATTTCCTACGCGGAACTGGGCATCAACCAGCTCGGGGCCGTCTATGAGGGTCTGATGTCTTACACCGGGTTCATCGCCACTGAGCCTCTGCACGAGGTGGCGAAGGACGGAAACCCGGAGAAGGGTTCCTGGGTGGTTCCGGTGGAACGGTCCGAGTCCATTGATGCTAAGCACTTCGTCGTGGAAGAAGACGAACGGACGGGGGAGCAGCGCCCGGTCTTGCACCCCGCAGGCTCGTTTGTCTTCCGGCTCGCGGGCCGCGAGCGCCAGCAGTCCGCCTCCTATTACACCCCTGAGGTACTGACTAAATTCGTCGTGTCCCAAGCGCTCGAAGAACTGCTGGACCAGAACGAGCAAACGACCGCAGCCGATGACATCTTGGACCTCACGGTCTGCGAGCCGGCGCTGGGGTCAGGCGCGTTCGCCCTTGAAGCGGTCCGCCAGCTCGCTGACGAGTACCTGAAGCGCAAGCAGGATGAGCTGGATATCCGGATCCCTGCTGATGAATATCCGCAGGAGCTTCAGAAGGTCAAGGCCCAGATCGCCCTGCACCAGGTCCATGGCGTCGACCTGAACTCGACGGCGGTGGAACTCGCGGAGGTTTCACTCTGGCTCGACACTATGGTGAAGGACCTTCAGGCGCCCTGGTTCGGACTCCGGCTGCGCCGCGGAAACTCCCTGATCGGTGCGCGCCGGGCCGTATACTCCCGGCAGGCGGTGAATGACAAGTCATGGCTGAAGAGCGCCCCCCAGGACGCGCCCCTGACAGGGCTTCTCGAGGCCATGACTGACGAGAGGGACGATGCCAATGTGGTGGGACGTGTTCACCATTTCCTGCTCCCCGCCGAGGGCTGGGGTGCAGCTGCCGATGCCAAGGAAGTCAAGGACCTGGCAGGGGAGGCCCAGAAGGAGCTCAAGGCTTGGCGCACCAGGATCAAGTCCAAGCCCAGCAAAACGCAGATCGACCGCATAGTAAACCTCGGGCGCCGGGTCGAATCCCTGTGGAAGCTTACGCTGCGCCGGCTGCAGGTCGCCGAGGCGGAGGCCCGCCGGGACATCGACTATTTCGGCAAACACTCCTCGGTTGGTGGGTCGGGCGTTACGAGCATAGAGGCCCAGGCAGTCACCCGCGAGCAGATAGAGCAAACCCTCACGGACCCGGACGGCGCGTACCAGCGACTCCGCCGGATCATGGATGCCTGGAACGCGCTTTGGTTCTGGCCGCTGACTGATCGCGCCACCAGCGGGGCGCAACCGCCGACCCTTGACGAATGGCTTTCAGCACTAGAAATGATCCTTGGCCTGCAGGGCAAGGAATCGAAAATGGTCGGCCAGCAGACTTTTGGCGCTTCATCGACCTGGGAAGAGCTGAATGACGCCGAAAGGGCGGACCTGGACTTCGCTCTTGTGTCCGACGTCGAGATCGCCAAAAAGCAACATCCCTGGTTGCGGGTGTGCGAGAACATCGCCGCAGATCAGGGCTTCTTCCACTGGGAGCTGGACTTCGCTTCCGTCTTTGGACGCGGTGGCTTTGATCTGCAGGTCGGTAACCCGCCATGGGTCAGGCCGGACTGGGATGAAGACGCGGTTTACTCCGAGTTTGATCCTTGGTGGCAGCTGAACGAGAAGAAAACACAAGTTTCCAAGGCATCGAAACTGACTGAAGCAAAGTCTGACACGACCCAATCTGAATTCATGTGCGCCCAAGCTGCCAGTATCGTTGCCGTCCGCGGCTTTCTCACATCCGCAACAAATTATCCAGTTCTATCAGGGCTAAGGCCAGACCTGTATCGGTGCTTTATGGAACGGACATGGCGCTCGTCTTCCGGTCATGGAGTCGTGGCACTTATCCATCCTGAGTCGCACTTCACGGAAGAGAAGGCTGCGCGTCTGCGATCTGTTGCCTACAAGCGGCTGCGCCGGCATTGGCAATTCCGAAACGCCCTGCATTTGTTTGAAATTAAGGAAACGCGTCAGTTCGGGGTTAACGTCTATGGATGTCCGAGGAAGTTGCCCGAATTTATCAATGCATCTTGGCTGTACCACCCGAGCACCGTGGAGCGTTCTCTTCAGCATGATGGCGGTGGTCATCTTCCGGGAATCAAGGCCCCCGATGGGTCTTGGGATGTACGACCCCATCGAGGTCGTATCCTGACCGTGGACGCAGAGAGGCTCGAAGTCTGGTCCCGAATTGCCAATGACGGTTCCTCATGGGAACAAGCGAGGATGAGTTATTCCGTTGCTGACACCAGCGAAAAAGCCCTCCTCCTGCTGACTCAGGGGCGTCCTCTTATTGAGAGTAACCTGGTGTACGCCAGTGGTTGGAATGAAACCACAGATCGAACCGCAGGCAAATTCGAGCATGGATACACACGGCCTGAAGCATGGAGTGAAGTTATTCTCCAAGGACCGCACATTTATCCTGGGTTGCCTATTTTCAAAGAGCCGAATTCGACGCTCAAGAACAATCTGGACTGGAGCGCGGTGGATCTGTGGGCACTGGACGAAGATTTCATCCCATCCACGGCGTATGTAATCTCCAGTGAGCAATCGGTGGGCTCGACCGACTGGAATGGTGGGGTTAATAGATACCGCCTCGCGTGGCGTAGACGACTCGACATGGCTACGGAACGCACTCTTCAGGCGGCCATAATCCCCCCTGGCGCAAAACATGTGGACCCGTTGGGATCCGTAGCGTTTACATCCGAAGTTGACACGGTCCTCGCTGCCGCGGCTTTCACGACTCTTCCCTTAGATTTTCTTATCAAATCCAGTGGATCTACCGATCTGCGGCAGGCTCAGCTTCGGTCTGTCTATCTACCACTCTCCTGGCTCTCTCTTCGAGATGAGGCGCTGGTCCGCACTCTGAGGCTGAACGCAGTGACTCGCGCCTATGCCCCGCTCTGGAATCGAATGCTGTCGGCCCGATGGTCTGAGGTCCGCTGGACGACTATCCCTTTGGGGGCCGAACACGAACTGTCTTTGTCCGCAACGAAGGAATGGGATAAACAGACGCCACTCAGATCGGCACATGCTCGGAGACAAGCGATGCTCGAGTTGGATGCCCTCGTAGCTTTCCTCTTTGAAATATCGATCGAAGACCTTTGCTCCTTATATCGAACACAGTTCCCGGTCCTACACGGTTATGAACAGAATGATCTCTATGACGCGAATGGGCATAAAATCCCGGGTGAGTTGAGTAAGGCTTATGGAAAAGCCAACGAGGCTCTGACTGTAGAGGAGCGCACCTGGACGCATCCGAAGAGCGGCGTCGAGTACGTTTTCGAGTTCCCGTTCCAGAGCTTTGACCGCGAGGAAGACATGCGGAAGGCCTACGCGCACTTCTTGAGCATGTTGGAGGAGAAGTCCTAATGTCTGAGCTTCTCCCCACGACCCAGGCCGGGGATCTGCGTCGAGGACTTTCCGACTATCTCGCAACGACGTTCGCGCTCACGGACGGGAACGCGCAGTCCGCAATCAAGGATTTCCTGGCGGATCCGGAGCAGGGGCTGTTCAAGGGGACTTACGTCCGGCTGCGGCTTCCATTCGAGACGGCCGAGCCCGGCTGGCGGGACTGCCTTGACTGGTATGAGGGATTTGAACCTTACGGCCACCAGGCTAAGGCATTCCAGCGGCTCAGCAGCAAGGGGTCGGCTGGAGCACCGCGGCGCCCGGAACCCACATTGGTCACCACGGGTACTGGCTCCGGAAAGACTGAGGCGTTTCTCTACCCGATCCTGGACCATGTGCTTCGCGCCAAGCGGGCTGGCATCACGGGTATCAAGGCAGTCATCCTTTACCCGATGAACGCGCTGGCCAACGACCAGGCGAAACGCCTGGCCGAGTTACTGACGACTCACTCGGAGTTGTCCGGCGTCACTGCCGGTATCTACACCGGCCAAAACGATATCAACCGCACCAAGGTGGCCCACGACGGCCTGATCAATGATCGCGACGTCTTCCACCAGGACCCGCCAGACATTCTGCTGACCAACTACAAAATGCTGGACATGCTCCTGCTGCGCCACACAGACGCGCCTCTGTGGCAGAAGTCGGCGACGAGCCTGCAGTACGTCGTCCTGGACGAATTTCACACCTATGACGGTGCCCAGGGGACGGATGTCGCCATGYTGCTGCGCCGGCTCGGTCTGACGCTCAAGAGTTACTGGCCGGATGACCTGACGGAGCATCCACACGGCTTGAGCGAAGAAGACCGCGCCCGGCCGCTCGGCCGGGCGACCCCGGTCGCGACATCCGCGACGCTGGGCAGCAAAGGCGACCCGCAGGCAATGCTCCGATTCGCAGAGACGGTTTTTGGTGAGGGCTTCCCATCTGATTCCGTCGTCACGGAGTCCAGACTCACCCAGGACGCGTGGACGGCACTAGGCAGCGGAACAGTTCGGGGCCGCGACCTGAATTCCATCGTTCTCGATATCACCGCCACCAATGACGCAGTCGCGGAATTACGCGAGGCTGGCCAGGGCCCGGAATCCGTTGTCGGCCCAGTGCTGGAGACGCTCTTCGGCGCGGTCCCCGCGGACTTACTGGACGCGGTGCGCACACACCCCTTTACAGCAGCGCTGTTGGCGCATGCGAGCTCCGCGGTTGCGCTCTCGGACCTAACCAACGCGATATTTCCGTCTTATTCGCTTCCATCCGAGGTAAGGCCGGACGCAGCGGAGGAATTTGTTTCCCACGTCATCGCGTTGCTTAGCCACATCCGTGCCCGCCACGGCAGGGCCGCTCTGACTGTGGAAACGCATCTGTGGATTCGCGAGATGTCGCGCGTGGACGCCGCAGTGGATGTTTCGCCGAAATATCGATGGGCGGACGACGGCGTTGACCAGTCGCCCGAGATGTTCCTACCGGCACTCTATTGTCGGCATTGTGGCCGCTCGGGATGGGGTGCTGTCCTGGCCCCCACTGGCTTGGACCTGGAGCTGGACGATTCGAAAATTCGCGAAGCACGCGTGACCAACAACCCGCGCTTCCGTACGCTCATCTCCGCCGCTGCCGAAGCGGACATCATTGAGTTCCGGCAGGACGGCTCCGAGCAGGTCCAGGGCCTGCACTGGCTCCACACAGTCAACCGTGGCCTCTCCACAACGCCTCCGAAGGCAGACAGCGCCGACCTCGCAGAGGGGCGAATTATTCCCGTCCTGATGTTGACCGGTAAAGATGCTGACGACGAATCAAAAAAGGATGTCTGCCCGTCCTGTCTCGCCAAGGATGGCATCGCCTTCATGGGTAGCGCCATTGCCACTATGCTCTCTGTGAGTATCTCTAACCTCTTTGGCGCCGAAGGTCTGAACGACGAGGAAAAGAAGGCTCTCGTCTTCACCGACAGCGTCCAGGACGCCGCGCACCGGGCCGGATATGTGCAGTCCCGATCCCACACTATGACCCTCCGAACGGCACTGCGACGCGCCCTCGGCGAGCAGACGGCCACACTCTCGGAACTCGTCGATGCCGCGATTACCTCCGCAGGCACACCGGGCGCGCGTTACCAGCTGATCGCGCCCGAATTCGTTGACCGTCAAGACTTCAGACCGTTTTGGGATCCGAAGGCCACCCCGGGTGAACGCCTCCGGGCCCGGCGATCAGCCAAGCGACGACTCCAGTTTGACGCACTCCTGGAGCTCGGCCTCCAGTCCCGGACCGGGCGGACCCTGGAACTCACCGGTTCCCTGGCCGTCGAAACCGACGCGGGCAACCCTACTCGCATGCTCGCCGTGGCCCGGAACGCCTATGAATCGGCCTCGCATCAGACCCTGGTCGGGGCCACCGGACCCACGCCGCAGCAACTGCTGCAGTGGATCCGCGGCACGGTGGAAAGGGTCCGAGTTCAGGGAGGAATCCACCACGAATGGCTCAAAAACTACATCGCAACCGACGGTAAGCGCTGGCAGATTTGGGGCGGGCGACCCAAGGGCGAAGGTATGCCGGCGTTCCCCTCCGGCAGACCCGCTCCTGCGTTCCCCCGGATCGGCAGTGCCGCTGCCGCTACCGACAACCTGGACGGCGTCACGTCCACGGCATCCTGGTACGCACGCTGGACGGCCCGCTGCCTTGGCGTGGCCCCCAGCGACAGCGGCTATCTGGCTAAGTCACTCATTACAGCCCTCGCCGAGGATGGAACTCTCGGGTGCTCAAAGACAAACTCCGGCGCCGATGTCTACTGGCTTGATCCAGAGAAGATCGTGCTCTCGGTCCCTGAAGGCGAGGACCTGGCCGCAGGGCGCCACACCGTCCAGTGCAAGGTCTGTCAGGCCATCACCCCCGGGAGCCTGACGGTCATCGACCAGTTGGTTGGAGGCCCTTGCACTCTGGTGCGCTGCAGTGGCACTCTGCAGCGGCATGCCGCCGACGCCGGCAACTTCTACCGGGACCTGTACTCCTCGCGTGAAAGCAAACGCGTGGTGGCTCGGGAACACACCTCCCTGCTTGACGACGCGACGAGAATCCTTTACGAAAGGCAGTTCAAAGCCGGTGCCGACAACCCGCAGGCTCCCAACGTACTGGTCGCCACTCCTACTCTGGAGATGGGCATCGACATTGGTGACCTGTCGTGCGTGATGCTGGCGTCGCTGCCGACGTCAGTGGCTTCTTATCTGCAACGTGTCGGCCGGGCCGGGCGTCTCACTGGAAACTCTCTGGTCCTTGCCTTCGTGCGAGGCCGAGGTGAGCACCTGCCCAAACTCCATGAGCCGCTCTCCGTCATAAACGGCGAAGTAAGGCCACCGGCTACGTATCTGGACGCCGAAGAAATCCTTGGCCGCCAATATGTTGCTCACGTTGCGGACCGTTTCGCCCGGACCACCGGACGTCCGCATCCGGTCGACGCTAACCAAGCCCTCGGGACTGTAGCACCGGGATCGTTCATCGGGGATCTCATCGAGGATGCCACAGCGAACGCTCCAGCCTACTTGTCCGCGTTTCTGGGCCAGTTCGGCGATCGGATTTCTGCGGACAGCGCCGCCCGCCTGACGGCGTGGGGGTCGAGGCGCGACGACGGCGAGCCGAGCGCTCTTGCCCGTAACCTGGTCCGCGCAGCCGGGGAATGGAAGGCCGACGTCGAAGAATTGGACGCCCGGCGCAAGGAAATCGGCAACGCCCTGCCTGAGCTGGAGGCGGCGGTCGCGCTCGCCGAAAGACTGGACGACAAATCATCGGACGCACATCAGGCCCTCCGGACGGCGAAGGCTACCCTCAAGATGATTCGGGATCAGCTCAAGCAGCTCCGCGGCCAATACTGGATTTCGGTCTTGGAAGCATACGGAGTACTGCCGAACTACACACTTCTGGATGACTCGGTCAGCCTGGATGTTGGGCTTTCTTGGAAGGATGCCGATACTCAGGAATTCGTCACAGATACCGTTTCTTGCAGTCGAGGCGCGTCCGTCGCCCTCAGCGAATTCGCACCCGGCGCCACCTTCTACGCGCAGGGCATGGAAATCCTGATCGACGCTGTGGACCTGGGTCCCCAACAAGCGCATATCCAAAAATGGCAGGTGTGCCCGCAGTGCGGTTGGATCAAGACGGACCTCGGCTCGGCTGCGGCCGTCCAGAACTGTCTTCGCTGCGGTACATCAGGAATCGCGGACATGGGCCAGGTCCTCGATGTTGTGGTCATGAAAAAAGTCTCCGCGGAGGTCCGCCGAGATGAAGCGGCCATCAACGATCGCCGCGATAATCGTGTGCGGGAAAGATTCACCATCATTGCAGCGGCGGACATTAATCCTCAGCACCTGCAGAAGCGTTGGTTCGTGGAGGGCTACGACTTCGGCGCCGAGTACTACAACCGGGTAGACATCCGTTGGCTCAATACAGGCCGAACCGCTTCCAACGGCGGAGTGCGGACCATCGCTGGCGACGATGTCAGGGCGCCGATGTTCCGGCTGTGCTCGTATTGTGGGCAGCTGGACCAGTCCGCCAAGGAGAATCTGCCCACCGAGCACCGTTTCTGGTGCAAGTACCGCAAGGCATCTAAGGAAAGCATCAAAGAAGTGGTTCTCGCCCGGGACCTGAATACTCAGGGCGTCGTGCTGCATCTTCCGCTCGATGTGACCTACGGCGACGACTTCTCCGTTCCCAGCCTCCAGGCCGCCATGCTGTTGGGCCTTCGGGAAGTCCTGGGCGGCGCCCCAGATCACCTGGGGGTGCTGCGGATAAATGATCCTGCACACGGCGGCAACCGAATCGCCCTTATGCTTCACGACAAGGTACCCGGAGGCACCGGCTACCTAGCCGAGTTCGCCAATCCCGAACGCGTCTGGGAACTGCTCCATGCTGCATGGCGTACCGTGCGGGACTGCACCTGCCGATTCGAGGAGCGCCTGGCGTGCCATCACTGCCTGCTTCCCTTCGCTGACCCCTGGACTGTCGACAAGGTGGCGCGGGCAAGCGCCGAACGACTGCTTGGCCTGTTGTTACGCTCTGGCGAGGCTTCTCCCGACGGCGACGTGTCGCCGTCGTTCTCCGATTGGACTATCACGGCTGAGGCGCCTGACGCCGAGACCTCTATCGAGTCACTGTTGGAAAAGCGCTTCCGTAAGGCATGGTTGGACCGGCTCAAAGCCGTGGGCGCACACACGAAGGTGACCCCCGGTGCGCTGGCGGACACCATTACGTTCCGGATCCCGGGACAGCAGTTCCAATGGCAGCTCATCCCGCAAGTGGACGTCGCCGGAACCCGCCCCGACTTCCTCCTCAAAGGACCGCCGGACCCTAACTTTCCCGTGCTCGCTATCTTCACTGACGGCTTCACCTTCCATGCATCCGCGGAACACAACCGGATTGCGGATGACGCAATCAAGCGTGACACGCTCCGGCACACCTCTGAGCTATCCGGGGATGTAGTGCCTTGGGCGGTGACATGGCAGGATGTGGAAGCGTTCGAGGGTGGTCTGTCTGGTCCCCCGGTTCTGCCCATCTGGGCCAGTGCCAAGCTCAACGCGCAGCTCATGGCCAAGTACCCCGTGAACGCCGCGATCATGGACCTTTTGGGTCGGGACGCGATAACGATGCTCTGGGAATGGGTCAATCGTCCTGATCCCGAGGCCTGGACGGCCTTCTCTGAGCTCGTTCCGCTCATGTTCATGAAGCAGAGACCCGAGCTTGGCAACCCAGATGCGATGTATTCTCACGCGGCGGCTCTTTCACAAGGAGTAAATTCGGCATTGCCTGCAGGCACGACACCGGCCTGGACACACAGCTGGGGGAGTCTCGGCTTCGCGGCCGCCGGGTCGCCGAAGAGCATTTCCACGATTTCCGTAGGGTTGTGCCTGGATGACCGATCGCAATCGGTGGGTTCTCCGTCACACAAAGAGTCCTGGCGAGAGTGGTTGAGACTCTCGAACCTGCTGGCGTTCAAATCGATCGGGCTGACGATCGGCTCAGTGATGTCAACGGTCAGCGCCGGTGGATCGGTCGAGGAGGAAGTCGCGCGACTAGAAATTTCAGACGGGCTCAGTCCTGCCTGGAACGAATTGCTGGAACAGGCCACAGAACTCGAAAAAACACTCCTGCTTGCCATAGCCAGTGCGAACATCACAGTGTTGCCCGAACTAGGGTTCGAAGTGGACGGCCTGCCGGTCTCGATTGCCTGGCCACAGTATCGAATTGCCGTCATGCTGGACGGTCACACCGGGAGCTCCGAGCTTGAGGCAGCGGGCTGGGAAACAGTGGGCACAGATGTTGACGACATTCGCGAACTGCTGAAGACGAAGGGGGCTTGACATGGCGCTGGTGACATGGATCAAGCAGAAGGACAAGATCGACGGCTCAATGAAGAACAAGGTGTACGCCTTCTTCGAGAAACTCCAGAAGGATGACACGGCGCCAGGTCTCCATATCGAGCCAATGCAATTGCCCGCGGACCCACGCGTAAGGACGGGGAGGATCGATCTCAACTACCGGGCAGTGCTTTTCAAAGTCGCCTTCGATACCATCCCTCACTACTTCTACTACGGGGCGTGGCCGCACGACGAGGCAATCGAGATTGCCCGATCCAGCATTCTGAAGGTGAACTCTGTAAATGGTGTCCTGGAAGTTATCCGGGCTTCCACACCGGACAGTGTTCCGTCTGCCCCTCCAGCCGTTCCACCCAGTGTCCCTGGCATTTCTATGCCAAGGGAGGACCTGGCGTCCGCGGTTAAAGAGACAGACGACCTCGCGCCTGGGCCGCAGACGTCTCCAACTTGGACAAACCCGCTGCTGAGTTGCGGCATGGATCCGGCTGAGTTGGTTGCGCAGCTTGGCTTTGACACTGACCTTTTGGGCCGGGCATTCGCTGCAGCTTCAGATGAAGAACTCCTGGACATTTTGGATGAAGCACCAGAATGGCAGACAACTGCGCTCCTTGAGCTGGCTGCGGGCACTTCCGCCCAAGAAGTAAGAGACAAGCTCGCGTTGACCGACTACGTTGACGACCCTCATGCGACGGATGAGGAGAAGATCCGCAAATCGTTGGAGCATCCGGCGACGAAGATGCAGTTCACCTTCGTCGGTGACAACTCCGACGAGCTGAAGAAGGTCATAGAGGGTGGCGACTTCGACTCATGGCGCACGTTCCTTCATCCCGAACAGCGGGTGTATTCCGAACGCCATTACAACGGATCCTTCCGCCTTTCCGGTGGCGCCGGAACGGGGAAGACGGTCGTCCTCTTGCACCGGGCCCGAATGCTATCTATGGCTGAACCGGCGTCGAGAATTGTTCTGACGACGTACACGACGACGCTGGCTGATTCCCTGCGAAGTGGCCTTATGAAGCTGGACGCTGATCTTCCTCATGCGGCAAAGCCGGGTTCTCCTGGCATACACGTCTCCGGTGTAGATTCGCTTGTCAGCAAGGTGTTCCGTGGCGCCCAAGAATCAGAACAGCGGCGCGCCATGAAGGATCTCTTCGGGCTGGAGATGTCGGCCCCGGGGAAGATTCTGGAGACGGACAATGCGCGCCAGCAGTGGGAGTCAGCGCTAAGAGAGTCAGACCATCAGCTGGAAGTGGAGCTCGCCAACCCCACATTTCTTCAGCAGGAGTACGAAACTGTGATCCTGCCCAACTTCATCAGCGGCAAAGACGAGTACCTGAAGGTTCCGCGCGCTGGCCGGGGCACAGCCCTGAACCGAGCGAAACGGCTTGCAGTGTGGAAGATCGTGGAATCCTACCGGTACTACAACCGGATCGAGATGCATGCTTCGTTCGTGGAGCTTGCACACCTGGCTGCCCTCGTGCTTCGGCAGCGGGCACAGTCCAACGGGATACGTCTTGCAGACCATGTTCTGATCGATGAAGGGCAAGACCTTCACGCGGGCCACTGGCTCTTCCTACGGGAACTTGTTCAGCAGGGGCCGGATGATCTCTTTATCGCCGAAGATTCGCATCAGCGCATTTATGGGCAGAAGGTTCCACTGTCCCGCTTCGGCATTGGGATTGTCGGGCGGTCACGCCGCCTGACGCTTAATTACCGAACCACGCAGCAAAACCTGGCCTATGCAGTCCGAGTTCTCAGCGGGACTTCTGTGACCGACATTGAAGGTGACCAGGAGTCAATTCATGGGTACACATCTTCCCGAGTAGGGCCGTGGCCCGAAGAGATAGCCTCGACCTCCATCGCTGAGGAATTGGACAACCTTGCAGCCTACTTGCGGAAGTGGCAAGAAGAAGGGGTTTCGCTGGAGACTGTCGGAATCTTGGTTCGCTCCAACTTCCAGGTTGGCAAGGTTATCAATGGGCTGAACGAACGTGATCTTGACGCCAGGGCGGCAAATGCGCCGTCCATGCCCGGAGTTCCGTCAGTCATGACTATGCACCGGTCAAAGGGCATGGAGTTCACCAGAGTGGTTCTTTTTGGAATGTCAGATCAGTCCATGCCCGCTGCCTACCAGGTAGGCAATTTGGCGCCTGCAGAGCAGGCTGACGCTCTTCTCCGAGAAAGGTCACTGCTGTACGTTGCGGCAACACGCGCACGGGATGGCTTAATCGTGTCGTGGAGCGGTAAACCGTCGGAGCTGCTTGGTAGAAAGTAGTTACTGCGCACGGCCCACCGGACAAAGGGGTAAATGATGGTGCAAACTGCTATGGAAAATAAAGCGCGCTGGTGGAATGGGGATGCCTCGCAGCGCTACTGGATGGAACTGGTCAATGTAGACACATGGGGGAGTGAGCTCATCGCCCCGGATACGCCTCGATACGACCTGATGCACGATGTTCGGATCGGTGATGTCGTACTTCATTGGGTGGGCAAGAACAACCCGAAGAGATTCAAAGCGGGTATGTATGGTGCATCGATTGTTGCCGGCGAGTTGCAGCCGCGGGCGGGAGACTGGTTTGGGAAACCGGCCAACACGATCCCCTTGACTAGATACACGGCCCTCGCGCGCCCATACCTTTTGGCAGATCTCAGGACCGACCATCAGGAAGACATCCTGAGAGTTAGGAATGAGCTGGAACGGGAGTTTGCGGACACTGGCCACACCATCTACTTTCCGTTCCAGAGACATCCCAGCAGCGGGCTGAAGCCGAATCAAGGGTACCTCTTCAAGCTGCCCAGGGAAGTGATCGATCGGGTCCACGGACTGCTGCCTGATAGTGACTGGGGTGGATTTGACCAGCCGCTGATTGCTCCGCCAGTCGGGGGACAGAACGGCGTCAAGCAGCGGTACGCCGGCTTTTGCGCCGACCCTATATTGAAGAAGAAGATCGAGATGCAAGCCGTTCGGCAGGCGGCTGCCCACTATAAAGCCGCTGGGTATAGCGTCGAAGATGTAGGGGCGTATCGGTCCTACGATTTGCTCGCCACCCGTGGTGATGAAGAGCGCCATGTTGAGGTGAAGGGTTCTCAAGGCTTTGTCCAAAAGGTGATCCTGACGCGCAACGAGGTTACACATGCGAATGACTTTGGACCGACGGACCTGGTTGTGGTGGCGGAGATTCCGTGGGAGCGCCGCCTCGATGGTTCCATCGATACTGATGACGGAACCATGAGCGTATACCCTGATTGGCGGCCATCTCCGGAGAACCTGAAGCCGCTGAGTTATGAGTACTTCCTGGATTAGGGCTTTTTCTGCTTGGGGGTCGGATCACCGACCCCCAAGCCAGCTGGCTAGTAGACCTTATCCACTAGCTTGTCCGCAAGGTCAGCCGGTGCAAAATCATGAGTGTGATAAGTAGTCCAACCCTGCTCGGCCAGCCATTCGTCCCGTTCGTCATCCCGTTCGACAAGTACCGCCACGCGCTGAGTTGGCCAGGACAGATCTACCTGCCACTGATTTTCGGGGCCGATATCAACACCCCAGTCCCCGAGCTCCAAGGCCACTTCGACGAGCTCGGGTATGAGTTCTTGTAGCTCTGGACCGGATTCAGTGAAAACTGTTCGCCAGGGGCTTTGACGCACGCCGACAGGGACGTTGTCGTCATGGGGCCCATCGGAAGCGACGATTGGTTTTTCAGCGCTAAGAGAGCCAACGGGATTCAGCGATGCCCAGTCCACAAAGCCCAGCCCGATCTGTCCATGGACGCCAAACAGGGAGCCCCGGTCGAGATTGGAATTGAAGAGTTCGCAGCTTGTTTCAGGCACAAGGACGCAGCAGTGGCAGGCGGCCAGGTTTCGTGCATCGGTACCAGATCCCCGGGATTCGATGCACACAGGATCGGCCGAACACCAGGACGTGCGAAACAGGCCTTCATCCAAGGAAGGGCCCAGGCGCCTGGGACTTGCCTGCGCTGCGATGCCGCCCAAACTGCCTGCTGAGTCGGACGATGCCGTATACAAGAGCACTCCGACCTGATCCTGACCTACGTAGAGGCGTTCCCGGATAGAAGATGCAGGGTAGCCGGCGTCCAGTGACAGCTGGTCGATGATGATGTGGGAGAGCGTGTGGATCAGGGTCTCCACAATGCTCACGGGAATGGGCTCCTGGCCTCGCTGTTCAGCTGCGCGCTTCGCGTTCAGACGGAGAGTTTTCTCCCTGCTGGCTGCGAAATCCGTTTCAGCCCAAGCCTCAACTTGTGATCGGTCCAGTGCCACGAAGAGTCCCTCGCCCAGCGTCTCAATCGCGGGCAGCCAATTCTGGCGATTGTCATCAGGTGACAGCGGTGACAACTTGGCGTCAGGCTTGTCGTCGCTCCTCGGGTACAGACGGCTAAAGCCGTACAGGGCGCGGACCTCCCTGAGCCGGGTAACTTTTCGTGCAGCCTTGATCCAGTGCTGATGAGCTTCCGGTACGTCGACTTTCTCAGCTACGAAGTCGGTGTCCGGGCTATCAGGTCGACCGTTCATCAGCGCGAGGAACTCCTGCTCACGCAGCTGATTTTCGGAAAGTTCAGTTTCTTCACTGCCGTGGAATTGGCGCCTAATTTCAGCGTGAAGTTCGTCAACAGAGAAGCGGCCGTCAAATTCCTGAACTACACCCTCAAGGACCCAGGTGGAAGCTGGCTCCAGAGCCTGCGGCTGACTGAGCTGTGAGGCTTTGGACGTCACAACCTTGGCGAGAAACTCCGAATATGGCGGGATGGAAATTGCAGACCTCACCACGGGGAACCAGACATTTGACGCACCGCGCTGAACCGTCTTAGGAGCCTTGCCGCAGTTGCGTTCCCGATAACCCCAACCGAGCCAAGGACGGTTGCCTTGGCATTTCATTTCTTTCAAGGCGATCGAGTTGAATGCATCGGCCATAGTCCGCGACTTTCCACACGTACACCGCACCACCATATCCGCTAGCGACGATGTACGACCCTCGGACGAAAGAGATAGAAGATGATCCGTGCCATTGCTCGGGTTGTGACCATGAACCCAGTAGGAGTAAGGGAAGTCGTCAATGTGTCCGTCCTCGCACGCGATAACGAAACGGGAAGGAGTGAGCGGCGCCAAGGATTTACACAAACCACACTTTGGATCCTCATGGGTAGCCTGGAACTGCTCGACCTTCCCGAGGCGCTTGCAGTTCGGGCAAACAAGCAGCTGCGGAAACCTAACGACTGGGATCTTGCCCCGAGCTCCTGCCGGAGGTAGCAGGAGCTCGGACACCCCCAAGCTCCGCGCGAGACGAGGCTCGCTTACAGGCTTAAGATGTTTCCTGTCCCACTGGTCAATACTGGTTATCATGAAGCTGTTATTCTCAGCGGGGAATAGACTCCCCACCCCGAATGTAGAAATCAGCTGACTACGTCGGGCAGCGTATGTCTTTCTAGCCACGGGAGGCGTCCTTCCTCATAGGGGCTGGCCGGAGCGCGGTTTCCGCGTCAACGTCGCGCATGCTTCGTGGTGTGGGCCAGGGAATGCTGCTGGTGCTGTAGACGAAGTCGGGATCCTCGAGAGCCTTACTCGAATCGATAAGAAGAGAACGAGGTGAATTCTTCTTGCCTTCGTAGGGCAGTTCAGCGTCGGCAAGGGCAGCTTGCCTCCAGATATTCAGCAGCCGCTCGAGCTCCTCGCGCGTTGCCGAGGCCTCGTCCGGTTCCACCGCAGCTACGCGCTCGCCGATCCAGGACATGATTTCGTCCACTGCCGGAGACTCGTCCCTGACGTGGCCGGCGGTGCCCCGCAATTCTGGGACGAGCATCCGGAGCGCCGAAACCAGCGTGGCGTGGAGTCCGCGATCGCGTGACCTGGCCGCGAAAGGCGTGGCACTCGTGGCTTCCACGGCACGGTACAGAGCGCCGTGGAAGTCGTTGAACGATTCGTAGTGAGACCGGTCCCGAGTTCGCGCTGCATTGAAGATCGTGACAACCAGACCCGGGTGCTGGCGCCCGACGCGGCTGGTGGCCTGGATGTATTCGGCGCTCGACTGCGGCTGACCCATGACGGCCATCAGCCCCAAACGGTCCACGTCCAGGCCGACTGAGATCATGTTGKTGGCGAGCACCACGTCCTCGGGTTTTTGGCTACCCATCAAGCCCTTCTCCAAGGACTTGAGCGCCTCTGGAATTTTGTGATTTTCCACGCGGCTGGTCAGCTCGCTCAATTGGATCCCGCGCCCTTCCAGCCTTCCGTCTCGCTTTGCCAGCAGATTCAGGCGGGCCCTTACGTCGTCGTATACCTGCAGGTAGGCAGAGCCAAGCACGCGCAAGCTATTGAAGTAACCGACAAGGGTCCAGTACGGGTCACGGTCCTCAGTTGCGGCCCCTTCGATCACGTTCGATGAATGAAGAAGGGACGCATAGGTGCGTACCATGAGCGTGGCGTGACTTGTTCCAGATGCCAGGACGCCTACATATTGCCGTGTGCCGAACTGATCGGAGGGCGCCTTGTTGGCGAAAAATGAGTCGTTCGGGTCAAGCCCGGGTGGCGGGAACAATCTGGATTCGCGGTTGAAGACGGATCGGATCTGATCCCTTGCCCGTCGGATGGTTGCCGTCGAGGCGATGATCTTAGGCCTTCGAAGTGCGGAGCCTTTTTCACGTCCGATGCCGCTTGCCGCCAGGTCAACGGCCGTCTCAAAGAGACCAACGGTCGAACCAAGTGGGCCCGAGATGAGGTGCAGTTCATCCTGGATGATGAGATCCGGGCCCAGATCTGCAGGTGAGATGCGTCCGAACAGGGTTGCGATTTCCCCCCGCCAGGACATCCCGGCAAACTTGTCCACAGTCCCGATCACGAGTTCAGGACGTTCCCGGTACACGTCTGTGTCGACGATATGAACGGGTAGTCCATCCACGAACTCGCATGCCGTGTTGGCGCAGCTTACAAGCATCCGGTCGGGTTCTTTTACGATGCGATAGTTTTCGACCGTGAGTCGAGTGCCACACCAAGGGCAGGCCTCTATCTGCTTCGGATTTCCTTCCACGACTTCCTGATGGTTGCGAAGCTTTCCCAGGTTCGTTCGTGCAGTTGCGATGTCGTTCGGAGTTGCGCCTCCCCCCACCCAAAGCCCGATGCCAAACGGTGCACCGCCGACCCGGTCCTCATTCTCCAGTCGAACTGATTCCAGGGAACAAATGAGCATGGCAGCACGCTCGAATTGTTGAATCGTCAGAAGCCGGAGCGTGTAGCGCATGATGACGGCCACGCCTCGGACGCTAGTGTTCCGCAGCCGTCGGAGCAACAGGAGGTATGCGACAAGCCCAAGGTAGGCTTCAGTCTTTCCGCCACCTGTGGGGAACCAGAGGAGATCGGCAATGTCGCGTTCCGGGTGCTGGTCGTCGGTCACCGACGGCAGGTTGATGAGGATAAAGGCAATCTGGAAGGGGCGCCACGCCTGGGCGCCAGGTACAAACTCACCCTTAGCGCCGTTTCTCACCCAGTCCTGGCGCGAACGCTGCATGTGCATCGCTTGATTCGCCAGTTGAAATGCCTCAAATGCATTCTCATCGTCGACCAGTAGCTGGATGCCAGCTCTGATTCGGTCGTGTGCCGTCGCGGCCTGCACCATGTGATCTGATGCGACACCGCGCAGATGCGGGGGAACCTGATTTTGTCCGTCTGCTGTCATCGAGTCAGTGGACGCCGCTATCCAGGATGCGTAGTCATTAGCGATCAGGTTCAGTTGTGCCACGACATCGTCGCGTGTGGCCGAACCCATGAGCGAGAGCGACAAGTTGGCGTTGCTGACTCCAGCCATGGACCGGGGGACATCCTGCCGGGGAACAAACGTGGTGGTCACTCGCTGACAGAGCCGGCCATCGACGTCGGACGCCTCCACATCGACCGCGCAACCGTGCCCGGCGCCGAAAACCATGTGGTTTCGGTAGAGGAGTTCCGAAGACGCCAGGTCGGGGTCCGAGGGAAGGGTGGTGCGCAGCTTCGAACGATCCACAAGAGCGGGCTTCTCGGTGAAAACCGAGAGGCCAGCTTGGAACCAGCATGCTACGTCTTTGTCGGATGAAGGCTCCGGCTTTGGCTGAGTGTTCCGCAGCACCACGGTTACAGTGACGACAGTCTCTTCGGGAATGCGCACCAAGGCGTACAGCTCTAGTGCCCCGCCCTCCAACAGATGCTTCTGAGGCCCAGTTGAAGTCAGATCGATTTCCACAGTGGGAGGTTCTGCAGGCAAACGCTGCCAGTCATATACGTCGCGGCGTTTGCTACCACTGTCCCGGACAGTGGGGATAGGGGCATATCTGGCGGCCGTAGACGAGACGAACAGAACTTTAGAAAACGCGGTGTCGACTGAGACCGTCATACCTACGCTGCTGGGGTAGGTGAGCCGAGCGTTCGCCACGGGGCTGTCAACGGAGGCCTCGCCGGACGTTACAGCTACGGACTCCGGCTCGTCCGGTGCCTCTGCATACGTGTCATCTGCCGCTGGCCAGAGGACCCCCGTTACGTACCGCTCAAGAGGGCGCTCAGTGATTAGTTCCTCGGAAGCGCCGGGCCCGTAGAGGTCAGTGACAAGGCGGTCCACGATTTCGCGGCGGAAGGCGTATTTTCTGTCCAGTTCTGACACTGTAATTCTCCTAATCCTTGATCCGGCTAATAAGGCCAGTTAGCCGGGGCACCAGCCACATACCAGAGGAGCCAAGTCCTGCGAGTTTGGTCTCCTCCGGATGACCGGTGGCGCACTCGATAGATGTGATCCGGGCACCGGTAAAGGCGCTGGGCCACTCATGGCCGCGGTGTCCTTTGAAGCCGAAATTCTGCTTCAGTGCGTAGGCAAAAGATTGACTGGTTCGGCCAAGCACGCGGCCGTCGCTGGTAGTTAGCGTGTAGCGGGGAACTTCACCGGGCTCAGGCTGGGAGAAGAAGCGGCCGGAAACCACTTCACCCAAAAGATCATCCAGTACGAGGCTGTCTTGCACCGCCTGAGCGTCTCCGTTTACCGGGTAATAGGGCGCAACATCATCGATGTCGGAGTTCAAGAACTCCATCCTGGCCGTGTATTGACCGAATTTCCCGTAAGCCTTCTCGAGCCATCGCCCTGTTGACCTGTCGGCGCGCTTGAGAATGCTTTTCGGCAGTTTGGTGGACACGACTTCTTCTCGAGCCCGGCTCAGCGCTACATACTTCTGCTTCAACGAGGCTGCGTTCTGTTCTGCGGCGGGAGATCCGAACTCCGGTTGCAGATAAAGGACATTAGTGAACTCGAGCCCTTTTGCCCGATGTACCGTCGAAACGATCAACGGTGCGACGTCTGCCACGGTGAGGGTTAACGGGATCGATCTGCTGCGGAGCCGCCGGCTGAGCTCGGTGACGTTAAGTGAGTCGTACGCGGAGAAGTTGCCCTCGGCTGTCTTCAGCGCGAGCCAGCGGTCTGCGGCGGCCTCATCGAGGAGTTGGTGCAGGCGCAACTTTATCTCATCCGCGGCATACGTCCTGTCTTCCAAGTCCTTGAAGACCTGATAAACCCACGGGGCCACGCTCATCTCCTGCGCCTTCCGCCGGGTCAGGTGCGGATACCCGTTCTCCCACAAAAGTTCACTCGCGACGAGGACTTCGTAGTTGGTCGAACACAGTAAGGCGGTCGTGTCGCCGTCATTCGGACTGAGCGCACCGGACTCGTTCAACACGGAGGTGCTGGAGACTTCTCTGCGAAAGTCGTCCAGGAGGCTGTGTGCGGCTTCGCACGCCGGACTGTCAAGCGCTCCCAGGTTGCGGATCTCGTCGCCAACAGAGATGAGGTCCCGCGTGCGATCGGTCATTGCCCTGTAGTGCTTTGCAAGCGTTTGTTGCTCGGCGCCAAACTCCTTGACGAGGGTCTCGACGAGGTCCGCGGAAGTGAGTTGGGACTCCGATTCTTCCAATTGAAAATCGTAAATGCCCTGCAGGGGGTCGCCGAGCACTGTAAAACCTAGGTCATCACCGAGAACGGAGAACAACGCCAAGACGAGCTCCGCACGGTCTCCCACGAGGTCCTGAGCCTCATCGACCAGGATGTGCTTCAGATAAGTGAGCCGATCGGGTACCTCGTCTCCAGCAATGTATTTTGTGGCTTTTCGGATCCGGGCGTCAAAGCTGTTGCCTAGAGTCTCTTCGTCCATGTCGATCAGAATCTGCGCCGCAAAGGAGTCGAAGGTGCGAATCTGGAGTCCATCGAGATCATGGGCGCGTGCCCGTTTCCTGACAGCTTCGACAGCCGCCCGCGAAAAGCTGAGTACGAGGATCTCGTCGGCAGGATTGAGCCCATCCTCCACCAGCGTCTTTACTCGGGCCAGAAGGACCTCGGTCTTGCCCTGACCAGCGGCGGCCGTCACAAATAGTCGTGCATCCGGTTCGGCCTCCGCTACCGCCCGCTGGCTTTTGTCGAGTGCAATCTCAGCGAGCACCTATTGCCTCCTGCTTCCATAGGTAGTCCAGCTGTGTGAAGGCAAGTTTGTGGCCATACTGGTCCAGGTTGTCCTTGACGTTAACAATGAGCACTTCTTCGCTGCCTCCGTTGAGCGGCCCACGCAACCCGCGGCCGATCATTTGGATGTACTTATTGGGTGAGAAGGTCGGCCGACAAACGTAAACAGCGTCGACCTTGGGCGCGTCGAAACCTTGAGTGAGTACGTCGAAGTTGGTCAGCACTCGGATCTTGCCGTTGCGGAAGTCCTCGATGATTGACCGCCGGTGGCCGGGATCCGTCTTTGCTGAAATAGCGGCTGCTGGAATGCCTTCCACAGATAAAACCGCGGCAAGGGCTTCAGCATGCTCAACAGAGGCGGCGAAAACGAGAGTGGGCCCTTTCGTCTCGGAGGATTGGATGTGGTCCAAGATGGCTTCGTTCCGCTTTGTGCTGTCTGCTACCTGTTGGAGGTCGAGACGTGCCTCAAGCATGGCACTCTGCGATTCTTCGTCGGAGGCCGAGCGCATGTCCTTTAACGTGAGGTCGATGCCCTGCAGCTCCTTATGTTTGACTCGTGCCAGAACTCTTAGGCCCTGTAGATACTCGTGTGCGTCATCGGCGCTGAACTCATCAGGCTCAATAAGGTTCCTGCCAAATCGGGCAACGAGCCTTTCCGTCTCCTTCTCATTTGTGCCCCGATAGGGTGTCGCGGAGAGACCAAGTAGTGAACGAGACTTGTCTGTGAAAGAGCGGCCGAACCATGCGAGCACGGGTGTGTAGGAGGTCGCTGTCGCACCATGGGCCTCATCGATGATCACCAGATCAGGGTCTGACATCCACTCGTATATCTGGCGCCTGTTTTGCTGGATGCTGGCAAGTGTCTGGATTGTCGCGACGACGAGGTGAAGTTTGGTCTCCTCTCGAATGGCTTTGTTACCTCCCCAAAGCCGGCTGACTGCCATCCGTTCCCCCGCAGAACCGACCGCCTGCCACACATATGTCCAGGTCTCTATCGCCTGCTCGCAGAGTTCCTCCGACTGCGCTATCCAGATGATGAGTCTGTGCTCTTCTCTGGGACTGGTAGCGATGTCACGGATGACGGATTCCACGGCCACGCGTGTCTTACCAGCGCCGGTTGGAAGCTGCACCAAACCACGGCTGTGTTTGGTCCGTCCAGCTAGTAGGTTGACAATCTTTCTGCTAGTTGTTTCCTGATATTGGTGCAGCGGGTTCAAGCCAACCGGTCCGACGAACTCCTCCCGCTCAGGCTTCCTCTTGATTGATTCGCCAGCCATAGCAGGGGAGAAGCCGAGCTCCTTCACGAACTCTTGGGCTGTCCGGCCTCCACGGAAATGATCAGGTGCTTCGATGCCTTCCTCGGATAGTGCAGGCTTAAGCACTTTGAGAAGGCTGCTGCCGTGTAAGTTGCTTACGATCTCGAAGAGACGTTCGTCAGTAAGCTCCAGTTCCCTCGCCTCCAACATCCGTGTGACGGCATCGGGGATTAGTGTTCGAAGGGTGTCCCGTCCAACGAGCTCGGCGACTTTGCCCGCATCTGTCTTTTGCTTGTTCGCATTGCGGATTCGGGTGCTTGCTGCATCATCCTTCTTTAGCTCGCGCATCGCTTGCATGACCTGCGATGCGGTCTTCTTGCTGCCAAAGACGCCGAGGATTGTGGTCAGCAGTGCCTGTTCCCCTTGAGGTGCCCGGTAATACAGGACTCCGTCCTGTAGGACGGACACCCTCGGGGTGGCCTCAGCGCGAGAGTCAAAGCTATTTGTGCGCACCTCGTCGACGGAGATGCAAGGAACGCAGAGCGTCTGCACTGCAACTTCGCTTGCTGCGCGTTTGAGAAATGGAAATCGGGACCTTATAGTCTCCGGCTCTTCGCCCTCAATAGGAGTAGCACGCGCCGATATGTGGAACTCAATGGATGTCGGTTTCAGTCCCCAGTTGTCCACGAGCGCTGAGTCTAGATTTGAGTGCCCCGTGTAAACGACAGGCACGTTGGCTATTTCCACGAGATAGTCGCGGCTTTTGACGTCCGTTGCGCTTATCAAGTCCTGGGTACGATACCGGGAATTTCGTCCTCCGCTGAGCGGCACTAACAGTTCTCTAGGTGCCCGCACATCCAGGGCAGCAAGGGCCCCATAGAGTTCATGGAGTTTCGACATCGGCAGGCACTTCTCGGCGTGCGAAAGGACGACGCTCCATTCAATCCGCCCAGGGTCCGCTGGCAGGCGTAGGGCCATCGCTTCTGACTCGCCGGGAAACGGCAAGTAGTCGAGGGGGATCCCATCAACTTTGCCCACACAATGTTTAGTGTCGACCAACCCTAGCGGAGTCTCAAAAGAGCCGTAATTCCTTACCCACCACAGGTCCGGGCCCTCGATACTCTCCGCTGCCCGATAACCGCTGCTGAACTCAATTTTCGTCGGATACTGGGTCCGGCTCAGTATCGTCCGAGTAACCCGGGCGCGAGTGATGGCTGAAGCTTTAGTTAGAAGGTGGAGCCCATCAGTGGTTAATGCCTGGTTAAACCGCACACCGGACCCTGAAATCTGGTTTGACACGGAGATACGATCGGACTCGTGCGTCCTCCAAAGATCGTAAGTTTCCCCTCCGTGTGCCATGTGGGGTTCGGCGAGCAATGTTCGTACGCCTAGGTTTCGCATCAGTGTGAGGTCATGTGCATGGTACTGCTCGTCCACCAAGACGTGCTCATCCCCGATGCTTGACTGAGGTATCAATCCACCGGATACCCAAAGGTCCCCAAGGGGACGCCATTGATGGTCGCGGCACCGCACAAGAATTCTTGCGGGCTCTGTCCTGTCATTCAGGATGGACAGACTCTCAGGAACCATCAGGGAGCGTGTCAATCTCCACAAAGATTCAGCTAGATCTCGATCTGAATAGTCGCGTGCGACATCGCTCGCATAACGGGTAACGATGCCGCGGCCATCTTGGGCTTGAAGATCAAGTGCACGGAGATGGGCGTTCGCATTCCCATGATGCATCAGTTCATAGGACACAAGGTTGGGGGAATCGTCGTCGGGGCTCATAGGGAGGAACACTCGCGAGATGACTGGCGCTTGGATGCTTCCGTCCGACATCAGTACAACTCGACTACGCCGCATTGCGGCGCGGTAGTCCGGGTAGGATTTGTCGATCATGGCGGCGAGCTGCAAAGCATTCTCGTAGTCTTGAAGGTCGCCGCCTACAACAACTTCTTCCAGCCAGTCTTCGATTGAGGCGCGCTTGAGATTGGCTTCCTTGAGAATGCGCACAACTTGGGACTCTCGTCCTCGTAAAGCCGACGGATGAAGCCAATGCCGGTCAGCGGTGACCCATGAGTCCCAGAGAGTCATGAGTCGCGTGGCTTCGTCAAGTGCGGGCTGCACCTTGATTTCGCTGGGGCGCCTGAGTACGCCTGATCTGTCGGGCAGACAAGGTGCGAATGGCAGTATCTCGAAAATGGGTTTGTTGATGACAGAGTCTGCCCACGAGCTTGACTCCTTGTCCCGCGACGGAAGAATGTCCAGAAACAGAGCAGGATCTTCGGGCGTCCCGAGGTATGGCAGGGCGGTTGCGACCATCCGGGGAAGAGTGCGGGCCAGGATCTCGCGATTGTATTGGGACTCCAGCATGCTGTGACGGTCCTCGTTCATCTTGAAGGCCGCGTTAATGATGCCGCGAAGTGAAGTCTCATGCTGCGTCGGGAAGTAGTTCCAGAAGCGTCCCATTTTGCGTCGCTGGTTGCCTGTCATAGGCACAGCCCACGTCACATCTACTTGTTGTCTTGCGACGATACTTCCCGCCTCGGCTGCAGCTTGAGGGCTGACTTCGTGTTTGTGGCTGAAGATGAGCCACTCACTGCCTGTGGCCCCACAGCTAAGAGCGACACGATTCTCGTCTCGACTGGCCGTCCACGTCACCGACGTGTTCTGCACCCGGTCCTCAAATTCGAGGGATCCTATTGATTCGGAGAAGAGGAGGAATTCTTCTGGGAAATCCTTCATCTCTTCTGAAAGCCAGCTGCCCTTACCTGCAAGGGGAAGCTTGACGACTGTAGTTGCCCACTCCATCAGTTCAGCCAATGACGAGTCCTGGGCTGCATGCCTCCTGGGATCGATTGGCGCAGCCAAACGCAGGATTGGGTAGGAGCTTAAGCCCGGCTGCAGGACTTCAAGCAAGTTCCGGCTGTGGGTCTGGCTCCATGAGACGGATCCGCTGCGGCTGAAGATTTGGGGCTCATCAGAAATCTGTATTACGGACTTGAAGCCAAGACCAAACCGACCAATCTGGTCATCTCTCTTTTCCGAAGAGTGGGAGAGCATCAACGTCCGATAGCCAGCCTCGGTGAAAGGTACTCCTTCGTTGGCGCAGTACAACGAGTCTTGGGTCAGAACGATGCGGATGCGGCCGCCAGGATCCGAAATGGCGTCTGCAGCGTTCTGGACAAGCTCGTTGAGCTGCTTACGGCCATACCCGCCCTGCGAGATCGCTGCTTCGATGTTGCTATGTTCGCGAATGAGGTCCGGGCGTGCCCTGTATGCGTTTAGAGCACTTTCAGTCTCAGCCGCTACGAACCTGCCGAGAGCAGACGTGCTTCCCTCCCATTGACCCTGTCCCACGGTTAGTTCCCCCTGCTGCTCCCGATGCGAACCTAGCCCTGCCATCCAGGAGAGCTACAAGATCATGAATACCATCGGCGGCTGACATTCGGGAGCTTATTCGCATTCTGCGTGCGACTTTTCAAAAATGTTTCAACAGTTGAGAAGCGATGGCCTGACCGAGTGCAACAGGAACAGCGTTGCCGATTTGCTTTGCAATTGATGTCTTCGAACCTATCCATAGGCGGTCATCGGGGAAGCCTTGAAGGCGTGCCGCCTCGAGATGGGTTATCGCACGGTGCTCGGTTGGGTGAAGATACCGGCCCTTTTCCGGTTTGAAGAATTCGGTTCTGACCGTCACCGACGGGCGGTCCCAGTGCAAGCGCCCCATTACATCAGCAGATCCGTTCTTATGCTTCACCCAGCACGGGGCCAGCAGCGCCTCAGGGAGATCAAATCTGTTCCCGCCAGCAGGAATATTTACGAAGCGATTCAAAGAAAGCTCCGCGTAGTCGCGCGCCAGGTGGAGCTCCGAAGTCTGGAAGGCGCCAGCGAACGCCCGACCCGCGAAAGTAGTCATCCGATCCGGAAGGAGAGTGTCGGTTACCTGCAGCTCAATCCCGTTCAACGCTTGGCGCACGCTTTGATGGCGGCCAATATGCGTCGGCATCGGAAAACCTGGAAAAGCAAGGTCCCGGTGGTGGCCTATTAGTATTGCTCTCTTACGAGCTTGAGGAGCACCGTAGTCGGCGGCGTTCAAAACATGCCATTGAAAGGTGTACTCCTGGATGATCCCGCCTCTAGCCGTTGCATCCTGAAAATCCTGAAGCTGCTGTGATTTGGCGAAGGCCGGAACATTCTCAACGATGAAGTACTTCGGCTTCGACCGTGCGAGTGCTTCAGCGTAGGGCTGCCACATTTGATTCCGTACGTCCTCAGGATCTTGCTTGCCTAGCTGGGAGAAGCCTTGGCACGGAGGGCCCCCAATGACGACGTCGACAGAAGGAACAGTTTCCTCTCGAAGCCAGTCTTGGATGGGTCCTGGGTAGACCTTATTTCCAAATGTGGCAGCAAAAGATGCCGCGGCAGCTGGCTCGAACTCGACTGCCCTCTCTGTTTTGAACCGTGGAGAGGCTGCGTAGAAACCTTGAGTTAGTCCGCCTGCACCCGCGAAGAGGTCAAGAATCTTGATCGGCTTGCGTGGTCTGGACCTCACGTAGGGGCTGTGGGTGACAGTGGTTTCTGCGTTCATGGTCAGCCCAGAATATCGGTCCACCAGCCGCGACCACGCCGGCTCGCGGGACAAGTTGACTATTCTTACGTGGCAGCCCGGCGTGGACCTGTCTCCACGCTCCGAGTCCCGACGTCAGTGTGTCACGAGGGGTAGCCACTCCAAAGCTCAACACTGCTGACCGCTTCCGCGGTGGGCTGTGTCGTGGTTTTTCGTTGCACGATGTGTAGGGTTGGTACCCGAAACGGCATAGTGTCACGCCTCGCATTTTCCAATCGCTCTCGCTCCAACCGTCCCCAGAATGTTCCAGCTACACCTTTTGAGTCCGGAAGCGGTGTGGTGCATTCGTCGATCGTCCTTTTTACGTCGCCCTTTACATACGGGGCAGATAACGTCGGTCCCTCGAGGCGGGATGCTGTTAAAGAGCAGATCGCAGGTCCTCGAAATACGCGCTATTCGGCTGTCCATCCAAGTAGATGTGCTTCATGAGTAGCGACGTGCCATCTTTCCGTGACGGGTGAACGTCGGAATTCACCGAGGAGACCGACTCCTGGCGAGACGACTTTTACCTTCAAGTCTTCGTCCGGTCGCTCTCGCTGCAGCCTATCTCCCTCGATTTGTAATATCGACCACCAGCCACTGTACTTGCCAAGAAGGATTACGGCGTGCCTCTCGTTCTTGAGAACAGTATAATTTTGATCTACATTGCCGTCCCCCAACAGTTGCCACTGAATGTGTGTCTGCATATGAAGTTGTCCAGCGAATTCCAATTGTCTGCGGCCATACTCGGAAGAAGACAAATATGCTCGGCCAGCTTTTACGGTTTCCTCCAGGTTTGTTTGGTTTTTCGTTAAACCGAGAGAGATCTCCCGACCTGCACCGTAAGTCCAGAACGAGCACGTGTCGTGTCCGATTGCCGGGGCGAGGGCCCACTTCCCCCAGTGTCGCTTTATGAGCCTGAGGGCGGGGTCTTCAGTTGGCATACCCGAGTTGATCCATCTAGCGATTCCCAATGCAGGATTCATCCAAGAGAGGCACCCGAACATCAGCAGGGCCAAAGGGGCGAAATAGGCGCACCTTGGCCCAACATCTGCAGTAAGGGGTGGCCGCGGTGGAAGGGTCCATGCTGCATCCCACCCGGCCAAGCAGCCGTGCAATTGTGCCAGGCCTGCCACCCAAGGCGCGTGGTCTTGAATACCCGCTTGCGGTGCGGGATGCCAGTTCAAACCGCCACTTAAACGGAGAGAGTAAGGAGAGATATCGTCACATTCGCGATCGAGCGCCGCTGCAGCGGCGACCGTTCGCTTGATGAGGAGTCCTGCCAACCCGGAATTAACGGTAAGAGTTGCGACCTCGACCGGAAGTGCTGCCGGGGTGGCCAGCAGCTCAAGGTATTCAACTACCTCGCAAATTGGAAGTGCCGACGTCTCGCGTAACATTTCGCCGTACGCTAATGAAGCGAGGCGAGTCAGAACGGGAACGTACTTCTCGGCATGCGCGGACCAGCCAGTTATTTGTAATTCTAGGGCGAGTCTTGGGTCCCAAAGGGATCCGATTTTGTTGGCAACGTTTCGCAAAATCGACTCTAAGTGGTCCTCCGGGGCCGCCCACTTAAAGTCAAAGCGAATCAGGTCGCCGTAAGTAGTGAGAGCTTTTCTGCGTTTGGCATCGAGACGGACTAATTTGGCCGCGATTTCAATCTCGCGTTCCTGCGAGCGCATGGGATAGAAACGCCTTCCATTTTTATTTTCCCAATCAAACTAACGTACACCGTTGCCAAGATCTCGGGACATCTTCGACGGCTTCGCATTGTTTTGGGCGAGTGTGGAATTCTTGCCCTACTGACCGACGGATCCCGAAGCCTGCGCCGCAGTTGGAGCTTGAGGAGTCTAAGGTTTGGTTCCCGACTCGGCCCTGCTCCAATGTTCACGAAGCAGGCCCCCGAGGCCATCGGGCTCGATCCAGTGCAGGGAGTTTCTGGGTAGTGGAACGCACGAGCGAGTCAGTGGTGTCGAACTAGCATTTTTCAATTAGGGCTCCCCAGGCGGTTGCGGTCAGCATTCAGCCACTGTGTCATTCAGTTGATAACCTCGGCGTCAATAATCTCGGTGCTTTCGGCCCTGTGTCCGGGCTTGGTCAATTCCAGGCTGGCGAGGTGCTTTTGCAGACGCTTGGACATCGGGAGGAATGTGCCCAGAGTGAGACCTCCAGAGAAGAGTGCGCCGACGACTGGGATGGCCTTCGCGACTCCGCTGGCGAAGAGCTTCTTCGTCATGGCCACACCCAGATAGCCGGCGACCTTTTTCACGATTGGGTAGATGACCCCTTGGGTGAGTGCCCGTTGGGGTAGTTTCCTAGCCACATTGGCGGCGATCATGTTTGCAACTTTTGCCACTCCACCCTGAGCGATCTGTACGCCGAACATCACACCCACGAAGAGCACCAGCATGCTCTCGGTTGCCTCATCGATTTCTTCGGCACCATCATCGAATAGATCCGGCCAACTGTAGATGTAGGCAAGCTTCTGGGCAATCCGAAGCAGGTGTCCCATGTACTGTGCGAGGTCGACTGGCACAGTACCGACCACTGCCAAACCGCCGGGGATACCAGCGAGGGCCGAGAGTCCGGTGACCTTGCTGGTCTCATAAGTGATGGAGGTGTTTGCGATCTCAGTAATAGCCTTGAGGGGGATACCGGCTGCCGCTGGACTATCGGCGATTGCCTTCTCGATCTGCTCTTCTGTGCAGTAACGTTTGAGCGCTGCCCGGAGGTAGGCGGTTCTGTCGATCCGCACACCCGGCAGCTTCGCAGCGGCATCCAGCACCTGGGAGAAATTCGATCCAGGGTTCGCAATCTCTTGTTCTTCGGTCATGGGTAGATCGTATCGACGGGCTCCGACCTGCACCCCCATCTGCGAATAATGTCCGAACGCGTGGCGGCTGGTATTTTCGAGAGCCTCGTTCCAAGGTAATGGGATGTCGTCGTAATTCCGGGCTGCACCGTCTCACCTGCTGGAGTGTACATCCTTGCTGGCATCGGGCCGCTAGGACTCGATTCCCCGACTCTGTCATGGAAGTTAAATCGGAACCAAGCCATGCGAAGACGCAGGTAGCAAGACCGCTGCAACTGCTGTTGCCTCTATCCAGGCGGACCAAGGACTGCCATGGCGTAGGAGGCATCAACTCAGATGTCCGACGCGAGTGATTCATGATTGCCGACCCGGCATCAGCCAGTAGATAAGGTATTGGCGTGGCGTCCCGGGGTTGCGGCTCTGACAGACATCCGGGCGGCTTGGTTGTGCCTGCCAAGAGCCATGCGACCTCCCGTGAATGTCGGCTCTAGCCGAGAACGACAGTCTCATGGGGCAGTAAATCGGGCACAGGTTTCGCCCTGTCGGCTTGGGGATGGAGGAGCCTGAGCGGGTTGTCGTTCACGTTCGGGCTCGCTTGGGCGGGTGGGGTTGGTCTATCTTGCCTTCTTGACCCGAGGGTTCCGGAAGCCGGCACCCCAGTTGGAGCTCAAGAAAGTTTAGGGGCCGGTGCGTCCTCTGAACGTTTGGCGGGTGACAGCGGCAGGTGGAGTCGCCGTCGTCGATGTTCTCCATTAGCCGTTGCTTCGCAAAGCATCCTGTGGAAGCCTCGGAGTGATCCCGTCGCCGGGGTGACGACGGGCAGACGAGAAGGAGCCCGGCATGGGACTCATCCACATTGACCTGTTCACCACGCTCGACGGCGTCGCGCAAGCGCCGGGCGGACCTGAAGAAGATCCGGAGGGTAGTTTCGCGTTTGGGGGCTGGCAGGCGCCGCTGTTCGACGACGTGGTGGGCGAACAGGTCGAATCCGGGATGGAGGGGATGGACGCACTGCTTCTTGGGCGCCGCACCTACGACGTCTTTGCCGGGTACTGGCCACACCAGGACGGAAGCATAGCGCAGCTGTTCAACCGCATCCCGAAGTACGTGGCCTCGCGCCAGGCGTTGAACCTTGAGTGGGATGGCTCGTCTCAGCTCGGTCCTGATGTGGTGGCTGCCTTGCGCGAACTGCGCGAAAAGCATGAGCACATCCACGTCATCGGCAGTCTCGACTTCGTGCAGACCCTGTTAGCCGAGCGGCTCTTCGATCGGCTCACGCTTTGGGTGTATCCGATCCTCCTCGGTGGAGGGAAGAAGGTCTTCGCCGATGGGGTGGTTCCGACGAACCTACGACTCATCGAGCCGGTGGTCGCCTCGCCGAAGGGGGCCGTGATGCAGCGCTACGCGTTGGTTGAGGGGACGCCTGGGGTGGGGGATATGTCGGCGCAATAAGATCTGCTCCCGGCTCAGTCGGTGTGTTTGCTCTCCTCGGCGCGCTTCCAATGCTCCGTCAGAACAGCCGCGAGCCGTTCGGGTTCGATCCGGTGCGGGGGATCGAAGTGGTGACGATCCTCAAACACCTCCACGCGATAGTCCGGAAAAACCTGGGACAGTCGATCTGCGATATCCCCGTACTGGTCAGGGTTGCTGAGTCCTCCGAGCACGAACAAGACTGGTTTTGCAAACGTGCTGAGTTGCTCGCGGTCCAGGCGGTACTTCTCGAAATCACGCAGGAACGCTCGAATTCCGGCAGGTCGCTTGGCCATCCATGGCGGCGGGTCGCCCGCAGGCGGAGGCGGAAGGACGACGTCGGGCCTTACCGCCAGCCTCGCGAAAGCCTCCATGAACTGCTTTGGCGGCAGCGATTCGAGGTCTTCAATCCGCTTCCAGAATCGGGAGTGTGCCTTGCTCCAATCCCAGTCTCCCGCCCAGGCAGGCTCCAAGAGGGTCAGGCTGAGCAGGCGCTCGGGGTGCTTGGCGGCGAAGGCGAGGGCTGCCGCTCCGCCACCCGAGTAGCCGACAAGGTGGAACGTGTCCCATTGTTTGGCGTCTGCTTCGCGTAGGACGCCATCGACCTCGGTATCAAGGGACCAATCGGGCGGCGGCTCGTCGGCCTCGTAGAGGTCCAGGTCCTTTGCAAACGCGTCCACGTCAGGGCCCAGCGCTTGTATGAGGTCGGTGTAGGCGGGCGCAGCAGGAAGGACGCTGCCTGGAAGGAAGAACGCGCGGATTGCTCCCATGGGTGAACCATACGCTTGGGGAGGGACGAGGGAGAGGGAGTTCGTCAGCTGCAGAATCGGATTGCGCCCACGCTAGTGAGTCGCGCCGTGCATTCTGAGTGTGTTGCAGCTGCCTTCATCGTCGAGCTTGCTGCTGCAGCCTGCGGTGGCGAAGCACGTCGAACCTAGACATTCGTCACAAATATGCGATTAGTGGCGCGCTCTTTCGTAAAACTAGCATTTCAGTTGCAGGCATATACACTCATTTCCATCGGTCCAGCAGAGTGGTCGTTCACTTCGATCGCGGATGCGACCGGTATCGGTTCTGATCTGGGGGATGATTTACATGCCTAATAATCGAAGGCCTCTTTGGCTTGCTGCATCGCCGGCATGGCATCCCTTTGCGTGCCGGAACGGGCCCAACTTCCCAAAAGCCTGACCTTCCCCTTACACGCCTGTCAAAGGCTCGTTCCCCATGCGGCCTATGCCTTACGTTCTTGAATTTCTCATCTTGCTTTGCCCTGCCCATAATCCTCCACATCGCATCCCTCTGGAGAACAATGACCATCCCAGAAGTACCTCAGCACGAGCCCGGAAGCGGAGTACCCCGCGATAGCAGTCCTGCCGACGGTGCCGCAATTCAGCAACGACAAAGCAGCGTTCTAATTCCCGCAGCAACCGATGGAGAGGCGCCATCGCCRCCACCAAAGCGCTATTCTAAGCCATACATCTTTGGAGCCATTGGCTTAGTCATTGGTCTCCTTTTGGGAGTCCTCGGGACTGTGACTGTTGGCGGAATGGTCGAAGCGGGCAAGGCCTCAGCGGCAGCTGAGGCGGAAGCGAAGAAGCCAAAGCCCCTGGCCGATGCCGTGAACAAGTGCCAGTTGTCTGGGAAGGCGATTTCAGCAAAATTGGGCGACGAAGGACGCAGCCTCTCACTTGATGGGAAAGGTGAAGATGACCTCAACGGCTTGGCCTGGAGCGACATCCAGTGCGCCCTCAAAGCTGTCAATGTTCCCGACTACGTTCAGGAACAGATGAAATCGACTCGTGCTCTGGACGGAACGCAACGTGAATCTTGGGACAACTTCTCTGTGTCTTGGAGCTACCACCCAAATACGGGCATGAACGTCGTGTTGCGCTTCACAGACGTGTAGGCGCGTAGATCCGAAGATTCTCCGACGCTATGAGCGTCACTTCGCCTAGCCCGCTCCTGCAGGCGAGCATTCATTTACCCCACCACGACGGAGATTCATGACCATCAACGAAACCGGGCAGAGCGTCCCCGAAATGCCTGCCCAACCTCCAAAACACGAGGAAGAGAAAGTCACCCCCAGCCCTGAACCGAACGAGAGTGCTTCGGATGAAATGGAGACGGCCTCCTTGTCAGTCAAAAAGTTGGGCTGGCGCAGACGGCAGAATCGGACGACGGAGTCAATGCCCTCATTGGAACAATCAAGAAATGTGATGGAGTCCGATGATGTGACTCCGTCGACACCGCGCCGCAATCGGCGATGGATTTGGGTGGCCGCTTTGTCAGCCGCTCTGCTAGGCGCGGCAGTGTTCTTGGGGTCGATTCTGCCGGACCCCAAAAGCAGCGGGGAATACAAGAGTCTGCAGGCCGACAATGTCCGCCTGACCACCGAACTTAACAAAGCCAAGACAGAGTACAAGACCCTTGAAGATGGCATGAAAGCACGCGAGGTCAGAGTGACGGCGTCCGGTCAGGAGCTCACAAAGCGCGAGGAAGCGGTCAAGGTCGCGGAAGCTGCAGTAAAGAAGCGCGAAGAGGCTGTGACGGCGGCTGAAAAGCAAAAGGCCGCGAACACCGTTCGGGAGGGAACTTGGACGGTGGGTGTGGATATTGAGCCAGGTACCTACCGAACGGACACCGAGGTCTCGTCCAGCTGCTATTGGGGTATTTATCGCACGGGGTCGAACGGATCGGACATCATCGACAACGACATCGTGAGCGGTGGGCGCCCTACTGTTACGCTCGTCGCCGGGCAGGACTTCAAGACTACGCGATGCGGTGCATGGACGAAGCAATAGAAACAGGGCTGATGCCTAGTATCTCCCGACCGAATTAGAGCCCAGCGTTTTAGCGATAGGAAGCAGCCATTTTTTCTCACAATCCCTAGAACAATCGGACACCATTCTATATTCGACTATCGGTAATTCATTACTAGCGAGTCAGGTGCGATCTGCTCATTGGTGTTTTGGCTGCTTGGGCTCTGGCTTCGTCGTTGACGCCAAGAAGGGTTAGCGGCATTCGCCTGACATAACAGCACTGTGTTTCTGAAATATCGCATGTCTTAATCAACAAACATGGCAGTCTGTATATATGCTTCCCCTATTGGGGACTCTTTTGATGATCTCAATACCATTCGCATAGCTAAAGGAAGGTTTCAATGAAGAAATTATTCGCACTTATGGCGCTCATAGCTATCCCGGTGCTCGCAGGATGTGGTGCCAGCGGATCGACAACAGGAAACGCTGGAGGTGGTTCATCCGCTGCGTCACAGCCTGCGGAAAGCAAGGCCGCCGAGCCCAAGGTTGGTGAGCCTTTTACTGCTGACATGGGCGGCGGCAACGTCGCTAAGATCACCATTGTGACGGCGCAGTTTGTAGATTCGGTGAGCACTAATCAGTTTGCTCCGAAGCCGAAGGCCGGAAAGTTCCTCCAGATGGATGTTCTATGGGAGACCGAAAAGGGGACAACTAAGGCCAACTCCTTGTACTTCACCGTGAAGGATGCCGATGGGCGCAAGGGTGACATGGAGCTTTTTGGTGACGGAACCCTCGGGTCTGGTGACGTCCCTGCTGGCGACAAGATGCGGGGCTTTGTGAATTTCGATGTGGCGCCGGGGCCCGTGACGGTGACAATAACGAACCCTATACTCCAGCCAGCGGCAACAATCAAGATCGCACCCTAACTTGAATTGGTGGCCTCGGACGTTCGCCGTCCGAGGCCACCGAGCCACAGCACTATGCCTGCAGCGAGGGGGGAGAGGCCTGCTCAGGCCCCAGCAATCCTGCCAGCCACGTACTCCGCATCCAGGCCTACCCCGCCGACGATCGAAGAGTAGTGCCGCGTGAGCCACGGCAGGCCCACCGTGTACAGGCCAGGGAGTTCCATGACACCGCGCGAGTGCCGCGGGTAGCCCCATTCATCCAGCACGGGCATGTCGATGAAGCTCAGGTCGAGCTTGTAGCCGGTCGCCCACAGGACGGATGTGATGTTCGCGGCGGCAAGGTTCAGCGTGGCTGGTTCGGCGGGCAGCCAATCGTCCTCGGGCTCCGGTGGTTGCTCGGGGGCTTCGATGCCTGCGGCCGCGATGTACGCCTCGATGGCGCGTCCAGAGCGCTGGGCGAAGGTTGACTCGACTGTTGCGAGGCGTTCGGGGAGGTCGTCGCTGAAGGTGATGACGCCGTCGTCGATGTTTTCCAGGTGGCCGTGGAGGTGCATGCCGCGGCGGCCGAGCTCACGGAGATGGATGTTGTGGCCGCCGTCTGTGCCGGAAAGCAAAGGGTTGCAGGCGAAACGGGCCGCGGGAGAGGGAAGTCCCTCGCGGGTGAGGGCGTTGATGCCGTAGTCCGGCCCGTGTTTGCCGACTTCCAGCAGCCAGTAGATGAGGTCGTGGCCGCGGTAACGGCGCGGCGCTTCAGGACACGTGGAGACGGCGAGATGTACTTCGCAACCGGCCGCGTGCAGCTCCTCAGCGATTTGCCCGCCCGACTGCCCGGTCCCGACAATCAGCACAGCGCCATCGGGCAGCTGCTGGGGGTTGCGGTACTCGTGCGTGTGGAGCTGGAAGACGTTCGGCGGGAGGTTGCCCGCAACGGCGGGAAACTTGGGTACCTGATAGGCGCCCGTCGCCAGGACGACGTTGCGTGCCTGCATGTGGCCGAGCGACGTCTCGATAGTGAACCCATCCGCCGCGGCTGCCAGCCGCGTAACCTCGACGCCGGTGCGAACCGGAGCATCAATCACTTCCGCGTACTTTCTGAAGAGATTCACAGCAGCGATCCGCGGTATGAACGCGTCCGGTTCCTCACCGGAATACGGCATCCCCGGCAGGCCCAGCGCCAGGTTCGGCGTGTTCATGTAGAACCCGTCCCACCGGTCCTGGAAAGCACCACCCAGCGAGTCTCGCCGCTCCAGGATTTGATGCTCGACGCCGGCCTGAGTCAGCCAGTAGCTCGTCGCGAGTCCTGCTTGGCCTGCGCCGATGATGACCGTTTCCGGGGTGCGTCCCATGGGGTGGATCTTACGCTTGGAGATGCGGGTGCGGGAGGTCAGTTGACGTGGGGTTTTGGCTGCAGCTCACAGGATTTTCGACAGTCGCGTGCACTCTTCCCACAGCCGCTTCCGGTCTCTACCCAGGGAAACCCAGGTTCGCTGTATCTGATTGAAGTCGCTGCTGGTTCTGGTATGGATTCTCATCGACTCTGCGACGGCGTCACGGCCTGCAAGGCAAGCCCGACCAGGCGTGGCATCTTCGTTGCTCCATCCACAGTTCTCGGCTCGCGGAGATGCCCAGCAAGGGTCAGATCAACTAAGCCATGTACCGTCGCCCACACGAGCGCTGTGATCTCGCGGACATCGCCCGAAACTACGTAACCGTCCAGCTGTCCCTTCGAGACCAGCGTGTACAAGTAATCCGTGCAAGTGGTCGCGGCGTTTTCAAGATCGCGACTCGGATTGCCAATTTGGAAGTCGCCGAATACAAGGCGGTAATGGGCAGGGCGCGCCATTGCGCCTTCGGTATAACCGAGAAGGGCGCCCAAAAGCGGCGTGCGATCACCCACACCAGACGCAGCTCCTAAACGCATCTGCTCGCCTAGATAATCAAGATTCTCTGCTGCAACGGCGCTTAGGAGATCGTCTTTATCTTTGAAATGTCGATATGCGGCCGTGCGGGACAAGCCCGCTTGTGAGCCCACGGCCCGCAAGGTCACCGCATCGGGGCCACCCTTGGTCAGCAGATCGCTCGCTGCCGCCAATAGTTTCGATCGAGTCTCGCTGGGCAAAGAGTCCATGGTCAACCATCCTACCTACGGCAATGCAGCTTGATTGTTGATGAGTTGACACTGTCAACAGCAATTGTTTACTCTGTTGACATTGTCAACAGAGAGTTGGCTCTCGTGGCTGATTCGCACTCAAGGACACATGTCCGTCCGCAAATGAGCCCGGGGAAGAAAGAAGGAACAAACATGAAATCCGAAGATCTAGCCGCAGCGTACTTCGAAGCCTGGATGACTACCGATGATGATCGTCGCCACGAGTTGGCCAGACAGGTCTTTACGGAGAGTGCCGTCCACTATGCGGTCCCCGCGAATGTGCAATTCCGTGGAGTCGAAGCGATTGAGAGCAACATCAAGCGCGTAAATACGGAGAACATCCAAGGGAACGGACTTTCTTTCACATCCGGTGACGTGACCGCTAACCACAACACATTGYAGCTCGAATGGTCAGTCGAAACCCCCTCTGGGCAGACGGTCGCCACTGGTCGTGACTTCCTTCTTATTAGCGACGACGGACGCGTCCAGGCTCTCTACATGTTCAACGGCGTCTGATTCGGCCGGACCAAGGAGCGATCTAATCCAGGCCTTCCGAAGCGGGCAGACCGTTTCGGAAGGTGTGGATCGGGCCCGAAGCCGGGAGATCAGTCGGGCTGGGTTTTGGCCGTCAGGTCACAGTATTTTGGACAGTCGTGTGCACTCTTCCCACAGCCGCATCCGGGCGTCGGGATCAGAGCCCATGCCCGGCGTCGGCAGTTCCTTGCGTTTGGCCCAGAGCTTGCCGGACACCGCCGCAGCCTCTGGCGACGTGGCCAGCCAAACAGCCGTATCGGCCGCCTTCTCTGCGGGCTTGCCGAAGGTATTTGTCATCCAGCGGAAAAGTCCGCCAACGTCCTGCAGGAGACCGGTGTGCTTGACGAGGCCGGGATGCACTGCGTTCACCACAACGTTGGATCCGCGAAGGCGTTCCGCGAACTCCTGCGTCAACAGAACACGGCCGAGCATTGTTGGTGGGGTAGAGCGGAGGTAGCTGTAGTTGCCTTTCTCGGTTTGAAGGTCGTCGAAATCGATCTTTGTCACCGAGGGGCCGCCCGAATATTTGGAAGCGATGTTGACGATCCGCGACGGCTGCCCCTCATCTCTGCTCGCGCCGCGCTTGAGCGCATCCAGGAGCAGATTCGTCAGAAGGAAGTAGCCCATCACGTTGGTGGCGAACGTGAGCTCGAGGCCATCCGCGGTCACGTGGCGTTCTTTGCGGAAAACGCCGGCCGCATTGACGAGCACGTGAAGCTCGTCGTGCCGGGAAAGGAACTCCTCAGCGGCCGAGCGAATTGACGCTTGGTTTGAGAGATCGCAGGCAAGAGGCTCCAAGGTTGCGCCCGGGACCGCCGCCTGGATCTCGCGCAAAGCTTCTTCGGCCCGAGCTTCTGTCCGTCCAACTACGACGACGGTCGCACCTTCTCGTGCTAGCGCAGTGGCGATGGCCTTAGCAAGACCACCCGTAGCGCCGGTTACCAGCGCTGTTCGTCCATTCATCGAGGGCATGGCTTGATCTCAGCACGAAAGGGACTGTTTGGCGAGGGTGCGGTGTCTAGTTCTTGGAAGGCCGTGCTTTGGGTTTCTTAGCCGGGAGCCCGGCCACGTAGTCAAAGGCTTTGGCCACCCACGGTTCCGCCTTCTCGGCGTCATTATTCCAAGCTTCTGGAAGACCGGTGTATCCGCCCATGGGACGTTCGTCAGGGCCGAAGGGCTGAGTTTCATGATCAGCCTCAAGCTCGGCCTTGTCGGCGTCGGAAAGACGGACGCCGATGGTGGGGCCGAACAGTCCCGCAAACATGTTGCCATTCACAAAGGCGCCAAGATTGCCGAACATCGGCTTGACGATGACATCCGGATGATCGGGCAGCACAGAACGAAAGCGTTCCTTGTCGGCGTCCGAGGGCTTGGGCATCTGCATTTGCTTGTTCTCCTAGGTTTGTACCTCCATGCCCAACTGTACGCAGAGCACGACGATCAGGCCGCAAGCCTCCGCAGCGCCCATTCCCAGCCAATCAGCTCCTGCTCCAGCCGAACTCTGTCCCCATAGCTGCCTCCCTGCAATCCCTCGTAGACGTGCGCTTCCTCAGCAGTAAGCCGGGTCAATAGAGCCCGTGAAGGAGTTGCCTCCACGCTCCACGCCTCCCGATGCGCCAGCAGAATTTCCTCGTCCATCAGTACGCTCGACACATGCGGGTGAACTGAGCGCAGTTGATCCAGGATGCGGAAACCGTGGGTGTCCAAGTCACCCCAGTACAGGACCTCACAGTCGTGCAGCCATGCCGCATCCCGGAGAGATGAGAAGCCGTAGCCGGCCCCGAAGATGGCCAGAGTGTCAGGCCGGTCAGGGAGGGCCAGGAAGTTCACGAGGTTCTCCGTGATGAACACTGTGCTCACCGGAAGTTTGAGGGACTCGAACGCTGTGGCCGTCACCGTGATGTCCCGGGCATCACCCAGCAAGGGGATCGCCGAATCCAGCACACGGAAGCGGACTTGCTCCGGCTGATGGAGGAAGCCGTGGCGCTCCGCGAACCGAGCAGCCGGAGTTCGGGCAGCCGATCGTCCCAGCAAGGGATCATCGGGAGCCGAAGACTCAGCCACGTCAAGCAGTGCGTCGTCAGGCGCTTCGACGGTGGGTGCACCCGAACCCTCCGCGGGCACCAGCGTCCCCACCATCTCATCAATTGTCCGACGGTGCGTCTCGATGAACTTCGTGTGAACACCAGGCAGGCTCAACTGCCGCACATAGACACCAGGGGAGGGGTGGTCGCGGAGCCACAGCGCCACTCGGGCAGCAGTCAATGCCGCGTCGCCCAGCTCCAACAGAGCAAGTGGTCGCTTCAAAGCCCATGCCTTAAGAGCAGGATCCAGAGCTACAAGCGAAGAAGCAAGAGAACGAAACCGTCCCAACTCCCGCGACTTACCAACAAACGCAACTTCGTCCTCCACCGAATCAAACACGGCCACAGCGGGAAGTTGGTTTGACCCGATAGTGGTGCGGCCGACGTCGACCGTCTCCAGACTGTAGGGCCCTGCGGAGGCGAACAGCTCAGCAGCCCATTCGCGGGCGGCAGCGTAATCGTCCCGCAGCTCTGTGGCGGTTGGGCGCTTCAACGCTCGACGCCGTGGGTACAGGTCAGTCGGCTCCAGAGCCTCCCGCAGGAGCTGGCCCCGGTCCCAAGCGGCAACAGACAGCGATCGCAGCCCCGCCAACGTCGTCCAACGACGAGCAAGAGCAGATTTAGCCGGCACGCTTCTCCCGTTCTTCGCGGTACTCGGTGATAGTCATGTTGCGAAGCTGAGAGTCGTTGCCGTTGGTGTTGGCGACGAAGCCCACGTGTGCCACAAACGGCTCGATGACGTTGATCTTCTGAAGTGGTGTGACGATCAGCAGCTGCAGTTTCATTCGCTGGAACAACTCCATCCCGTACCGTGCCGACTCGTCAGAGCCACGACCAAACGCCTCGTCGATCACCACAAACCGGAAGCTCCTCCCCTTGGCAGGGCCGCCTGCGCTGGAGCGTGAGGCGCCTTTAACAGAAGCCAACCCAAATTGGAACGCCAACGCCGCGGCCAGAATCGTGTACGCAAGTTTCTCTTTCTGTCCGCCGGACTTGCCGCCCGAATCCGTGAAGTGCTCAAACTCTTCGCCCGTCTCGGTCCACTTCTCCGATGCCGAGAACGTAAACCAGTTCCGCACGTCCGTCACCTTGGACGTCCAACGCTCGTCCAAGGTGGTGAACCCCTCACGGCCACGGAAACGCTCGATCAGCCGTTCCACCTGCAGATACTTCTGCTCCGAGTACTGATCATCATCGCCAATGGTGCCCTCGGAACAAGCCCTCAGGTCGATCCCGAACTGCCGCACATCCAGGTCCGTGGAGTTCTGATGCTCCAGTTGGATGTGCCTGCCCGGGTTGTACTCGATCTCCGCCAAGGACAGGTTGATCTCGCTGATCCGGTTCACGATGTCCTGCCGCCGGCTGTCCAGGAAGGCGTTGAATGCCACCACTTCATGGATGGTGTTCTGCGTCAGGGAATCCTTGAAACGCGCCTCGAACCTGGGAAGGTCATCGCGCTCCAGCTGTTCGAGCAGCCTGTTGAACTCCTCCGCAGCCTCCAGCGTCGCGTCAATATCCGTGGTCTCGTTCGGATACTTGTTGCGGAAGTCCGCCATGAGCCTGACCGTAGAAGCCGCAGCCGTGGCAATCTTTTTGGTCAACGCATCGATCGTTCCGGTCAGCCCCGAACGAACCGAGCTTTCCGTAGAAACGGTATTCCGGTACGTGAGCGACTTTTGACCGAGTGTCTCGGCGGTGAGCCGCGCCACGGCAGCCAGTACGTCGCCGTCGTCCGTTAGCGGTTGTTCCTTCAAGGTCAGGCGACATTCCTCGATCACCGTTGCGATGTCCCGGGCGTCCTTGTCGTTGGCCCCAATCCGCTCGCGAACCTTGTCAGAGCGCTCTTGAAGCTTCTCGATCCTGGCAGCGACCTCAGACTCCTTGATCGCCAGCTGCTGCAGCACGCTGCTCGCCTGCTGGAGTTGCAGCTTCTCATCCTTGAGCTCCTGGACCCGGCGAGCGGTCACCTGCCAGCTGATCTCCGAAAACTCGGTCACAGACCCTACATTGCCCAGCAAGCGGTTCAGTCGGGCGGCGTCACCCAGCGACGCGTCGACCTTCGCCAGCTGGGTCCCGACACTGCGGTGTTTGCCGTCAACGTCGTCCCGCTCAGCCCGAATCCGCACGATCTTCTCGTGGTTGTCCCAGCCCAGGACAAACGTCCGCCGGTCCGTCAGGCCAGTGCGGTCGTCCTTCTCATGCCTTCCCCGCGAGCCCTTCAACTGACCATTAACAGTCAGCGCCTTGGGATGCCTGCGGAAGTCCTCCATGGTGTCGCAGCAGACATAATCGAACCTGGTGCTGAGCTCATCCAGCAGGAAATCGCGGAACGGCGTGCCCTGCTTGATTGCAATCTTCGCGCCCAGCGTCCCGGGTGCGGGAGGCCGTTGCGGGTACGAGTCACCAATCCGCCGGTACACCAGCTTGCCCTTGAGATCATTCGCGTCCACCCATGAGCTCACCGCCGCATAGTGCTCAGCGGAGACCAGCAGCTGAAGCGCAAAGCTCCTCAGCGTACGTTCAGCCGCGCCTTCCCACTCGGACTCGCCGTCGCGGACGCGCAACAGTTCGGCAGCGTAGGGGAGTGCCGACTCGGCAATGCCGGTGCCGTCACAAATACGACGCCGCAGCTCCAATTGCGGACGAGCCAGCAGAGTCTGCCGGGAGCCAAGGCTGGCCAGTTCGGCGTCGAGGTCCTCCCTGCGCGCGGCCAGCTCCCTGAGCTCCGAATGCAAAGCCGTTCGCCGGTCCTGCAACTCCACGGCCTGGGCGGCAAGGTCCTGCTCAACCTGGCTTAAGCGTTGCCGGTTAGCGTCGAAGAGCACCCGGTCTTCGGGAGTGTTCAATCCAAGTTCGACGGCGGCACTTGTGTACTGCTCGAAGCGCTTGCGTTGCGTTTGAGACGCCTCTTCAAGCTGCGCCACTTCCGAGTCGATGGCTGCAAGCCTCCCGCCACCACTGGTCCGAATGTCCTCTTGCACGATCGCGAGTTCGTGTCGCAACCGGGCAATGTCCGAGCTCAGCTGGGTGCTGTCTTCGCGGAGCTTCTGTCCCGTCCGCTCCAGCTCGTCCTGATGTTCCAGACTCAGAGTCAACTGCTGATCCGTGAACCAAGGATGCAGCTGATCCCTTTGCTTGCGTGCCTGGTTTTCCTCCGCGCTAAGCTTCTGGTGCGTGGCGGCGCCCTCCCGGATCGGCTTCAGCAGCTCGATCTGGTCCTTGGCCCGGACTACGGCTTCGTGTGCTTTCTTGAGATCGTCAAAGTGGCCGATCAGCTTGCTGATCCTCGCTTCGACGTCATCGTCTTCCAGCATGTTGGTCCGGACGAAGTGGGTGATGTTCTCCACTTGCTTCATGGAAACTGTGCGGTGGAACAGCTCCATCGCCTGATTGCCGCTGATGCCAAAGTGGCGCTTGAATGCGGCCGCATACGGATCGAAGGTGTCGTGAACGGTGACGCCCTCAGCACGTAGCTTCTTCTTCAGCTTCGCCGGATCCTGGCCGAAGTTGGAGAAATCGTTGGCGATCGACTGCTCTTTCTCAGCCAAAGAGTAGAACCGTGTTGGCTGCCCGGCTTCCTGCATCGTCCAGAGGGTGATGGCCAGCGTCACGGTCTTGTTGAGCACAGCGTTGTGGAAGACGCCGAGGACCACTGACAACGTGCCGGGCGGCCGCAGCGCCACGGGCTTGGAGTACTCGCCGCCAGTGCTCCGGGTGCTCTTATGGAAGCCCCTCACATAGGACATCAGCGTTCGTTCCCGCTTTTGCGCGCCTGCGGCCTTGTTGTACTCGATGCGGTTGGCCGGCAGAAGGAGCGTCGTGATCGCGTCCACAACGGTCGACTTTCCGGAGCCGATATCGCCGGTCAACAGGCTGTTGGCGCCGTCCAAACGGAACGTCCGCACGCCGCCGTGGAACGTGCCCCAGTTGAGCAGTTCCAAACGCTGAAGTCGGAACCCGGGCGGCAGGCCGCCGTCGTGCGCTGTTTCTGCTGTTTCATCGATGCTGAACAGCGTGTCCTGAACGTCAGTGGTCATGGTCACTTGCTTCCGGTGAGAGAGTCACGGTAGTCAGCCAACCGCGCGTCGAACTCTTCCAGCCACTGCGCGTCAACGTAAGCCTTCAAAATGCGCATCACCTCATACGTTTCCGTTTCGCCCTTCAGTCTCCGCAGGAAACCGAGCTCCACGACCTTCTTGATGTTGGTCCCCAACCGGTCCAGGATCCGGGCCTCATTGCTGGACTCGGGGAGGAAAACTGAGACCATGTCCTTGATTTCGGCCTCGGACATGATCAGCCGGAGCTCGCTGCTGTTGGTATCAAACTCCAGCATCCGCTTCCGGAGGAGGGCGAGCAGCAGACTGACATCGAACGTGAGTTGCCTTCGGGGGATGAGCCGGGGGAGCGTGCCTTCAGGATCCTCGCGCGACTTCAGAAAGGCGTAGCCCTCCGACTCGTCCAGGATCAGGTTGAGGCCCAGCACGGCAACGTAGTCCCTGACCTGGGACGTAAGCGTGATCAGCGACTGCCAGATTTTCTGATCAGCCTCCGCATAGACCACGCCTTTGAAGAGCCTGGTCACGACGGCGGGCAGTTCCTCGGGGGTGCTTGCTGTTTCGGTTGTCATGCCGGCCTCACGAAGATGATCTGGTCTATGGTTGCCTCTTTTAGCGTGCCATCCGGGAGCTGCCACTGGAGGTTCTGGGTTGTTTCCGCATCGATAGTGGCCCAGTCCGATTCGACCGCCAGCTGGTAATACAGCACCAGCTCAGCGAGCCCCTGGGTCAAAGGGTGTGCTTCGGTGATGTCCGCGAGCGTTGCCTGGTCCGCGTGTTCAAGAACATCGTCGATGTTCGACTTCAGACGCTCCCTGTCCACGTGGAACTGGCTGAACAGCGCGCTCGCATCCAGGTCCTGATCATCCGCGGTGACCACCTCGTCCATCACCATCACGCGGCTGCCAGGCTCGTAGAGCGGCCGCTCGAACGGCAACGCGACGTCCACGGACGGTGCGTCGATCTCCATAAAAACGTTCGACGGCGGGCGGTCCCGTGTATCTAGCGCGCTCGCCTCAACGCTTCGGATTAGTTGCATAATTCGCTTGTTCTCCAGGAAGACTTTGTCGTCCAAGAGCCTGCGCATCTGCTGGGAGAGCTGCCTCACCGTGCTCTGTGTCTGTTCAACCGCCGGCAACCAATCCTGGTGGAGGTTGGTGATGGTGTGGAGGTTGTCTGCCTGTGCCAACGCCTCGATCTGGGTGGCTCGCTGGAGGAGATCGTTCAGCTCGTTCCGGAGTTGGGGTGACATGAGGTAGTCCCAGAAGCCTTGGAACGTGCGGCCTTGCAGGGAGCTGCCGATGTCCTGCTGGTTGGCGAAGATCGTGTCCAGCAGTTCGCCCTGGCTGCCGTCCCACGTAGCGATCTGTTCACGAACCTGGCGGTCCAGTTTCCGGAAGTTCTGCTCGACCTCCCTGAAATCGGAGAGCAAGTCCTTGGCCAACGCAGTGAGCTGCTGGAAGTGGTCCAGGGCCTCCGGCCCGCTCATCACCTTGACGTCGCCCGCCCGGATCCGCTGCATCTCCTTGTCTATCTGGTCCCTCTGCTGCTGCAGTTCGGCAAGCCGCACTTCCGGGTCGGTCTCCGATTGTTGGACCAAGGTTTTCAGGACCGCGAAGATGCTGGTGAGCCTGGATTGCGTGGCCACGAATTCGCGGCCTCTGAGGCTCTCCACCCATCTGACTACGTCCTCGGCTGCGGGCGTGAGGTCGTAGTGTGGCTCGTCTTCCCCTTGAACGTAGTATTTCCGTAGCCATGCCCGCTCCGGAGCTGCCCAGTCGTCAAGGTACTCTGCTGCGCTACGCGGGAATTTGTCCTCACCGAACGATTCCCGGACGCCGAACAAGACGTCGTCCAAAGTATCGATCAGTTGCTGGCGGCCAACGTTGCGCTGGTTAGGGTCTGTGAAAGCGGCCATGAAGAAGTGCAGGGCCAGCGGGGCGTTCTGGGCGCGGAGGAGGGCCCAGCCCGCGTGGTTTTCACGCAGAGAATTTATGGCGTAGAAGTCCACGTGCTCCCTTAAGTCTTCGGGTTTGTACTGGCTGCTGGCCCGGCTCTTGACTCACAGGCTAAGCCAAGACCACGACAATTTTCTTGGTCAGTCCGGCCATCGGATTGATTAATCTGACGTCGCACTGGCTATCTGCTCAGATCTATGTAAACTTGACGGTGTTGTTGTGTTTGGCATTTGGTAGTTCAGGCAGTCCCCGTGATCCATCTGGATCGCGACCTTCTGAAGTAACGGTGGAGAACACCCCACACCGGAGACCCGAAAGTCGGGAGAATCTCCACCTTCAGTAAGGACTGAAAAAATGGCTACAGGTACCGTGAAATGGTTCAACTCCGAAAAGGGCTTCGGCTTCATCTCTCCTGAAGATGGCAGCCAGGACGTTTTCGCTCACTACTCTGCGATCAACTCCTCGGGCTACCGCTCCCTCGAAGAGAACCAGAAGGTTTCCTTCGACGTCGAGCAGGGCCCCAAGGGTCCCCAGGCAGTAAACATCCAGGCTATCTAGTCTTCGGATAAACAAAAAGCAGGGCCGGTTCACAATGTGAACCGGCCCTGCTTTTTTTGTTTGTCAAAGGCGGGATTCTTGTCGATCTACCCGTAGACGTCAGAAACCTACTCTGGACTGTGAGGCTTTCCTCCTTAGGTGCTACCTTGTGAATGCGAGCGTCGGGCTTGGACCGGCGCGTAATATATCGGTGATCCCTGGTGCTTAGCGCCGGGGATCACTTGTTTTTGAGCAAGCGGCCCGCCATCAGTGTTGGGCCTAGTGGTTTGACCTCGAACTCATAAAGAGGCCTCCATTCAGGGCTAAGCCCTTCCCCAGCGAAGCGCACGAGGCACTTCTCCTTCAGCGAATCAGACTATTCATCATGCTGACGCGCCGTCGGATGGCAACCTCAGTAGTCTCGGATGCCGAGGGCAACCTCGCTTCTCGAATATATGTTCGAGTCAGTAAAGAGGTCTTAGAACACATATCCACATAGCGAATTACACCCCTGTAACTCGCCTTCGAACGTCCGTAGCGTGGTCGGTATCAACTACGAAACCGAGGGCCTCCCATGGACGAACAGACTGCAGACGACTCCTTCCCGCCAGCTCATTCGAAGCAGGCTCACCACCTAGGCGAGTCCCGCGAGCACTCATTTTTGCCGGAATTGCCACCTAGACGGGCGTTAAGCGGTCTGTGCAAGGCCGTTTTGCCACCTAGTCCCGTTYCCGAAATCTAACCTGCGAAGTGAGCCGCATGTCGGTCATCCACAGAAACAGAAGGTTGGATCGAGTGTTCGATTCTGAGGTTCAGCGCATCCTCGATTTCGTCGGCCGCGGCATAAGCGTGCGGATTATTGGAGCCTCCGGAAGCGGCAGGACCACGGTGTTGCAAAACGTGGTGGCCAACCTGGAAAAAACCGGCATCGCTATCCACGTCATCAGCGGCCTTAGAACACATCGCTCAATTCCCTACTCAGCCATCAAGAGCCTGGGCTTGGAGCTTCGGCCCGGCCGCAGCGGCGTTACGGATATGGCAGACGCGCTCTCAAGCCAGTTATCCAAGCCTGGAAAGCACGTCCTGATAGTGGACGACATCCATCTGCTGGACAACGAATCGCTGGCGGTGCTGGAATCCGTTCGCCGCAGGTCCGACTGTCCGTTGGTCGTCACGGCTCCGGACAGCGGCTCGATCTCAAGAGGTCAACTGGCCGTCATGAACAGTGGCCGCGAAGCTTTGCTGCAACTGGACCCCCTCCACTTTGAGCAGGTACACACCTTGGTGACGCAGGTGCTGGGAGCTGCCGCTGATGCAGACACAACAGCAAGAATTCTGACAAAGTCCGGAGGAAACCCTCGGCTCATTGTCCGGATTACGGAGACTGCGGCCTTAAGCGATCTTCTGGTTATGCGCGGCCGCCAGTGGCAGATGACCGGTGACACCCTCTGGAACGACCATCTGAGAGGCACCCTCGAAGCGCTGCTGGCGGACCTTGCTCCGGAAGAAGTCACTGCCCTGCACACCATGGCAATCCTTGGCACCGCCCGTGTGGACGTTCTGCAAAAGGTGGTACAGCCCGACGTGTTGGAAGGCCTTGAACGGCGGGGATTCCTGTCAGTCATGGACGATCACCACAACGGACCGATCGCGGCGATAAGCCCGCCCGTCATCGCAGACTATTTCAGGGGCCAAAAGACGCTCAGGGACCGGCACCTGTTACGGAACAAGATCGCTGGTGCCCTTGAGGGCGTGCCTCAAACGGCGCAGGGCAATTCAACAACTGCCGACTGCCTGTCCCGGGTGCTGGGATCCTTGCGGCTCGAGAAGGGAAACGATGATGCCGTAACGGCCCGGCATTTTCACGATCACAGTGCCGCCCGCGAACGCACGCGCTATGAACGATGGCAAGCGAACAAGTCAGCGACCAATGCTGCAGCACTGCTCAGGGTTTACTGGGGAGCGCCGGTGAACGTTATGCGGGCAACCCGCGTCTGTCGGGAGACGTCCACAATCAACGGCGACCCCAATGACATTCTCTTTCTCTCGATCACCAAGGCATTCCTTGCAATCTACTCAGGGCAAGGCGTGGGCACGGCTGTTGGCATTCTGAAAGGATTCGCTGAGCAGAACCCGGATCAGGCGTCTAGCGCCGAGGCCACCACCCTCTTCATCAACGCCTCCCATGGTCGGGTCACACCCCTGCCCGAGCCTTCTGCCGAAACCCCGCAGCCCACGTCGCTGGGGTTTGAAGGACTCGTCCAAAGCTTGCTCGAGCTGTATCGCTTTCGGCCGGCTGCGGTCCTCAGTGTGACAGAGAAGGCTGAGGACGACGACGCCTTCCCGCACCTACGTCCGTTCCTTCACGGCTTCGCGCTCTTTGCAGCAGGCAGGATCGAGGATTCCCTGGTCTTCGCGCTGGATTGGCGTGCCGAAGCCCGCCGGAATCTCGATCAATTCGGCGTTGTCGCAAGCAGCTATGTGGCAGCGCACGGTCTGCTGTACAGGGGCTACTTTGAAGAAGCCGAATACCTCATGAGCAGCGTCTTTGCCATGGGTCGTCCCGGCTTCGTGGTGGATGTCCTCTATGACGCCATGCTGCGGCTCGCCGGTCTACGGCATGCGACGACGGCCATCTCACCGGCGTTGTCCATCGCGTCGCAGGCAAGGACTGAAGTGCCCGATGTTGGCCCATTGCCCGGTATCGGCAAGGGAGTGCATGAGCTCATTGCCGCAGAGACTACTCAGCCGTCGGTTTTTGATCGGCGGGCCGTGAAGCTCATCAAACGTCAGATGAAGAGCGGCTACATTCTGGAAGCAGCAATGACGGCACTGCTCTGCACATGCCTCTCTCCAGGAGGGCCAGTCCTGGATCTCCTGCGCAGGATCCTCCGGGATAGCGGAGTGACGGCTCATGACCAGATGATGGCCGTTGCCACCGCCGTTGTGGAGGGCGATCACAAGTTGCTTGGCCTCCTCCTGAAGCACTACGAATTGGATGCCGACAACTATCAGATCGGCATGCTGCTCCGAGGCGCTCTCAAACGTCACGTTCTGGAGGGGAACACAGCAGCGGCGGAGGCTATGGCCGAAGCTTCCTCTTTGTTCGCAGCAAGGTTTCCGTCAACCAACGAGCAACTCTCCTTCAACACTTTCAGGACGACACCCCTGACCGAACGCGAAATCGAGGTTGCCGCGTTAGCAGGGCATCGCTCGAACGTTGAGATTGCAGAACATCTGGGAATCAGTGCGAGAACAGTGGAAAACCACATCTCCAACGCCCTCCGGAAAACGGGCGCAACCTCGCGCAATGGCCTCTTCATCCTCGTGGGGAATTCAATGGCAGCACGCTGACGCAAGTTAGGCTGAACGTATCTTCCAGTACGAGTCTCCGGTGACACCGGTAGAGCTCAGACCTTGATGCGTGAAGGGTTTTCGTGAGCAATTCCCCGGCCTTGGCCCGCCGCCTCGGCACCTTTGATGCTTCGCTCATTGGCTTAGGCTCCATGATCGGTGCCGGGGTCTTCGCGGCCTTCACACCAGCCGCAGCGGCAGCAGGATCCGGGCTCCTCATAGGCCTGGTTGTTGCGGCCTTCGTGGCCTTCTGCAATGCGACTTCCTCCGCGCAACTCGCTGCCAGATACCCCACCTCCGGCGGAACATACGTCTACGGACGTGAACGGCTTGGGCCGTGGCCAGGGTTCCTTGCCGGGTGGGGATTCGTGATCGGCAAAACTGCAAGCGCCGCAGCCATGGCCATGACCTTCGCAGCCTATGCAGCACCGGCAGGTTGGGAGCGTCCGGTGGCGATTGCCGCCGTCGTGATTTTGACGGCTGTGAACTATCACGGAGTGACTCGCACAGCGGGACTTACCCGGATTTTGGTGATCGCCGTCCTCACCTCTCTGGCGATAGCCGTGGCGGCTGTTTGGGGTGGTTCCGGACCTGACTTCAGCAACTTTGTGGGGGATGGGCTGCTGGCGCACGGCTGGTACGGCATCTTGCAGTCGGCCGGGCTGTTGTTCTTTGCCTTCGCTGGCTACGCGAGGATCGCCACGATGGGGGAGGAAGTTCGGGAGCCTCGCCGCACCATACCTCGTGCCATCGGCATCGCCCTGGGAATCACCATTGTCTTCTACGCCATAATCGCAGTCACGCTGTTGTCTGCCTTGGGACCCGACGGTGTTTCCGGAACGCCGACACCACTCGCCGATGCCGTCACTTCTGGTGCGATGTCTTGGGCTGCTCCCGTTGTTCGGATCGGAGCCGCAGTTGCGTCTTTGGGTGCTCTCCTGGCGCTGATCGCAGGGCTGGGCCGGACGAGCCTGGCGATGGCCCGCGAGCACGACCTCCCGCACTGGCTCGCGGCAGTTCATCAGCGGTATAAGGTTCCCCACCGGGCGGAAACAACGCTAGCCGTGGTGATTTGCCTGATCATTTCCGTGGCTGACCTCAGGGGCGCCATCGGTTTCTCGTCGTTCGGTGTGCTGCTTTATTACCTGATTGCGAACATTGCGGCCTTCACCCAGCCCGTCGAAGACCGCCGCTATCCGAAAGCACTTCAAGTGGCTGGAGCTGCTGCCTGCGTGGCGCTGGTTGCTACGCTGCCGCCACTGTCTGTGGGCCTGGGTGTACTCATGTTTGTGGTGGGCATCGTATTCCGGGTGATCCGTTTGCGCCGGAGTCACTCCCGCGTTCGATAAGCCATACTCCGGCAACCAGGCTGGGCACGACTCCACCTGGGGGTTAATAGGTGGAGCCGTGCCGTTGTGCCTTCTTCGCCTGGGACGAGTGGGGTACCCGCCGGACACCGGGTTTCCCGTCCCGAAGGCACAACAGGAGACTATGGCCGGGAATAGTGGTCTAGGTGCTTGTTCGTTCGCTCTAGGTACTGATAAACGAGCAAATTCGGGGTTTCCATGGTGCATCCATCCAAAAATGAGTGTTTGCCGGGACGGGCTAGGTGGTGGGACGCGATTGCGCCCTGCCCGGAGAGCACTGACACAATTAGGCGCATGGAGTCACCCACCCAAGTCCCCGCCGTCGAGCTGCGCATTTCCATCAGTGGAACGGACCCGCTGATTTGGCGGCAGCTCGTTCTCCCGGAGAACGCCACGGTTGCCGAGCTGCACAGTGTGATTCAATGCGCATTCGATTGGAAGAACGCACATCTTTATGCCTTGGCCGGCCACGACCAGGCCGGCAAGAAACGGATCATCACCAGAGTCGCCGAAGATGACGACCCACCCGAAGGTGCGGAGGAGGCCAGCGGCGTAGAACTGCGCGAGTTGTTCGATTCAACCCAGCCTGGAAAGTCGTCCCTTGAATACGACTACGACTTTGGTGACAACTGGACTCACGAAATTGAAGTCGTGGGGCCAGCATTGGTTCAGGAATCGACTATTACGTGCACAGGCGGCGCAATGCGTGGTCCCCTCGAGGATTCCGGGGGAGTGTATGGATACGCCAATATTGTGCGGGCGGTCGGAGACCCAAGTAACCCAGAGCATGCAGACATGGTGGGATGGCTGGAGTGGGTGACCAGCGAACGGGCTGATCGCTTCGACCCGACGGCCTTCGACATGGAGGCTGTCAATGCTGAGCTCCAGCGGCTGGCTCAGAGGTTGTGGCCAGAGGCGCCCACGCAGGAAGACATGGAAGTGGTGCTGGCTCCCATTAGTTGGCTCCTGAGGGAAGCCAATCCCGATGGGCTGGATCTAACCTCAGCGGGATGGCTCAAGCCGGCAATTGTTAAGCGAATGATGACCGAGCTCAATTGGGACGGCGACTGGTTCGGACCGGGCCGCAACGAGGTGAACATCCCCGAGGTGAGGAACCTCCGGGAGCAATTGCAGGATTGGAAACTGCTGCGTAAGTCGAAGAACAAGTTGCTGCTCACACCGCTGGGTCGGCGCGTTGTTCAAGACCCCGCCGCCCTGTGGGAGTTCCTGGCCAACCACTTCGCATCCCCGGACTCCCCGGTTGATAAGGTGGTCACTCAGCTCCTGGTCCTGTGGGAATTGTCCGGAGCAACGCCGGGCTATGCCACCATCGATGAAGCAGTTCGATCGGAACTTTCCATGCTCGGGTTCCGTGTATCCGAGGGCAATGGCCTGATTCCCCTCGAGCTGGCTCACGAGCTCTTTTACGACGTGAAACGGCCGTTGGAATTTCTATCCCTGTGGGGTCCCCGAATGTGGCGGCGACCTAACGCAAAGCTTTCCGACGTCGGCACCAAGTTCCTCCTCGACGTACAGCGCCGCCTGGGTGACGGATAGCCAGACACAAGCGCTCAATCGCTCGGATGCGCCAGCCTTTTCAGCAGCGGTACAAGCTCCCCGGCGGGCGCGGGCTCGAAGAACTGGGCGTCGGCGAGCTCCACTGCAGCGATTGCGCGTGGAGCCAGCTCAGCGCCTGCTTCTGTAACACGTAGCCGTTTAGCCCTCGTGTCCGAGGGGTCGACTTCGCGCTCGATCAGACCTTTCAGCTCCAGGGTTCGAAGGACCTGCGAGGCCATCTTCACGTCGGTACCGGCCTGGCGGGCAACGGCGAGCTGATTGGGGTGATAGCCCTCTTTGTTGAGCCACCAGGTGCAGGCAAGAAGCACGAACTGCACGTGGGTGAGGCCGATCGGAGCCAGGGCCGCAGCAATCTCGCGCTGCCAGCGAAGGGTGGTATGCCACAGCAGGAATCCGGGGCTCTCGCCCGGGCTGAGCGGCATCAGTGCTGCGCGAGTTCGACGAGCGAAGCCATGGTGTCCGGCCAATCGGCAGTAATGGCAGGCCCGATCTCGGGGCCAACTTGGTCTGCGCCAGCACCGGTGATCTCCATCCTGTAGAGCACCCGGACGCGACCGCCGTCGAGCCTGTCCAAGCGGTGGGCGGTTCGGATCAGCAGCTCGTCGAAGCGTGCTTCGTCGACGAACAGCTCGCCGTCCACTACCTCCGCGATTCGCAACTGGATGGGTTCATCCCCGGGCGGCGTCATGAGGATCTGCGAACCCTCCGCGAAGGGGCCATCGATTTCAATGCGTTCAATTTCGGCGTTCCAGGAACCCCAGTTCTCGACGTCGGACCAGAGTCGCCAGAGCGCCTCGGGTGCCGCGGTGGGCTCAATGCTGTGCTCGTAGTCCCACATGATTGCCTCCTGAAGTAGATGGTCTGCGCACAGACTATCTGTGCGCAGACCATCTTGTACAGTGGCAAAATCAGAGGCAACTACTCACAGCCGATGCCGTCGTGGTCGTTGTCCAGGCCATAAATGTCAGAACCAACCACGGTCACTGGGCCTCTCACATAAGCAGGGCCGTTGCCTTTGCCGCCGGCACAGTCGACGTCGGACGCAATGGGTACGCAGGCACCGGCATAGTTCGGGTCGCACCCACTTTGAACGCGTGGAGCTGGGGCAGGCTTGGCAGCGGCGGCAGCAGCCTGATCCGCCGCAGCTTGATCTGCCGCTGCTTTTGCTGCTGCCGCTTGGTCGGCAGCGAGTTTGTCCGCGGCAGCCTTGTCAGCCGCTGCCTTGTCCGCTGCAGCTTTCGCGGCTGCGTCCGCTGCCGCCTTGTCTGCCGCGGCCTTTGCCGCAGCGTCTGCAGCGCGTTGATCAGAAAGCTTTCCTGCTGTTGCTGAGTCCAGCCAGGCGAGTTTTCCCGATTGATCGACCGCGCAGATGTAAATTTCACCCGAGACGGATTGGGTGTTCTTCTCCGTCGTACAGGCCGTTCCGGCTATCTTGCTCGGCGTAGGTGTGGGCGTTGGCGACGGAGAGGCCGACGCTGATCCCGAGCTGCTGCTTACCGAACCAGCAGCTGCCATGGACCCCGAACCGCAACCAGCCAGCAAAATCATCAGTGATCCGATGGCCGTGATTCCGAGTGCCCTATCGCGAAAAGAACGTGACAGTTTGCCGCCGAAAAGCGAGTGTTTTACGGCGCGCGAAAGTTGTGTGTCCAATGTGGTGCCCCCTTAGAGTGCGCCCATGCGAAAGGCGCGTGGAGCGACAGTAACACCGGTCACACTGGCCCCAACAGGAGAAGTCTTCTATGACTTAGCGCACCTGCCGGTCAAGAAGCATGCCGGTTGCCGCGCGAGGCGTCATCGCTGAGCAGTTCGTCGGCTGCGGGGTCGCCAGTGATGTTCACAGGAGTCCATGGCTGCCTATCCGGGCGTCGCGTGCCTAGCATTGGTAAATGATGGCTAAATCGTCGGGCTCCGGCGCGTGGACTAAGGATGCAGCCCGCGATCCCCGCAGGGTGCACTGGATGGAACTGTTCTTCGACCTCGTCTTTGTGGCTTTCGTGGGGCAGCTTGCCCATGGAATCCACGGTGACCCCGGTTGGGTCGAATTCGGAACTTTCGTCCTGCTCTTCTTCCCGGCGTGGTGGGCTTGGGTGAACATGGTTTCGGTCGTCAACCTCTTGCCGGCCCTGTCCTCCCGGCGGCTGGGCATTGCGATGCTGGCGGCGATGGCAGCTGCGAGCGTGATGGCCGCCGCCGCGCCGGGCGTGTTTGGCGAACGGGCGTGGGCCTTCTCGCTTGCCAACGCTGCCATGCGGGTCGTCCTCCTGGTCTTGTGGCTGCATCTGCACCGGCAACGATCCGGCGGTACGCCGCGGCGCATCTGGACATATAACGGCGGGACGGCCCTTCTTTGGCTCGTCGCCGCATTCCTGCCGCTCTACGTCGCGTTGATCCTGTGGGCGGCATCGATCGCCATCGAGGTTGGCATGGTGGCGGTCGGTGGACGCCTCTGGCCTGAGCGCGGCGTTGGTGGCATCAACATCGAGCATGCTTCCGAACGGCTAGGTCTCTTTGTCATCATTGTCCTCGGCGAATCCGTTCTCACAATCGTCAGTGAAGTGTCGAATGATTGGAGTCCGGGCGCCGGCATCGCCGGTGCGCTGGGATTTCTCATCGTGGCACTCCTGGGCTGGGCGTTCTTCCAGTATGGAACCGGGGCCATCACTGCGGGGCTCGAACGTCTGCAGTCGCAGTCCGACTTCTCCGGGATACTTCAGACCACGCTGTTTTTGCCGTTTCTCCTGGTTGTGGGCGTGACAGCGATCGCCGCTGCGATCGCAACTGCCATTCCAGCACCGTTCGAGCATCTGCCGCTCGGTTCCGGGGTTTCGCTTGGTGGCGGAATCGCCCTGTTCTATGCGTGCAACGCGGTGGTGGCGCTTCGTTACGGCCAACCGCTTCGAATGGTAGTGCCGTGGGCGGTGCCCGCAGTGGTGGTCGCGTCCTTGCTCATACCGATCAACGCTGTGGTTTCGGCGGTTGTCATCCTGGTGAGTGCCGTGGTACTCCTGCTTCTGGTCACGGCTTATGTGGAGTTCCGCAGACGACGGCGGCTGGCTGATGGATCTTTACGGCTCCTAACCTGAGCCCAACAACCACGATTGGTCAGTTTGGGGTTCCTCCGGGTGCCGGCGCAGCTTCCGGATCAGCAGTTCCAGCGGCAACACCAACACCCGAAGTACCGCTGCCACCAGCAACAGAATGACAAATAGAACTATGGCTGGCAGGCAAAACACGAACACCGTGATTGCAGTAATGAGATAACCGACGATATAAGCCGTCATCACTCCGGTGTCCACCGTGAGCTCCCGAAGATTGAATTACCAATAGGGGGTCGAGCCCGATGTAGGCACCGGGCCAGGGTCTAACGGGTTTCGGTGGGACCCGAGCTGGTCCCAGTGCTGGTCGACGAAGATGCGCCACGGCTGACCGGTATCTTCCGCGACTGTTTCTCTGATTGTTCCGGCACCGGAATCCGCACCTCAAGAACGCCATCCGTATACGAGGCATTGATGTCTTGTTCGGAGACCGCCGTCGGGAGCTTTACTGTTCGGGAAAAGGTGCCGTACCGGAATTCTGAGCGGTACCCCCTCTTATCCTTGTGTTCGGATTTCTCTTCGTGGCGCACAAGGATCTGCAGCTCGTCACCGGACAGGGTGATATCGACGTCCTTTTCAGGATTGATGCCTGGAACTTCGGCTTTGACCACCATTGATCCGCCGTCCCGATATTCCTCAACGCGGAGCCAGGAGCCGGTGTCTCCTTCAAGGAACCGACGGACAGGATCGGCGATATCGCTGGCCGACCAACGAAGTAGATTGCTCATCGTGGTGCCTCCTGTTTGTTACCAGGCCCCGCGGACCGACCCCGCGCGGGGCCTTAATCGGATCTACACCAATAAAATACGCCGAACGCGCATCGTTGTTAAGACGACTTTTGGCCTTCATGGAGAGCCCCGGCATGGCCCTGTGGAGGGCCGCGAAAGGCTATCCCTCCACCAATGCCGCCGACGCTCCCGAAGCATTCTCGGCTTCGAAGACGGGGCCTGCCGACGGCCGCTTCGCCCGGCGTTCCTCTCCGGGACCGTGGGGCCGAAGCTGCTTGAACACCCAAGGGAGAAAGTATGCCTTTGCCCATGCGAGGTCACCGGCTCTGGCCTGACGCCAGCTGCTTTCGGGCAGCTCTTTGGGTTCCAGCGGCCGGAGGGTGTGCGGGACGTTGAGTGTGTCCAGCACAGCGATGGCCACTGTGTGATGACCCAGGGGGGAGAGATGGAGCCGATCAGGGTCCCACATCCTCGGGTCCTTGAGCTGCCTCATAGCCCACAGATCTGTGATGAGTGTGCCGTGGCGGGCAGCAATAGCGCGAACGTCCTCGTTAAAGATGGCCACTTTGCCACGGTTACGTCCCAGCACAGGGGTGGATCCCCAGTCGGGTCCCGTAAACAAGACAATCGTCGCGCCCGTCTCAGCCAAGACGCTCACGCCGGTCTCAAGTTTGCTGGCCAGCTTGTCCGGATCGCTGCCATGGAACACCATGTCGTTCCCGCCTGCAGATAACGTGATCAGGTCTGGCTTCAGGGTCAGTGCCTGACCGATCTGCTGGTCGAGGATCTGCTGCATGAGCAACCCGCGAACGGCCAGGTTCGCATAGGCAAAATCCGGGTGATCGGCTGCGAGCTCTTCGGCAACACGGTCAGCCCAGCCGCGCAGCCCTCCGACGCTTCCTGGTTCGGGATCCCCAATTCCTTCGGTAAAGGAATCCCCAAGCGCCACATACCTGCTCCAAGGGTGCGAGCGGTTCTTGGTATCCTGCCCAGCACCCGCATTGAGATCAACAAGGCCATCGGGGGTAACCCGGCCACGCCACCTCATTGCCCTACCTCCTTGTAAGGAAAAAGGTTTCTTACAATGTGGATAACGGCAGTGCTGGTCGTGATGTTCCCGCGAACTCGAGTCGGCTATAGGAACATTTCCTCCGCCACCACCGACGCTCCCGTCCCTAACCCGCGGACGGTCCACCCCGCACTTCGCCAAGCCTCAGCGTCCAGTACGTTCCGAGCGTCCAGCACCATCCGACGTCGTACCAGTGACCCTGCAAACGACGGCGAGAGGGACACATATTCGTCCCATTCGGTCAGCAGCAGCACGAGTTCGGCTCCCTCAAGGGCGCGCTTGGTGGAGGCCTCGAAACGGATTTGCGGGTAGCGGATCCAGGCGTTGTTGATGGCTTTGGGATCGGTGACGGTTACGTGCGCGCCAGCGGAGGCGAGTTGCTGTGCGACGTCCAGGGCAGGGGAGTCGCGGATGTCGTCGGTGTCCGGTTTGAACGCAGCGCCGAGGATGGTCACCGTTCTGCCGGACAGGAAGCCGCGGCACATTTCCCTTGCCACCTCCACGGCACGGGTGCGCTGGTCCAGGTTGATGGTGTCCACCAACGACATCCATCGGTCCACGGATGGGACGGAAAGCTCGCGCGATTGTGCGCGGAACGAGCGGATGTCCTTGGGCAGGCAACCCCCGCCGAATCCGAGCCCCGCATGCAGGTACCGGTTGCCGATGCGCGGATCCAGGCCCATCGCCTCGCTGAGCTCGCTGACGTCAGCACCCGACGCGTCGCATAGCTCGGCCATCGCGTTGATGAAGCTGACCTTGGTGGCCAGGAACGCGTTCGACGCCGACTTGATCAGCTCCGCCGTCGCGAAGTTGCAGACCAAACGAGGGATCCCCGCGCTGATCAATGGCTCGTACACGGCGTCCAGAACGGCCGTCACTGGAGCTCCAGCGGCGGCACCCTTGCCGCCCGGGACGCCGTAAACTAGGCGATCCGGAACCAGAGAGTCCTTGACCGCCGTGCCTTGGCGCAGGAACTCGGGGTTCCAGCCGAGCAGGACGTCCGAGCGTCGGGCCAGGATCGCGCGCAGCGTCTCCACAGTGCCTACCGGCACCGTTGATTTACCTACGACGCCGGCACTCTTGGCCAGGTGGGGGAGGAGGCTCTTCGTGGCGCTCATCAGGTAGGAAAGATCGGCTGTGTCAGAGGTCTTGGACTGCGGCGTGCCCACGCAGAGGAAATGGACTTTGGCGTCGGCTGCCGCTGAGAAGTCTGTGGTGAACTTCAGGCGGCCCGTGGTACGGCCGTCGCTGAGCAGTTCATCCAGACCGGGTTCGTGGAAGGGAGCCAGCGCTTTGTTGAGCTGCTCAACCTTGTGGGAATCGACGTCGATGCCCACCACGGTGTGGCCCATGGACGCGAGTGTTGCAGCGTGGACTGCGCCGAGGTAGCCGCAGCCGATCACGGAGATCTTCATGAGGAGGGTCCTTTGCTTGAGGTCAGTTCAGTGGGGCCCGCTTCGCTGGGAATGCCGGCGATGACTTCGTTGTAATGCCGCACCAGGTCGGCGCTGAGCACGGGCCACGTCCGTCCCTGGACCGACGCGGTTGCTGCCGCTGCGAACGCACGGCGCTTGGCGTCGTCGCCCATCAGGTCCTGAACGTAGCCGCGCAGTTGAGTGAGGTTCCCCGGTTCGTACAGCCAGCCGGTGCGGGAGTTTTCCACGAGGTCAAGGGGGCCGCCGCGGCCGGTCGCGACCACAGGAACGCCCGAGGCCATGGCTTCCTGGATGGTCTGGCAGAAGGTCTCGAACTCGCCGGGATGGACGAAAAGATCGAAGCCCGCCACGGCTTGCGCTAGTGCATTTCCGCCAAGGAAGCCTGTGAAGTGGGCGTTGGGCAGGGCAGTTTGGAGCGCTTCCYGTTGCGGACCATCACCAACAATTACGAGCTTCGTATCCGGCAGGTCCGCCAGTACGGCGAGGTCTTCCACCTGCTTCTCCACCGCGAGGCGGCCGACGTAGCCGATGATCCGTTGACCGTCCGGCGCTACCGAGCTCCGCCACGCCGTCGAACGTTTCGCCGGGTTGAAGCGCGCGGTATCCACGCCACGGCGCCACATATCCACGCGCAGGATGCCACGTCCGCGCAACTGGTTCAGCGCGAACGTGGACGGCACAAGGGTTCGCGTGGCAAGGAGATGGATGTTGTCCACGCGATTCCACGCCCAATTCTCCAGGAACGGCACTCCATAGCGGGCAGCGTAGCTGGGAACCTCGGTTTGGTAGATGGCGACCGTCGGGATCCCGAGTTGATCAGCAGCCTGCACGGCCCGCCAGCCGAGGACGAATGGGGAGGCGAGATGAACGACGTCGGGGGCGAAATCGGCAAGGATTCGCTTGACCCGATTCACACCACCCAACGCAACCCGCACATTCGTGTAACCGGCCAGAGGCACTGAGGGAAGCCTGTGCACATACGCACCCTTGACGACGCTCGAAACATCAGTGTCCGACGTCGACGGCGCGATCACCATCACCTCATCCCCGCGCTCCTGCAGATGCTCCAGCACCCGCAGTATCGAATGGGTTACCCCATTCATCAGTGGCAGGAATGATTCGGCGACGATTGCGATCCTCACGCCTTCAACGGTGGTCGGAGCGGTTGGCCTTGTGGGTTCCAACTGGTGGCCTGTGGAGGAAGAGTTGGTTAACAGGAGGGTGTCCTGTTTGTCGGAGCCGCCCGGTAGACTCCCGTTCTATGACGCGCTGCCGCGTCTCGACTTTTGGGGGGTCTTGCCATGTTTGCTGCTGGGGATGGTTCACGCGCGCTTGGGGGCGTAAGCGTACGACGACGGCGCCTGGGGACGGCGCGCACGGTGGCAGCCGGATTGGGCCTGGCGCTGCTGCTGGGAACCCTGGGTTCGCCGGCGTCACCGGCTATGGCTGACGCGGTGACGGATATCTTCTCGACAGGTGAGCAGCCGGCACGGATCGCGGTTAACCCGGTGACGAACACGGTGTTCGTGACGTCGATCGAAGGTGTGACCCGGATAGGGGGACCGGCCGGGTTGCCTGCCGTGGATGCAGGTGACAGGGCCTTCGATGTTGCCGTGAACACGGTGACCAACAAGATCTACATCAGCACAGCAGGCGGCTATGTTTCCGTGGTGGACGGGGCCACGTATGGTCCCGCCGTACGTGTGCCAATGACCGCTGAACCGTCCGTCCTGGCGGTGAATGAAATCAGCAACAAGATCTACGTCGGCATCAGCGGCGGCGTAACCATCATCGATGGCGCAACCAACGCCACCACTACCGTTCCGCTAACGGGTGGCGCCCAGAACATTCAGGTGAACCCTTCAACAGGCAAGGCATATGTCTTGTCCGGCGGGGCCATCAAGGTCCTTGATTCAAGCGCTCAGGTCACCGCCTCGATCAACATCGGTGCGGGCGGCATCCTGGACCTCGCGATCAACAAAGCAACCAACAAGATCTACTACACAACGCTCGGCCGATACGGGGCGGGCGTCAGTGTCATCGACGGAGCAACCGACTCTGTCACAGGAAAGTTCAGCACCACCAGCAAGCTTGGACAGTTGGCGGTGAACAAAGCCACCAACAGGATCTATGTCGCTGTTGACAGCTCTTCCCTTGATGGGGCGGTCAAAGTCCTCGACGCCGCCACCCTTTCTGAAGTAGCTCAGATCACCACTCCTACGTACGTCAGGGACATTGCGGTCAACGAGACCAGCAACAAGATTTACGTTCCCACCTCCGGCCGAGGCACCACGATCATTGACGGACAGGACAACAGCAGTTCCGCTGTGTATACGGGGCAGGAGCCGTTTGCCGCTGCGGTGAACGCCGCCACCAACAAGGCTTACGTGGTCAACATAGAAAGCGATTCCGTAGCCGTAATCGATGGGTCCGTATCGGTACCCGCCAAGAACGACTTCAACGGTGACGGCAACGCAGATGTTCTGGCCCGGGACGGCTCAGGTGTTCTGTGGTTGTATCCGGGCAACGGCTCGGGTGGCTGGCTGCCTCGTGCGCAGGTGGGCCAAGGCTGGAACGTCATGAACGCTTTGTTTGCTCCCGGGGACTTCAATGGAGACGGCAAGGCTGATGTTATGGCCCGCGATGGCGGCGGCGTGCTGTGGCTCTACCCGGGCAACGGCTCAGGTGGATGGCAGCCGCGTGTTCAAATCGGCAGTGGCTGGGAAGGCATGAGCGCCATCGAGGGAATCGACTTCCGCGGCGATGGGTTCCCAGACGTGGTGGCCCGCGACCGTGGTGGCGCATTGTGGGTCTATCACGGCGATGGCAACGGCGGCTGGCTGCCCCGTACCTGGGTGGGCTCCGGCTGGTTCGACATGTCCGAGATCACGGGCGTAGGCGATTTCAACGGTGACGGCCTGTCCGATATTGCTGCCCGCGACGGCGCCGGTGCGCTCTGGCTCTACCCGCCCAATGGATACGGCAGCTGGCTGCCGCGACAGACCATCGGGCAAGGCTGGAACGTCATGAACTCCCTGGTTGGACCCGGTGACTTCGACGGCGACGGGCGGGCGGATATCCTCGCCCGGAACGCGGCCGGCGAGCTGTGGCTTTACTCCGGCAATGGGGGAACGGCGTGGCCTTCGGCTTCCCGGGTTGGTACTGGGTGGAATGGGATGACGGCGATTCTTTAGGGCTAATGTGGGCCGTGGACTGGACATCCTTTGTTTGTAAAACAGCTTTTCCTTTCAGTATGAACCGCCGGCGCAAAAGGTCACGATACAAAGTGAAGATGATCAACAAACCACTAGCGTTCAGATAAGCTGTCAAAAAATATTATGGTTTAATCGAGGAACTAAGTTCTAGGGCAATTAGTGGCACGCCCGTTGCATCGCCTTCCACTACCGTGTCGACCGCTGACTCAAAGCGTTCATCGCCTACCGGATCTGGCCAGCCAAACTCTTTTCCAGCAAAACGTGCAAGATCGCAGTGCTTGATTGTCCACTTCCCCTTTTCTGAGAGTGGGACGTAATTAAAGTCCCCCTTTACAATGTGCTCTTTATAATCATCAAAGTGAGGGTGTATAACGTGATAGTCCTGGCCGGTAGTCGGGTAGGTTACTTGTGATGGGTTCACAAGTGTCTGGCTATCGGACTTCCTTCCGTTACAGGGCGGGCATGCCGCCGCCAAATTTAAGGGAGTAAACATGAAGTGAGCGTGGGTTGCGCGCGGTACGACGTGCTCGGTATCCCACACTCTCGCATGGTTGGTAGGAAAAACCTGCCGGCAGTAGCAACAGGTCGAACGCTGCACCGTCAGGTAATGCTTTTTAATCCTTAATTTAAGCTTTTCCAAAGTAGCCTGGTTCCAATAGTCGCCACGCTTGATAGCCATCGCTTCAAACGTATCGATAATCTGTTGCTCTTGGTCGCTGTATACGACAGGTGGGAGCATCATGAGCCACTCACTCGGGCTTTCGCAACGGTAGTCTCGAGGTCGCTTAGAACGCGGCGGACCCCTTCGTTGACACCGCTTGCTCTTGTAGCATCTTTCAGCTGTCCGAGAAGCTCTGCGAACTCGGGGGAGTCGAATTTCCTGTCCGCTGCCAAACGGAGAGCTCGTACTAGGGACTGCTTGAGGAAAAGATTGTTCTTGCCTGCGACATTGAACGCGCCGATCAGCACCTCGTCGGTCGACTTTCCCGAGAAATCCGAAGTTCGACGAAAGGGAAGGTCGCGCTCCAGCGATAGCACGTTGCCGTGTGTTGCATCGATACCGGAAACGATTAGAGGCGAGTGAGTGGCAACGATAAAATGGCATCCCTTGAAGCGCCCGAAAGTACGATTCAGCCGGTTCAGGTAGTCGCTTTGCCAGTGCGGATGTAGGCTTATTTCCGGTTCATCTATTAGGACAAGGCTTGTGTTGTCAATGGCTGACGCGATGCCTAGAATGGCGGTTACCAGGGACAGCTCTCCGGAACTGGTATCCAAAAGATCAATTCGATCTTTCACGCTAGAGCGAACCAGTGTAACGCTCTTCATTGCGATCATGCCTAAACGCTTCAATAACTGGGCAGCCCGAAAGTGCTCGGTATTCTCAAAACCTGCATATTCAAAATCGGCTATTAATATGAGCTCCCGACCCTGTCCGCGACTGGTGAATAACTCGAGGGCTTGGATGAGGTCATGATTCGCAGATTCGTCATTAAAATTGCTAGGGTTGACTCGATTGCTGTTCGTGCGGGCTCGCACTATCGATTCTTGAAACTGGTCATATTCGCGAAGGCCGAGAGTAAACGCCCTAAAAGCCTCTGTTCCTAGTTTTGTCCACCGGTATGCGACTTCAACGCGGGGTTCGTAATCAAGATCAAAGAACACGTCGGCAACCCGGCTGCGACGCGGCTCGTCCATGTTGGCAGCGGCAAACAGCCCGTCGAGCGCGCGATGAACGCCTGCCGTAGCTGAAATCCGTCCCTGCGCATCCTTCAGGCCCAGGTATCGATAAAGCGGAACTTGCTCCGTCGAGACGCTCGCGGAAGGAAGAATGAATTTATCAAATGCTGAGGTGGTAACTGCAGCAACCGAACCTGSCACGGGCATGCGAGCGGGTTCGACTCGTACTCCGCCGATTGTCGTTTCGACCCGACCTTTAGAGACGACTATTTTGCAATGTGACGACCCCATTGAATAGTCGACACTCGCATCGAATCCGCTTCGCGGCTTTCCTGAATCGAGAGCATCGAACACTCCCGCGATCTGTGACAGGAGTCGCGACTTGCCTACCCCATTCTTTCCGGTGACAACCGATGTCCAGGTTTCGTAGTGCGATGCTTCGCTGAGGTGGACGCGCACTTCGGCTCTCCCACGGCCGGCATACGTGACGCTTCTTAGTCGGAATGACTCTGCCATGCGCGTTTTCCCCCGGTATTGTTCGATGCTTGATGGCCGCACTGGCCACTTCTCGAATCAAAGCCTACGGCAAGGTGGGTTATTGATCTTGGGAAGCTTTACGGGTGTAGGCATCGATTCTCAAGATGGCCCCTTGATGTGCCGGTCCACGCAACTGGGAGTTCATGTCCGAGAGCGCCGCAACGATGACGAAGACGTTGATCAGGGAATCGGCGAAGCGAACGCCTACGTCCTGCATGACGGTCAGGAATGGGCTGTTGCAGGTGAGGATGAGGCTGTCGGGTGCAATAGCGAGGCTCAATGCCAGCTTTAGAATTTTGAGAGGATCAGCCGGAACACAGTGACCTCGAAGCCCTTTCAAGGATGTGGTGATGTCCCGCGCTTCACTAAGTTGGCTCTGGAGAAATCGCGCCCCTAATCGCCTCCTTGGCCTCGAACTATTCCTCCATCCTGCACGCATCTGTGGTTGAAGATTCAAAGGGTTTGGGGTTCGCCCGGGCATACTCTCGGAGGGAGGTTCTTCAAACGGGGCTGTTTCGCATGGAAACGACGAAGCCGTTCTGGCTGTAGCGTGCCCGCTGACCGCTCAGTGCGTACCCGGTCATGTTTCTGAGTCCCGTTCGATCCGCACCCGCTTTAGATCCTTCCGCAACCCACGGTTGTCTTCCTTCAGCCCACGGTTGTCCTCCGTCAGCTCCCGGTTGTCCTCGGTCAGCCCGCGGTTTGCGGCCTCCAACTCGAGCACCAGTTTCACGCCGGCCAGGTTCAGCCCCTCGTCCAGTAGCGCGCCAATCCTGCGCAGCGTCGCAAGGTCCGTTTCGCTGTAGCGGCGCGTGCCGCCGTCGGTCCTTTTCGGGGTGAGCAGCCCTTTGCGTTCGTACAGGCGCAGGTTTTGCTGCCCTGTACCCACCAGTTCAGCGGCCACGGAGATGGCATAGACGCCAAGACCGTCCCGGTCGGCAGCATCACGGGTGCCAGCGCCGTCCGCCTCAGCGGGCGCACCGCCGACGTGATCCAGCCGCTCGATGCCGCGATCGTCAGCCATGCAAACCTCTCAAAAAATCTTTGAAAAAACCTCTTGCACCACTCTGTCACCGGTGCTATAAAAAATCTATACCAGCCAACACAGATCTGGAAGGCTGGCACAACAACAAAACCGCATCAAGATCTAAAGGAGTGAGAACCAAATGCTGATGCGCACAGACCCGTTCCGCGAATTCGACAGGCTCGCCCAACAGGTTTTTGGCACAACAGCACGCCCTGCCGGCATGCCGATGGATGCTTGGCAGGAGGACGGGCAATTCATTGTTGCCCTCGATCTGCCAGGCGTCACGCCTGATTCGGTGGAGCTGGACGTCGAAAGCAACGTCTTGACGGTAAAGGCAGAACGTAAGTCGCCTGCAGGCGAGAACACCGAGATGCTTGCCGCCGAACGCCCGCAAGGCGTCTTCAGCCGGCAGCTCATTCTGGGTGACACCTTGGATACCGACGGCATCCAGGCAAGCTACGACGCAGGTGTGCTGACACTCCGCATCCCCGTCGCCGAGAAGGCCAAGCCGCGGCGCATCGAGATTTCTTCCAACGGCCAGCGGCAGGAGATCAACGCCTAATAACAGCTGCCCCGCTGGAGCTCCACCCGGGGGTGGCTAACCAGCGGGGCGTCAGGCCGGGAGCTTCAGACCGACCGCATCGGAATAGTTGGGCGCAGGCTTCGCGCCACGCCACAGCACTTGTTGTGCAGAAGAAACGCGGTCCCCGACGTTGTCTCCCGATTGATGGCCCCCGGCCCGTGCCGGGGGCCATCGCCAAATCCGCATCACCCATCCGGAACCAGCAGTGAGCATCAACCAACCTGACTACTACTCGATCCTGAACGTGGCTCCCAGCGCGACAGCCCGTGAAATCACCCACGCCTACCGCTCACTGCTGCGGACCCACCATCCGGACACACGCAAAAAGCCCGACGACGGCGAGCCCACCAAGGCGGCCGACCTCCAGAAACTGCACGCCATTATGCAGGCGTATGTTGTGCTCTCGGATCCGGCGAAGCGCAGTGCGTACGACCGAAGCCGGCGAACGGGGACCTCGTCTCGTAGTTCATCGGGCTCGAGTGGTTCCTCAGGATCGAGCGGCTCCTCTGGGAAGCCGGTAAAGGTCCGTATCCACAAGGCGCCCGCCCCGCCGGCTGGCAGTCACACGGATCAGCAGCCTCTCGTCCTCGGCCCGGTCCACTGGGAACCGCTGCCCAGGACAACCCCCGGATACCCCTCGCCCAAAGTCCGAAGGAGATACATATGAGTGCCTGGCGCTCGTACGACAGCCATCTGATGCCCGCGTTCTATGAGCGATTCGAGAGTCGCTGGGGAAAGGGCACGGCACCGTTCCTGGATCCGGAAGTTCACGAGCAACCCATGCCGCGCGCTCAATGGATCAATGTGGACACTGGCGCGGCCGTGGCTGTGGTTCCTATCTGGACGGACGATCCCGAACATCGCTCCTTTGGCGTTTTCTACCTCCCGCCGGCCGGCGACATTTGGATCCTCCGCCCAGGGCCGACCACTTTCATGGAACCTGGCAAGGGCGGGAGCAAAGAGCAGGTCTCGCTACGTAACGACGCCTTCAAGAAGGCAGTCCATCACGCGAAGGAATTCATCTACGGGCCGCAGCCTTAGGGGTCCTTACCGCTGCGGGCCAGCCCGAGGTCAGAATTCCCGCAGCACATCCGGGAGCTCGTCCACGTAGACGGTCTGCGGCGGTTCGAAATAGATCACCAGCACCCTTTCACCCACAGGGAAGGTGCTCGTCTTGTCGAACGGATAGGCAAAGAATGCGCTGGTACCGCCATGGAAGGGGAGCATGACTTCGCCGATGGTGCCTGGGGCGATGGTCCCGGTTACCCTTCCGATCTTGCCGGTGAGGCTCCGATTGACCTCTCTATGCATCTGAGGCCGCATCTGACGCCTTCGCCGGGGGCGACTTCACAGCAGTCGGCCGGGTTGGCTGTGCAGGCGGTCGGCTAACTCCGTTCCCCTTCAATGCGGAAGCCAGGGAGGGCAGGAAGCTGCCGACCTGGGACAGGATCCCGCCCACCATGCTGTTCAATCCGTCGCCGCCATTGAGGACTGTCAACTGGCCGATCCGTGAGAAAGGCTCTGCCGCGGCCGAAACGATGGCGGGCATGTTTTCCGCGATCTGCTGGTTGATGACGGCTTCCTGGTTTGTCTCCAACGCTTCACCACGGGCCTTGATACCTTCGGCCTCAGCCAACGCCTTGGCCTTCACTGCAGATGCTGCCGCATTACCGCGGGCAGTCGTTGCAGCTGCCTCGGCCTCACCGGTCACACGCGTTGCGCCGGCCATTGCCGCCGCTGCTCCCGCATTGGCTTGGGCCTCGAGTTCAACGCGCCGGGCGTTTGCCTGAGCGTCGAGTTCGATCCGCTTCGCGAGGGCCTCGGCGGCACTGATGTCAGCAGCCTTCTTCGCTTCGGCTTCGGTCCTCTGTGCATAGGCCTTGGCATCTGCAGGCTTGCGGATGGTGGTTTGCAGCTTCTGCTCTTCGCGGTCGGCCTCAAGCTTGGCTACCTCGGTCTCCTGGACCACCACTTGCTGCCGGGCTGTGGCATCGGCCAGCGGCCCAGCCTGGGCAGCGTTGGCACGGGCCTGTTCGGCGTTCGCCTGTGCGGCAGATTGCTTGATGGCGGACAGGCTTTGGGCATCAGCAATAAGCGCAGCAGCTTCTGCTTCTTTCTCGGCCGCTTCACGATTGCGGGTGGCCTCGGCGATCCGGGCCTCCATCTTGACCTGGGCGATGTGCGGCTTGGCGAGGTTCTGGATGTAGCCCGTCGGGTCCTGTAGGTCCTTGATCTGCAGGGAATCCACCACGAGGCCAAGCTTCTCCATCTCCACGCCACTTGCACTGCGGACCAGGGAGGCGAGCTTGTCGCGCTCGCGGATGATCTCCTCAACAGTCATGCTGCCGATGATCGAACGGAGATGCCCTTCAAAGACGTTGTAGACCTGGCTCTCCATCTTCGGCTGTTGTCCCAGGAACCTCCGCGCTGCGTTCGCGATGAACGGGGGAGCGTCGCCGATCTTGTAAATCACCACGCCGTCCACAATCACCTGGATGCCCTGCGATGTCACGCACGAAACCTTGAGTTCCGTTTCATTCAGTGTCAGCGCAAGCGTCCGAACGGTTTGCAGCCCCGGAACTACCAAGGCGCCCTTGCCCGTGACGATCTTGAAGTCCATGCCGTCGGTATTTTCGAGCGTGCCGCGGGTCAGCCCCGAGATGATCAGGGCCTCGTTCGGTTCCGCCACTTTCCACATCGCCTTGRTCGCCAGCCAAACGAAGCCGATGACAACGATCACGCCAAGAATGCCGGCGATCAAGGGGAAAAATGCCGAGAGGTCGTCCATTGACCTTGTCCCTTCAGACGATGTGAACCGGCTTCATCCGTTGACCCCCATAGGCCATGTGCCTGTTCGTGTACACAGTCTCGTTGGGCCGCAGCAGGTAAGTCCAGCACATTTGTGCGTCATTTGTGCCACGACGCCGAGCCAAGCCGCGGGAGCCGTCCCACCCAACCCAGCCACCCGCCGTCGAGCATTAACAAAAGAAGGCTGGTGCAACCTTTGGAGAGAATCCGTAGGTGGCTGCACCAGCTGCTAGTACGACTTTCTGTTATTAGTTGTGACACCTGTTCATTGGCCGCTCCTAGTTCCCGGCTTCTATTATTTCCGGGCCTTTTTATCGTCTGTGAAGTACTGGGCGAACATCCAACCGGCGGCGATCATCAGGATGCCCAGCACCATGTGAGACCAGTTGTCCATGGAGTTCAGGGACAGGAAGTTGGCCGCCGAATCGACTCCGACGCTCAGTCCGTAGATGCTCAGCACGATGTACAGGGCGCCGAAGCCCATCAGGAAGTTCCGTGCACCGTGTGCTGTGCGGGACATTGCCCAACCCGTAGCGCCGATGGCCAGTTGCACAAGGTTGAGCAGCATGGATACCTGGAACACGCCGAAGAGCATCGCATGCGAGTCGGGGCCGAAGAACTGCAGCTCCGAATACTGCATGGTGATGCCCGGAATGAATCCCAGGACGCCAACCAGCGCAAGCACGGCACCCACACCTATGTCAACAACCTGAATGTCTTGCCGTCCGAAGTGGACACCGCGTGCATGTGAAGCAGACGTACTCATGTGCTCCTCCAGTCACCCCTTTGCGAACATCTCCCATTTTACGGCCGGTTCACGCAAAAAGCGCTGGAATTGGCGGTATTACAGGGCGCCTGCCGAAGGAGCGCCGCCTACCGTGGCACGATAGGACACGATGAAACTGCGCGCTGATCAGACCGGAAACCGTGGCCTCCCGATGCCCCTTTGGCTACAGGGTGGTTTGGAAGCAGCGCAGGCAGCCTTCATTTCGGCCATCGTTGTGATACTTCCTTTGGTCGGGGTGTGGGCCACTGACGGGTTCCAGAACAGAAACGTGGACTTCCTGGCGCGCCTGGCTGGTCAGGCCTGGCTGCTGATCCACGGTGTTCCGCTGACCTTGGCGCAGGTCAACATAGGCACAGCCGGCCAGCCCGGAACGGGTCTACTTTCGCTGATTCCCCTGGGCCTCACGCTCATTCCGTTCCTGCTTGCATGGCGAGCGGGGCGACGACTTGCACGCGCTTCCTACACGGACCAGCTGTGGCAGGCCTTCATGGGCGCCTGCGTTGTATACGCCGCGTTCGGGACGGCCACAGGATTCGTGTGTCGCACACCCGAAGTGGTCATTAACCTGTGGTTCGCCATGACCATCCCGTTGATCTCGTTCGCGCTCGGCTTGGTGGTCGGCGCCCGACGCGAGGCAGGCTCCTGGAGCAGGCTCATTGGCGTGGACGCGGTCGCCTGGATCGCCAAGACAAGCCAGCATTCACGGTGGGCAGGCTCCTACGTCGGCTCGGGTTTGAAGGCCGGGTTCGTTGCGACCATGGCTGCAGTTTGTCTCGCTGCGGTGCTGTTGGCCGTGGACATTGTGTGGCACTGGACGGACATCATCGCGGTTTACGAAGGTCTCCAAGCCGGCGCGTTGGGCGGGGCTGTCCTCACGATCGCGCAGCTCGGTTTCCTTCCCAACCTTGTGGTCTTCGCTTTGGCATGGTCTTCCGGGGCTGGCTTCTCGCTGGGCGTCGGCTCGCACGCAGGGCCGCTGGGCACCGCCGTCGGGCCTTTGCCTGCCGTCCCGATTTTCGGTGGGCTTCCCTCCGGACAACTCGACGCAGGGCCCATGGCTCTTGCCCTCCCCGTGGTTGCGGGGATCATGGCCGGCTGGTGGTTCCTCCGCGAAGGCGAAAACCACTTCGATGAGTGGCTCTCCATCAAAATCAAGGCCCGCTGGTTCACAGCGGCGGCGTCCACGTTGTTCCTGGGGTTGTTTATCGGTTCAGTGGCGGGGCTGCTTAGCGGTGCACTCGCGTGGGTCGCACGCGGTTCAGCCGGTATCGGCCGGCTCACGGAAATCGGACCCCACCCGCTGTGGACAGCAGTCTGGCTGGCCGCCGAAGTGGGCATCGGCGTCGTGATCGGTTACGCAGTGGGGCCCTGGCTGGAACGCCGCCAAAAGCTGCGCGAAGCGAACCTGGACGAAGTAGCGTTCGACGACGAACACGCCTGAGCTTGTCCGTTTAGCGGACCGGGCCCGGCATCGAGTCCTCAAGCTGCGTGAGGCACTGCGTTTTGGCCGATTCCGTCAGGGCCGAGCGAGCGCAATCCTGATACGTGGTGACTTGTTTGAAGAAGAGCACAGACGTCAGAATCAGCAGGCACATGACCGCCGAAACCACGAGTCCTGAGATGGTGCCGAACAACACCAGCCGGGGATGCTTGTACTTCACCGACCGGACCAGGACGACAATCCCGAGCACCAAACCTGCAATTGTGAGGATGGCGCTTAACCACACGTAGTTCACGTTCAGGGAGAACACGAAAAACGATCCCAAAGCCGACAAAAGGAAAGCGCGGAACAGGATCTGTGTCACGCCGAAAGCGGACTTTTCCGCAGCGGTGCGGGGTTGCTGGCTCGGCCTGGGACGGACGTCGGGATTCATGTTTTCCAGCCTACGCGAGCCGCCCATAAGCTAGTGCAATGCGCATTGTTGTCCTCGTGTCCGGTACCGGTTCCAATCTTCAGGCTGTCATCGACGCCGTGAAGTCGGGTGAACTGGATATCGAGATCGCCGCTGTTGGCGCCGACCGCCCCGATACTTACGGTGTGGAGCGCTCCGACGAGGCCGGCATTGAGACCTTCGTGGTGAACTTCAACTCGTTCGAAACCCGCGCCGAATGGGATGCTGCCCTGCGCGACAAGGTCCTTTCCTATAACCCCGATGTGGTGGTGTCGTCCGGCTTCATGCGGATCGTGAGCGCCGACTTCATCGACGCCTTCAATGGCAAGTACGTCAACACACACCCGGCTCTGCTGCCATCCTTCCCGGGCGCCCACGGTGTCCGCGACGCCATGGCTTACGGCGTGAAGGTCACCGGCTGCACGGTTCATTGGGCCGACGCCGGAGTGGACACGGGCCCCATCATTGCCCAGGAAGCCGTGTCCGTTCTGCCGGACGACTCCGAGGAAACCCTCCACGAGCGCATCAAACTAGTGGAGCGCCGCCTGCTGGTCCAAACGCTGGCGGACCTCGCCGCTGAGCTCGCCGACAGCCGCAACAAGTAGCTGGCAGTAGTGGTTGTTGCCAGCGCTGAGAACAACCACTACTGCGACCTAGTTGGGGGAGAGCGGGGCACGCTACTGCAACACGCGCTGCTTCGTCTCCGGGGCGAAGAACGCCATCCACAAAACCGAGAGCAGGACCAGCCCGCCGGCCATCGCGAAGGACTGCGCCAAGCCGAATTCCGGCCAGAAGAACGAGGCGAACACCAAAGGTCCGAAGCCCGCGCCGATGCGGGAGAACGTCGAAGCCCAGCCGAAGCCCGAGCCGCGGAGCTCCGTGGGATACAGCTCGGACACGTAGGCGTAGAGGACGGGTATCGCCACCTGGACCACGAAGCCGAATACCAGCAGCCAGAAGACAGCCGCCGAAGGCACGTCCACTACAAACGCGACGATCACCAACGTCAGCGCGGAAAGCGGACCGGTGACGGCGAGGATCCACTTACGGCCCACCCGCTCCACCAGCAGCGCGGCGGCCACCACGCCCAAAAGCCCGACGGCGGCCATCCCGGCTGTGGTGACGAAGGCCTTGTATTCCTCGAAACCGGCACCAATGAGGATCCGGGGCATCCAGGTGAGGGACACGTAGTAGACCAGCAGGATGCTGAAGAACAGGGCCCAGGCGGCGGTCGTGATTTTCCAGTTGAAGGTCCAGATCCTGCGCAGCTGTTCCCACGCGCTGCCGGGGGAGAGCCTGGGGGCGGCTTGGGGTTCGGGCAGGCTGTACGCCCGGGGTGAAGCGCCGGTGGCCTCCACCAAAGAATCAATCACGGCTGCTGCCTCAGTCCGCCGGCCGGCCCGAATGAGGAACAACGGAGACTCGGGAACACTGCGGCGCACCCAGAAAACGAGGAGCGCAGGCAACACCATGATCAGCATGGTGAGCCGCCAGTCGCCGAAGGCAGCAACGAGGCCAGCCGAGATGAAGCCACAAAGCGCCGCACCCACAGGCCACCAGCCATCCATTGCAGTGAGGACCCGGCCCCGCTGCTTGCGCGGCGTGAACTCACCCACCAGCGCATAGTCCACCGGGATGCAGCCGCCCAGCCCGAACCCGGCCATGAAGCGGAAGATGCAGAACCACACGATGTCTGGTGCGAAGGCGCCGAGCACGGTAAAGATGCTGAAGATCAGGAGGGTTGCCGTGAACGCCTTCTTGCGCCCGATGGTGTCGGCGATGGTTCCCCACGCGAACGCGCCGACGGCCATGCCGATCAGGTTGGCGGTGCCGATCCACGCAGCGTCAGCCGGCTGCAGGGACCAATGCTTGGACAGCAGCGGAATGAGGATGCCGTTGAGCGTCACATCCCACGCATCGAACATGAATCCCAGGCCACCGATCACGAAGATCCTGCCTTGAACCTTCCACCGCCACGGCAGTTCCTGCACAACTTGCTCGCCGCTGGGCACGGCTGTGTATGTATTCATCTGCCCTCCTGCATGCAACTTTATGCGCTGGGGCCAACACGGCCGTTCGGGTTACTTCTGGTTTTCGATCGCCCTCCGCAGGAAACCGCCGGCTTCTTCCAGAGCACTCTTGGCCTGAGCTGGCTCGATGCCCGTCAGCAGCATCAGGATGGCTGCTTTGACAGAGCCGTTGACCGAGTCCAGTGCCGCCACGGCTTCATGCGTGTCGACGCCGGTCGCGTGCTGCACTGTCCTTTGGGAGCGTGCCAGGAGTTTCTCGTTGGTCGCGCGCAGGTCAACCATCAGGTTCCCGTACGTCTTGCCGAGCTTCACCATTACCAGCGTGCTGATCATGTTCAGGACAAGCTTCTGCGCCGTGCCCGAGTTCAGTCGCGTGGAGCCCGCAATGAACTCCGGCCCCACAACCACCTCAATCGCCACGTCCGCCAAATGGCTGACGGCCGAGCCCTTATTACACGCCAGCGATGCCGTGAACGCTCCCTTCTTCCGGGCCTCTTCCAGCGCGCCGATCACGTAAGGCGTTCGGCCGGACGCAGTAATACCCACGACGGCGTCCGCTTCCGTCACGTTAATATCGTGCAGGTCGCGCGCGCCTGCAGTCGCGTTATCCTCGGCATACTCCACCGGCTTCTGGATCGCCTGGACGCCCCCAGCGATAAGTCCGACGACGAGTCCCGGTGGGGTGCCGAACGTCGGCGGGCACTCGCTTGCGTCGAGCACACCCAGACGCCCGGCCGTTCCAGCACCCACATACAGAAGGCGACCCCCGCGCTGGAGTCGCTCCGCAACGGCGTCGACCGTTTGCACAATCGCAGGGCTCGCCGCCTCAACGGCAGCGTGTACTCCTGCACTGTGGGCAAGCATGGCCGCGACGAGTTCCTCCGTGCCCAGAATGTCCAGCTCGCTCAGGTTCTCGGCCGCGGCTTCCGTCTCCAACCCGGCGAGTTCAGTGCGCAGGCCCGCGAGCCTGTCCGCGTCAGTGGGGCTAATCGGGCCAGTTTGTTCCGTCACGGTGGATGTACCTTTCCTGGATGAGCCCGCGGCGCGTCGCAGCGAGGGCAGCACCGTCCAAGCCATCGCCGAGCGGGGCCACCACCTCAATCCCAGCCGAAGCAAGGGACTTCCGCAAGAGCTCCGCGAAGAACCCGGAGCTGACCACTCCGCCCAGCAAAGCAACACGTTGTGAGCCGGCCGCATCGTCACCCGCAGCCAGCTGCACTGTCTTAGTCAGGATGCGGCAGGCCTCGTCCACAATGACATTCGCGACGGCGTCACCCGCCTCCGCTGCGTGCAAAACCAGCGGCGCGAATCGGGCCATCGCCCGGTAGGGGTTTTCGACCGACGCGAGCCACCCCGGGAGCATTTCGGGGGAGTCGACCAGAGCCCCTGCCGCAGCCGAAAGCGACGTGGCCGGGCCGCCGTCGTGTGCTTCCAAAACGGCCTGGAGTCCCCGCTGGCCGATCCAACGGCCGCTGCCACGATCGCCGAGATAGGGTCCCCAGCCGTCGGCACGATGTAGGACTCCGGCTTCGTCGAAACGGAAGGCAACTGCACCCGTGCCCACGATCAGGGTTGTGCCCGGTGCCCCCTGGAGGGCTCCGAGTTGGGCTGCGGTGGCGTCCGAAAGTACTGCGGCGGGGACGCCGAAGCGCTGGGACAACATGGTGGCGAGCTCGCGTGACTTCTCCGCAGAAGCTTCGACGCCGGCCACCGCCGCACCGATCCCCGTCAACGTGCTCACAGGAAGGCCGGGCGGGAGCATCGAGACCGTCTCAAGGAGGAGGTCGAAAGCGATGGTGGGGCCGTTGTCCATGTGTACGCCGGGGAACCCGTGCTGGTCGGCTGCGCCCAGCAACTCCGTGCCCCTGCGTAGCTCCACTCGGCAACGGCTCTTCCCTACATCGGCGGCGATGACGACATCGGTGGCTTCCATGGATCAACCCTATGTTGTGAGGCCCGAAACGAGCGCGCCAAGGAAACACGATAAACTCTCCGTATCCCCACCACCCGCGACACCACCCGCGATATCTACGCGAACTAAGACGGAGACTTTTGTGAGCTTGACGCAGCTTGACCGTGTTCCCATCCGCCGTGCACTGATCTCGGTTTACGACAAGACGGGACTGGAGGAGCTCGCGAAGGGCCTGCACGCAGCCGGCGTCGCTATCGTTTCCACCGGCTCCACCGCCAAGAAGATCGCCGCCGCAGGCATCCCGGTCAAGGAAGTCGAAGAAGTCACCGGCTCCCCGGAAATGCTGGACGGCCGCGTCAAGACCCTGCACCCGCGCGTGCATGGCGGCATCCTGGCCGACCGCCGCGTCCCGGCCCACATGGACACCCTTGCCGGTATGGAGATCGAGACTTTCGACCTCGTGGTGGTGAACCTGTACCCGTTCGTCGAGACCGTGAAGTCCGGCGCAGCGCAGGACGACGTTGTTGAGCAGATCGACATCGGAGGCCCCGCCATGGTGCGTTCGGCCGCGAAGAACCACGCCGCCGTCGCCATTGTTACGGACCCCAACTTCTACGGCGCAGTAGTTGCCGCGGCACAAGAGGGCGGCTTCGACCTTAACACCCGTCGCCGCCTGGCCGCCAAGGCCTTCGCACACACGGCGAGCTACGACAATGCTGTGGCAACCTGGACTGCCAGCCAGTTCCTGGATGAAGACGGCGACGGCATCATCGACTGGCCTGCCTACGCCGGCCTGTCGCTGGAGCGTTCCGAGGTTCTCCGCTACGGCGAAAACCCGCACCAGCAGGCTGCCCTGTACGTGGACAAGGCTGCTCCGGCCGGCATCGCCCAGGCTGACCAGCTGCACGGCAAGGCCATGAGCTACAACAACTTCGTCGACGCCGACGCTGCCCTCCGCGCTGCGTTCGACTTCGCCGAGCCTGCCGTCGCGATCATCAAGCACGCCAACCCGTGTGGTGTCGCTGTTGGATCTGCCGAGTCCGCTGACCCGATCGCAGATGCCCACGCCAAGGCCCATGCTTGCGACCCCGTTTCCGCTTTCGGCGGCGTGATTGCAGCAAACCGCACCGTCACTGCCGGCATGGCCCGCACGGTTGCCGACATTTTCACCGAGGTTGTCATCGCTCCGGACTTCGAGCCGGAAGCCGTTGAGATCCTCTCCAAGAAGAAGAACATCCGCCTGCTCGCGCTCCCGGAAGGCTACGGCCGCTACCCGTCCGAGATGCGTCAGGTCTCCGGCGGCGTCCTGGTCCAGATGAGCGACAAGGTGGACGCCGACGGCGACAACCCCGCCAACTGGACCCTCGCCGCAGGTGAAGCTGCCGACGACAAGACCCTCGCGGACCTCGCCTTCGCCTGGACCGCTTGCCGTGCCGCCAAGTCCAACGCCATCCTGATCGCAGATCACGGTGCTGCAGTGGGCATCGGCATGGGCCAGGTCAACCGCCTGGACTCCTGCCGCCTTGCCGTCGAGCGCGCCAACACGTTGGGCGTGCAGGTGGAGTCCGACGTCGAAGGTGCTGGCGGTGCCTCCAACGCCACCGGCAGTGATGCACCTGAGCGTGCACGCGGTGCCGTTGCGGCATCGGACGCGTTCTTCCCGTTCRCTGATGGCCTGCAGATCCTGATCGACGCCGGCGTCCGCGCAGTGGTCCAGCCGGGCGGTTCCGTCCGTGACGAGGAAGTCATCGCCGCGGCCAACGCTGCCGGCATCACGATGTACTTCACGGGCGCACGCCACTTCTTCCACTAGTCCCCACCGCCGCCCTAACCTCGCTGCGCTTCGGCCAGGGAACCCGGGCGGCGTGGGCCCATCCCACAGGAGGAACACAACGGCGGCCGCCCCCGGTAGGGGACGGCCGCCGTCGTCGTTAGCACGCACTTAACAGGGACGTGCCAGAAAAATCAGGACCGTTACGAAGCCGCCGCGGTGGTGTAGGTCGACTGGATGACGGAGCCCCAGTACGGGCCGTACATCGTGCTGGAATTGCTGCCGTAGCCGTAGCTGTTGATCGAGTTCTGGTAGCCGGCGGAGCTGTTGCCGATGAACCACGGACCGCCTGAGGATCCACCGGTCATGTTGCAGGGGATGCCCTGGGTGGCGAACTGCGGGTTGTAGGGATCGTTGGTGGCGGTGCCGGAACAGCTCTTGAGCGATTCGCCGTTGAACGGAGGGGCTGCCGGGTAGCCGAAGGACTTGTAGCTCAGGCCGCGGGCGGCGTTGAACTGGACACCGGAGGAGCCTACGACATCCGCGAGTCGCTGGCCATTGAGGGTGTTGACCACGGCGAAGGCGGTGTCGTACTGCATGTTGCCGTTGGATGCCCACTGGGTGGGGGAGTACAGCGCCCTTGCTGTCCACTTGCCGTAGGGTGCGGACCCGTTGAGGTAGGCGGGTACGAAGACGAAGTTGGTGGCGTAGGCGCCTGGTCCTTCGTTGACGCAGTGGCCTGCGGTGGAGACGGTGCTCTTGTTGGCTGCCGTCACGGAGTTGCCGGAGCAGACGTAGTTTGCGCCGCCCAGGGTGAAGAAGATCTTGCCGATATGCTTGACGGGCGTTTCGCTCTGGTTGGCCTTGAGGTTGATGGCCTTGGAGTCGGTGGAGGCCCGCTGGCCTTCGACGCTCTTGAGGGCGCCCGGGGCTTCGGAGACTAGCGCTTTTCCGAGGTTGAGGAGCCGGCCGCGGTCCAGTGCCTTGGTGGCGAGGATGTCGCCGGACTTGGCGTTCTTCATGCGCTCCGGGGTCCAGTAGTCTGCAGCGCCGTTGTCCGACGCTACATGGCTGCTGACCGCACCGCCGCTGGAGTCTGTGGTGTTAACCGGAGCCGCATTGGCGCTGGTAGTTCCAACCAGCGCCAGGATTGCGGCAGCGGACAGACTCAGCAGGCTTGTGGCCAGGGTCTTGGTTTTTGTCACGTTGTTCCAACCTATCGAGGGAGTGGGGCGGCCAGTGATGGCGACCGCCGACTGACGGAATCGAAGCTACCCAACGTGTGACAAGTTTGTAAAGACTTGTTTCACATTTTGTGATATTTTGCTTTCACTTCTTGTCACACGCCAAGGAGCAATGCTCGACGCCGGTCGGCAGCTTCGGCGGTAAGGCCCACCGTCGGGCGTGAATCGCTTTCTTGAACAGGTAACGAACACGTGATCCCGGACACGAAGGGCGGCCAATCGAGCCTGCTCGGGTAAGTTTAGAGATGTTGAAATCTGCAGACTTTCAGGGAGAACCCCGCCAATGGCCAAGATTATCTATACCCACACAGACGAAGCGCCGATGCTGGCTACCTACTCATTCCTGCCGATTGTGGAAGCGTATGCCTCGACCGCAGGTGTGGAGGTCGAGACCCGCGATATTTCGCTGGCAGGCCGCATCATCGCCGTTTTCGGCGATTTCCTGACTGAAGAGCAGCGCACAGGCAACGCCCTGACTGAACTTGGCGAGCTGGCAAAGCAGCYGGAAGCCAACATCATCAAGCTGCCCAACATCAGCGCCTCCGTGCCGCAGCTCAAGGCTGCAATCGCCGAACTCCAGTCCCAGGGCTTCGCGCTCCCGGACTACCCGGACAACCCCTCCTCGGACACCGAGACGGATATCCGCTCGCGCTACGACAAGATCAAGGGTTCCGCTGTGAACCCGGTGCTGCGCGAAGGCAACTCTGACCGCCGCGCACCGCTGTCGGTAAAGAATTACGCCCGTCAGAACCCGCACTCCATGGGTGCCTGGTCTGCCGATTCCAAGACCAACGTTGCCACCATGGGCCAGAACGATTTCCGCTCCAATGAGAAGTCCGTTGTGCTCAAGGGTGACGATTCCCTCACCATCCAGCTGGTCCGCGAAGACGGCACCACCAAGGTCCTCAAGAAGGATTTCCCCGTCCTGGCCGGCGAAGTTGTGGACGCTACCGTCCTCCGCGCAGACGCCCTGGACGAGTTCCTCAAGGCGCAGGTTGCCCGGGCCAAGGAAGAGGGCATCCTCTTCTCCGCACACCTGAAGGCCACCATGATGAAGGTCTCGGACCCCATCATCTTCGGCCACGTGGTCAAGGCTTACTTCTCCGAGCTGTTCGATACTTATGGCAAGCAGCTCGCAGCCGCAGGCATCAGCCCGAACAATGGCCTCGCAGCCATCCTCAGCGGTCTTGAAGACCTGCCGGAAGACGTTCGCGAAGGCGTTAAGGCTGCCATCACCAAGGGCCTCGAAGACGGTCCTGCGTTGGCAATGGTGGACTCGGACAAGGGCATCACCAGCCTGCACGTTCCGTCGGACATCATCGTCGACGCCTCCATGCCGGCCATGATTCGTTCCTCCGGCCACATGTGGGGCCCGGACGGCAAGGAAGCTGACACCCTCGCCGTCATCCCGGACAGCTCCTACGCCGGTGTCTACCAGGTTGTCCTGGACGATTGCCGTGCCAATGGCGCGTTCGATCCCACCACGATGGGCACCGTTCCCAACGTGGGCCTCATGGCACAGGCGGCCGAGGAATACGGCAGCCACGACAAAACCTTCGAAATCCAGGCAGCCGGCACCATGCAGTTGGTGGACAGCAAGGGCAACGTCCTCACTGAGCACCAGGTTTCCCCGGGTGACATCTGGCGCGCTTGCCAGACCAAGGATGTCCCCCTCCGCGACTGGGTCAAGCTTGCGGTCAACCGCGCCCGCGCTTCCCAGACCCCGACCGTTTTCTGGCTGGACAAGGGCCGTGCGCACGACGCCAACCTCATTGCCAAGGTCACCGAGTACCTCAAGGACCACGACACCGAGGGCCTGCAGATCGAGATCATGTCCCCGGAGGAGGCCACAGCCTTCACGCTGGAGCGTATCCGCAAGGGCGAGGACACCATCTCCGTCACCGGTAACGTCCTCCGCGACTACCTCACGGACCTGTTCCCGATCCTTGAGCTCGGCACCAGCGCCAAGATGCTTTCCATCGTTCCGTTGATCAACGGTGGTGGCCTCTTCGAGACCGGTGCAGGCGGATCCGCTCCCAAGCACGTCCAGCAGCTGATCAAGGAAAACCACCTTCGCTGGGACAGCCTGGGTGAATTCCTTGCCCTGGCCGTCAGCTTCGAGCACCTTGCCACCACCACTGGCAACGCCCGCGCCCAGGTCCTTGCCGACACACTGGACCGCGCCACGGGTACGTTCCTGCTGGAAAACAAGTCCCCTCGCCGCAGCGTTGGCGAGCTGGACAACCGCGGAAGCCACTTCTACCTGGCCATGTACTGGGCACAGGAACTGGCCAAGCAGACCGAGGATGCAGAGCTCGCAAAGGACTTTGCCGCGATCGCTGACGCCCTGACCTCCAACGAGGAAGTCATCGTCGGCGAGCTGAACGCAGTCCAGGGTCCCGGCGTCGATCTGGGCGGCTACTACCGTCCGGATGCTGCCAAGGCCGCTGAAATCATGCGCCCGTCGGCTACGTTCAACAAGGTCGTCGCGACCCTGAGCTAGTTCCCAACTGACTCGCAGTTGTGGTTGTTTTGAGAGCTCACAACAACCACAACTGCGGGTCAGTTGCTGTTTAACGGTCGGCCAGGAACCGCTGAGGTGCCACGCCGCCGTCGACGATGTCTTTCAGCACCCGGCCAATTGCGGGTGTGAACTTGAAACCATGCCCCGAGAAGCCTGCGCCCACCACCAACGGTCCAAAGCGGTCCAGCACGAAGTCCTCCGTGGGCGTGGTGGTGTAGGTGCAGCTGATGGGAACCGCGGTTGAAGGGTCGACGCCGGGAAGCCACTCCTGCGCGTATCGCACCAAGGCATCGAGCTGCTCGGGTATGGGCTGGAAGGTGCGCTCGTCCGGATCCATGACGGGTCCGACACCATGCCAACCAGCTTTGATGCCTTCGCCAGGTGTGAGCATCCCGTAGACGGGGCTGTACCAGTATTCGTACGCGGGATCGTCCATATCCGGGCTGTGGTTGAAGCTTGGCCACACGAGCGTGTTGTCCACGGGGGTGAAGTGGGCGGGCTGCTCCTGGGTAACAACCAGCGGGGGTAGCTTCGCGTGTTCGCCGAGCAGCTTGTTCGTCCACGCACCGGCGGTAACGACCACGCGGTTGGCCCTGTACTCAGTCTCCTCTGTCACGACTACAACGCTTTCGGCGCCGTCGACGCGGATGTCGTGGACCGGCGTCGAGTATTTGAAGATGGCGCCATGGGACTCGGCGGCCTTTCGAAGTGCCACCAGCGCGTTGGCCGATCGGATGCGTCCGGATCCGGGAACGAAGAGGACATCGGTGGCGAAGTTCATGCCTTGCCAGCGGTCCATGGCCTCGTCTGCTGAGATGAAGTAGCTCTCGATACCGCGTTCCTGGTGGGCTGCGCGAATGGTCCGGAGTCGCTCGACGTTGCCGTGGTTCGCCAGCCCCACCAAGTCCAGCAGCGGCGCCCCGGTTTCCGCAGCAAGCTCATCCCAGAGTGTCTTGGCTTCAGCGAGAAGTTCCAGGTAGTCGGCCTCGGCGTAGGCGGTGTTGAAGTTGCGGGTGGCACCATGTGAGGCGCCTATGTGGTGACCGGCTTCGAACTGCTCCAACAGGACCACGGACTTACCGCTCCGGGCCAACTGCCAAGCGGCGGCCGATCCCATTGCTCCTCCGCCAACAACTACAACGTCCACCATGCCCGCTCCATCCACCTTGGCCCACTATCAGGTTCCATTCTGCCCCCTGGTTGGGTTGGCACTTGGTGGGAAGGCATGGAAGATTGGGACGGGTGAAATTCCTTCACCCGTCTCCCAAGTCCTCTGCCCGCGGCGTCACGATCCTGCGCGTGGTGTTTGGCGCACTGATCATGGTGCACGGCATCCAAAAGTTCATGGCCGGACACGCCGCCTTTGCTGCGTCGGTTGCTGCCATGGGCGTGCAGAAGCCCGAGATCGTGGCCTGGCTGGTGATCGCTGGGGAAATCGGACTCGGCCTGCTCCTGGTCCTGGGCGCTTTGACCAGGGTGGCCGGCTTCCTTGCGGCAATCATGTTCGCGGGCATTTGGTTTGTGACGGAAGCAGGTAAGCCACTGCTCACGGACAAATCCGGAGTCACAGCGGAGCTTCTGATCGTGTACGTTGCCATTTCCGTGGCGTTTGTGTTCCTGGGTCCCGGCGCGTGGTCCCTGGACCGGAAGCTGGCCAGGCAGCCGATGGGCCAGAGGCGTTAACGCGGTCGGGTTAACTCCCGACGGCGGCACTCACCGCCGGGCCAACCTCACCGCCGGGCCAACCTCACCGACCGGCCAACCTCACCGACCGGCCAACCTCACCGACCGGCCAACGTCACCGCGCGTCGTTCGGGTACCGGATGCCCAACTGGGACCGCACGCCGTCGAACAAGCGCATGACGTTCACGGAGTCCTCCAACGGCATCAGGGGGCTCTCCGTCAGGCCCTGCTGAATGCAGCGGGTCACTTCGCGGAGTTCGTAGGTGTAGCCCACGCCCACCACATCGAACCGTTCATGCCGCGGCTCGTCCCAACCGACACGAATCAGCAGTTCCCGCGGATTGTTCACGGAACCTACGGTCTGCAGATACCCGAGCCCGCCGGCTACCGTTGCAGTCCTGGGTCCATGGGCGGTCAGGGACGACGTCAGCTGCGCCTGGGCGCCGCTGGCGTAACCGAGTGTCAGCGCATTCTGGGTGTCAACGCCGTCCTCGTTCAACGCGCCGATCGCGGTAACAGACTGTGGGAAGCCCAATGTTCCCAGGGCCCAGAGCAGCGGGTAGACGGTGATGTCCAATAGCGCGCCGCCACCATCATTGAGTGCCCAGATCCGGGCCAAGGGGTCGTAAGGGGCAGGGAATCCGAGGTCCGCGCTGACCCACTGGGTGTGCCCGATTTCCCCTGATGCGGCGATGGAAAAGGCGCGCTGCATGCTGGGCAGGAACCGGCTCCAGACGGCCTCCATGAAGAACACCTTGTGCTCGCGGGCCAACTTAACCAGCTCGGTGGCTTCGCGGGCGTTGATGGTGAGGGCCTTCTCGCACAGGACGTGCTTGCCGGCCCGCAATGCCGCTGCCGCAATCTGGAAGTGCTGGGCATGGGGTGTTGCCACGTAAACCACGTCCACGGCCGGATCGTCGAACAACCGCTGGTAGCCGGGGACACCGGCGTCGTTCCCGTAGGCCTTGGCGAAACCAAGAGTGTGCGCAAAAGCGTCCGCGCCTGCCTGGGTCCTGGAGCTCACCGCGTAGAGCTCTGCGTCCTCCAGCAGGGAAAGGTCCTGGGAAACGCTGTTGGCGATGTTGCCCGTGGACACCACTCCCCAGCGCAAGCGGCGGCCGGTGGCAGCCCGGGGATCCTGGTTGGTCTGGCTGGACAGCCACGGTTTGGCGATAGGAAGCGTCATGACTGCCATCCTCTCATTCGCGGCCCAGCTAACTGGGGAGTTGCAGCTGCTCCAAGTCTGCGATGGTTCCGTTGGATTCGAAGGTGAGCTTCACGTTGACCACATAGGCGCCGGCTTTCTTGAGGTCGGGCACCCAGATTTCAGCAACCCCGGCGTCATGCTCTGTTGTCGCCTGGATTCTGTAGGCGAGGTTATCCGCCTTCCAACTATCGGAGACGTCAACGCCGTCCAAGGACCACGTCAGCAGCATGGGGACGCGGGCCAGCCCCACCAAGTCAACCCTGACGGCTATCGTCCAACCACGGGGATCCTTACCCTGGGTACTGTCGATGATGATTACTTCCTCCATTGCCTTCACGAGTTCCGCTGCCGCTTGGTCGGCTGGAAGCAGTTCCCCATTCTGGTTGACAGTCACTGGGGGAAGGAGTGCCGGGAGGATGATCAGGGCATCGGGGACATAGCCTTCGAGTACTTTCTGTTCCTTCACAGCGGCGCGGTACGCCTGCGACGGAGGGCGGGGGATATTCCTGTTCACCACGGTGGGGGAACCGGTAGAGGTGGCGGTGGTCGTGGCGGGCGTGGTGGAAGCAGTCGGGGTAACCGTCGGGGTTGTGGGCGGACTGGTGGTTGGATGGGCTGTGGTCGGAGTGGGCTTTGTAGTTCCCGAAGAGCCAGCCAAATTCGCGCTGTAGGCGGGTAGGTTCAGACCAACCGCGGCCGCAGGACTCAGGTTGAGGTCCTTGCCGAGGTCCGCCGGGGCAAAGGCGGCCAAAGACGTCTGCTTGACGATGGTAACGGACTCGATGTTTGCCACGTCTTCGATGTTGGGCGGGAACAGCCGGTCCCACAGGGCGAAGATACTGATGAGGGCCGCCGCCAATGCTCCCGCCGTAATGACGAGTGCCTTGCCGCTTCGGTACCAGGGAGTGACTCTGCCTGGTTCACGGTGTTGGGGCACGCACACCACCTCCTACGCCTGCTCACAGAATGCTCCGCGTCCAGAAGCGCGTCAACCCGCGCTGGCACTCAGTTCCCGAACGTGTCAAGTCATACGAATGGCAGGCGCACCAAAGATCCTCGCCTAGGCTGAGGTAATCATCCCTCGCAGAGGTTCTGTGGGGAGTTACCGAAATGGAGCAGGGATGGGTATTTTTCGGCGTGTCATTTTGCCGGTTTCCTGGCTGGTGGTTTTCGCAATTATTGCGGTGGCTTTGGTCAAGATCGCTTTCGTAGATGGCCTCAAGCCGTCTGATTCCGGGCCCGCGCCCTTGGCGCAAGTGGACATCCCGGTGGTCCCGGCCACGCGAGCTACGGTCACCAATACTGTGGAAATCAAGGGCACCGTCCAGAGCGATGCAGCCGATCCGGTCCGGAGCACGTCCGCGGGCAAGGTCATCAAGGTTTTCGTCGAAGAAGGCGCCACGGTGGCCAAGGGCGATGCCCTGTTCCAGGTCAAGGCCGAGCGCGCAGTGACAGCTACGCAGCCGTCCAAGGATGGAATGTCCTCGACGCCGAAGCCCGTCTTTGACTACTTCGACATCCTTGCCCCCAGCGGCGGTATGCTGCAGTCCTTGACCACGCTGATCGATCAGCAAGTAAGCGTCGGAGAAAGCGTCGGCAAGATCGACCCCGGCACCTACACGGTGGCTGGCTCGGTGACCGCGGCCCAGCAGTACCGCCTGCTCGGCAAGCCGGGCCCGGCGGAGATCGCTTTGGTGGGTGGACCGGCGCCGTTCCAGTGCACCGAAGTGACACTGAAGAACAACGCTTCCGACGACGGCGGAGGCGGCTCGGGTGGTTTGTCGTCCACAGGCGGAGGTGCTGGGATGGGCGTCGGCGGGGCAGTGGCAATCCCCGGCGGAGGCGGTGGCCAGTCGCAGGAAGGCGGCACGCCCACGGGAACGCTTAGTTGCGCAATCCCGGCTGGGCATGAGGTCTTCGCAGGCCTTGGAGCGACCATGACCGTGAGTGCCGGCGTCGCCGCCGATGTGGTGACGGTTCCTTTGACCTCGGTGAAGGGCAGCGTGAAGGACGGCATTGTCTGGATAGCGGGCGCAGCCGGGAGCGGCGCAGTGCCCGAGCAGCGCGCGGTCCAGCTGGGCCTGAATGATGGTGCGTTGGTTGAAGTGGTTTCAGGGCTGGCCGAGGGCGAGCAAGTGCTTGAGTTCGTGCCCGGGGCTCCGGCTGTCCCAGGTCCCATGATGGGGCCGGGACAAGCCGTCTACGGACCGGCAGGCTGAAGCGCATGACAGGAACAGCAGAGGTAGTAGAAAGCAACAAGGAAACCCTCGTCAGTCTCCGGTCAGTCACCCGTTCGGTGACGCTGCCGGATGAGCAGCAACTGCACATTCTCCGCGGCATCGATCTTGAGGTCCAGAGCGGTGATCACACCGCCATTGTTGGCCGTTCAGGATGCGGAAAATCGACGCTGCTCAACCTCTTGGGCCTCCTGGATGTCCCCACGTCCGGTGAGCTGGAGTTCCTCGGCAACCCTGCCGAGCGGCTGAGCAGCAACGCCCGTGCCCGCCTGCGTGGATCAACCGTGGGTTTCGTGTTCCAGCAATTCAACCTGTTGCCGGGCCGCAATGCCCTGGACAACGTCATCACGCCGCTCTTTTACGCCAAAGGCCGCGAGTTCTGGCGCCGGCGTGAACTGGCCATGGACATGCTGGACCGTGTTGGCCTGGCAGCGCGGGCCAACACCATGCCGAACATGCTTTCCGGTGGGGAGCAGCAGCGTGTGGCGATCGCCCGGGCGTTGGTCCGCAGGCCACGGCTAATTCTGGCGGATGAACCAACGGGCGCCTTGGACGTGGAAACCGGGCAGGCTGTCATGGCCTTGTTGGACACCGTGGCCACGGAAACCGCGGCCGCACTGGTGACCATCACGCACGATACCAATGTGGCCGCCCTGGCACGCGCCTGCTATCGATTGGACGCCGGAGTGCTCACGCCGCTGACAGTTGCCGAAACAGCAGGAGTCAGCGCATGACCGGCTTCATGTCCACGATGGTGGAAGCATGGCAGGAACTCCGGATCAACAAGGTGCGCATCCTCTTGGCCCTCCTTGGCGTGGCCCTTTCCGTGGCAGCGTTGACCTCGGTGGTAGGAATCGGCAGCCTGGTCCGTGAAGGGATCAAGGTGCAGTCCGAACGCAACGGTGGCCGCGTGGCCACCCTGGCACTGAGTGTGAACGGCCCATCTTCGCCTGATCCTGCGAAACTGGAGAAGGTCTATGAAGGCATTCAACAGCGCTTTGGCATCACCACGTCCACCCATGTGGGCAGGACCCAGGCGGGCTTCCAGTTTCCGCGTGGGGTGACCAACGTGGACGTGACCATCGTGGACATTGGATACGGCATCATCCACCGCGTTCCGCTCACCCAGGGAACCTGGTTCGCCGTCGACGACGACCAACGGCTAGCACCCGCCGTCGTCGTCTCCGAAGCGTTCTACAACCAGGCTGGAATGCCCAACCTGACCACCAGCCCAACGGTGACCATCCCGGGGGATCACCCTGCCACTGCGGTGATTATCGGCATCGTGCCTGATGCCTATCCGCAGCAACCTCCGGCTGCTTTCATCCTCACCGCCGGCGCCGCGATGACCGGAATGGAATCCCAAATGTCCGAGTTCAAGGTGTGGGTGGGGGAGGATCAGGCCGATTCCTTGGCCGCCGCTATCTCCGCGGACCTTCAAGGTCAATTTCCCGGGTACTACGCGCAAGCCAGCCGAATGGACTTCGCCGCCTACGGTGACCCGCTCGGACCGGCCCAATGGATCGTGGGCGGCGTAGCCGGACTGGTGCTCCTGCTCGGGGCAGTGGGAATGCTCAACATCTCCATGGTCACCGTGCGCTACAGGGTAAGGGAAATCGGCATCCGGCGAAGCTTCGGCGCAACCTCCGGCCGCATCTTCTTCGGCGTCATGATGGAATCCGTCGTAGCCACCGCAGTTGCCGGCCTGGTGGGCGTCATGCTGGCGGTAGCAGTGGTGAAGAATCCCTGGATCGAATCAAAGGTAGCGCCGGGATTGACCGAATACCCGTCCTTCCCCGTCGATGCCGCGCTCCTGGGCTTTGGCGCGGCTGTCCTTGTGGGCGCACTCGCCGGAGCCATTCCTGCGCTCGTGGCGGTGCGCGTCAAGGTCATCGATGCGATCCGCTTTTGACCTCCTCGGTGAGTCGGCCCTGCTGAAGACGGAAGCAGCGGTCCGCTTTCTGCGCCAGGCTGCGGTCGTGGGTGACTACCAGGATGGTGGTGTTGTGGTCGCGGCTCAGTGAGCTCAGCAGTTCGATGATGTGCTCGCCGGTCTGCTCATCCAGGTTTCCCGTGGGCTCATCGGCCAGGATCAGCTTCGGCTCGTTGGCCAGCGCCCTCGCGATCGCGACGCGCTGCTGCTCGCCACCGGACAAGCGATTGATCCGGCGGGACTGCTTCTCCGGATCCAACTGCACCTGCTCCAGCAGTTCCTTTGCCCGCTTCAACCGTGCTGCCTTGCGGACCCCGGCGAACTCCATCGGCAGCATGACGTTGTCCACGGCGCTGAGGTTCGGGATCAGGTTGAACTGTTGGAACACGAAGCCGATATCGCGGCGGCGGTACTCTGTCAGCTTGCTCTCCGGCAGTCCGGCCAAGCTCACGCCATCCACGACGACGTCTCCGCTGGTTGGTTTGTCCAGCGCACCCAGGAGGGACAACAGCGTGCTTTTGCCGCTTCCACTCTTGCCCACGATCGACGCCAGAGATCCCTTCTCCAGCTGGAAACTCACACCATTGACAGGCTTGATGGTCCTGTCGCCGGACTTGAACTGACGGACCAGGTCCTTGACTTCAATCACGGCTATTCTCCTCGGAGTACTTCGATGGGACGGATGCGGGCGGTCAGCAAGGCCGGGACCAACGCGCCGATGATGGCCACGGCGAAGACCGCGGCGATGCCTGCAGCAATGACGCCGGGGGAGGCGCTCGCCGTGACGGACGTGAGCAGTTGGGTGGCCCCGCCAAATGGACCGCCCTGCCCACCGGCGAAGCCGCCGCCGGCAAAACCACCCCCGCCAAAGCCGGCTCCGCGCTGGGTGGTTGGGGCCGCCGTCGTGGTGGTGTTTGAACTGATCAGCGCTGACGCGATACCGCCGCTGGCGAGTGATGCAATGGCGGCGCCCACCACGCTGCCCAAGGCCACGAGGACCAGCGATTCAAGGACAAACTGCAGGCCGATAGTGCGGTTCCGGGCACCGATGGCCTTCAACACGCCAATTTCGCGGCGGCGCTCTCGGACCAGCATCACCATGATCAGGAGGATGATCAGTCCGGCTGTAGCCAGTGCTGCAATGAACGCGACCAGGGAGATGTTCTTGACGCTGTCCAGAGAGCTGACCGCGGTTTCGAGGTTGCGCTGGCCTTGGGTGACGTCGGCCTTACCGGTTCCCAAGGCGGACTGGACTGCCGTCTTGGTGCTGTCGACGTTCTCCATGCTGTTGACCGTGACGATCATGGTGGAGAGTTCGTCGGGAGTTCCCGCCAGGGTTTGGGCTTCCGGAAGGGTGACGTAGACGGCGTTGTTTCCGAAGGCGGTTCCGGCGTCGAAGATGCCTGCAACGGTGAAGGTCTTGTCCTGGATGGTGAAGGTGGAACCCGCGCTGAGGTTGTTCTTTTGCGCCAGCGTCGTTCCCACCAGAGCCTTTGCCGTCGCCGTGGTGTAGTCGCCCAGGCCGGTGCCGCTGGTGATGTCCAGGGCCTTGCCAGCGCTGTCAACCTCGGCGCCGATACCCGTGGCCGTAATGGGAAGGGTGCGAACTCGTTGGGCGGTGCCTGTACTCCCAGTGTTACCCGTGGAGCCGTTGCGGTTGCCGAGGGTCCCGGCGTCGATGGCTGCCGTGAGGTTGGTGGTGACCGAAGGTTGCTGCCCACCGGGACCGAAACCGCCTTGAGCGGCCTGGGTGGTGCTTGTTTCTGCGGTGGCTGTCTGCAAACGCAGAGCCTTAGTGCCGACCACGGACGTTACGTTACTGACGGCGGCGGCCGTCTGAGCTTGAGCAGCGGTGAGCGGTTCGCCACCACCTTCGAACCCCTGCCCGCCAGCCGGATTCACCGTCAAAGTGGTGCCCACGGAAGCGTTCAGCTCCTGGACCTTGGCACCCACGGCCTGGTTGGCCACAAGCATGGCCAATGCCAGGCCGATCGCTACGGCAAGCACAGCGACTACCGCGGCCGTTCTGATTTTGTTGCGGAAGGCATTGCCTACGCTTCGGGCAAGGACGCTCACGTTTCTCCTTTGGACCTGCTGAGTTCCGCAGACCGCTGGCGCGCGGGCTGCAGGTCCAACACTGCTGAGCGCTGCTGTGCGGAAAGCCAGCCGAAGCTATGCGTGGGCYGTGAAAAGTGGCGGGCTCATCAAGGAGCCAAAAAACCCGTGCCGGGCTCAGAATCCTGAGCCCGGCACGGGTTCACCGTGCAGTCCCGGTGTCAGTGGGAGAAGTTTGCTGAGATTTCGGCGAGGGTGCGCCCCTTGGTCTCAGGCGCGAGCCATTGCGAGAGGACTGCGCCAAGCAATGCGACGGCGGCGGCTACGACCATGCTTGGGCCCAGGCCGATGTTGCTGATCGCCCATGGCAGGGCGAAGGTGCCCAGTGCGGCTCCGATGCGGCTGAAGGCCGCGGCAAAGCCCATGCCGATACCGCGCAGGTCGCCGGGGAATACCTCGGCCGGATAGACCTGGGTCATCGTGGTGTAGCCGGCGTTGAAGAAGGAGAAGGCGAGAAACAGTACGAGCACGATGATCGCTGGTGCGTCCGCCCAGACTCCGATGACCAGCAGGATGCCTGCGCAGAGCCACTGCCCGGGCACAGTGAGGATTCGGCGGCCGAGCTTATCAATCAGAAGTACGGTGATGACAACACCCGCGGCTGCAAGTGCGGACAGGCCGACTCCACCGGTCCAGCCGCCGAAGCCGAATTGGTCGAGCACGTCGTCGGCGAAGGTCGCGATCGCGAAGTACGGAGTGACCGCGCAGAACCAAAAACCTGAGGTGAAGAGGGTGGCACGCCAGTTCTGCTTCGAGAACAGCATTCCGAAGGAAGCGCCCTTGATTTTGGTCCTGCTCTTCGCGGCTTGGGCCTCCTGGATCATCCTCAGATCGATCTCACCGGTGATGCTGTCGTGCATTTGGGGCGATTCGACATATCTGTGTGCGATCGCGAGTGCTTCCTTGTGCCGTCCCTTCGTAATGAGCCAGCTCGGCGATTCGGGGAGGCCCATGCGGGCGAGGAACAGGACCAATGCGAGTATCGTGCTGGTGCCGATGACCAGGCGCCAGGGGATACCGGCGTCGTGCAGGAGCGTGCCGATGATGAATGCCATCATGAAGCCGACGTACCAAGCGATCAGAGTGAGCCCGAGCAATCGCCCGCGCAGCTTCGGAGGGGAGAACTCTGATAGCAATGGCCCACCGATGGAGTACTCGCCGCCGATCGCGACGCCCATGAGGAACCGGATGGCGGCCAGCTGTATCACGGCCCCGTCTCCGGAGGTTACGAAGCACTGGGCCGCCGAGGCGACCAGGAACAGGCCCATGTCCACGAGGAACATGGGCTTGCGTCCGAACTTGTCAGTAGCCCAGCCGGCCAGCGGGGAGCCGACGAAGATACCGACCAGCGGGCCCGCGGCGATCATGCCCAGAGATAGTGCGTCGAGCTGGAGCTCTGACCGCATGAGTCCGGTGACGGGGCCGATAATTCCGAGGATGTAACCGTCGAGGAACATCCCACCGATGAAGACAGCGACGAGCCGCACCATAAAGCGGCGTTTGAACTTGGAGCTGGTCTCTTTTGATGTGGAGGTGTCGACGGAGTCCGTCGTCCTGGTCGGATGGATCATTGAGATTTGTTCCCTTCTGGCTTCAGCGCGAACCGTTGACGGCACCAGAACGCCGTTTCATGGATGCACGGACAGCCGCAGCCCTTAGCGACCGGTGGGCGATGCCGACTGGCTCGATGCCAGCCGATATGCCCGCGCAGGACTTGCGAGATGATTTCGGGGTCGGCCACATGTGACATATGACTCATATATCAGAACTCTAAGGGTGCGATCCGCCCCGGTCAAGAGTTGACAAGTTAATTCGTTGTATCTAGCCCCTCGGTAAACTCCGGGGCCTGCAGACATGGAAGCTTCGTGGAAAACGGTTCAGGCAAGCGAAAGCCCCGGCCCGCCTGCTGAGTGCTGGCGGACCGGGGCTTGCTGTTGCTTGCTGCGAAGCGGTGTTACTCGATGATCGGTGTTACTTGGTGATCGGGCCGAGTACCGGATCGTCCACGTAAGCCGTCTTGACGTTGGCTGCCGTCACGATCTGCGGCGGGAGCAGGTAAGCCGGAACAGTCTTGACACCGTTCTTGTAGGAATCCTTGTCGTTGATTTCCAGCTGCTTGCCAGCCTGCAGGTCCTTCACCATGGTGATGGCGTGCTCAACCAGCTTGCGGGTGTCCTTGTTGATGGTGGAGTACTGCTCGCCAGCCATGATCGACTTGACGGACTCAACCTCGGAGTCCTGGCCTGTTACCACGGGGAGCGGCTTGCCGGCGGCCTTGACGGACGTCAGCACTGCACGGGCCAGGGTGTCGTTCGGGGAGAGAACGCCATCCAGGGATGCGGTTCCGTAGCTGCCGGTCAGCAGGGTGTCAGCACGACGCTGGGCGTTTTCAGCCTTCCAGCCCTGGGTAACAGCCTGCTCGAAAGCAGTCTGGCCGGAGAGGACCTTGAGCGTTCCGTCGTCGATCTTCGGCTTCAGCACGCTCATGGCACCGTCGAAGAACACCTTGGCGTTGGCATCATCCGGTGAACCGGCGAAGAGCTCGATGTTGTACGGGCCGGAGGGCTTCTTGGCCTTCAATCCGTCCAGCAGGGCCTGGCCCTGCAGCACGCCGACCTTGAAGTTGTCGTACGCCACGTAGTAGTCCACGTTCTCCGTGTTCAGGAGCAGACGGTCGTAAGCAATGACCGTTGCGCCGGAGTCCTTGGCCTGCTTGAGCTGCGTACCCAGCTGCGCGCCGTCGATTGCGCCAACGATGATGACCTTGGCACCCTTGGTGACCATGGCGCTGATCTGGTTCTGCTGCTCGGACACGCCGCCGTTGGCGAACTGGACGTCGGCCTTGAAGCCGGCACCCTTGAGGCCATCGTTGAACAGCTTCTCCGCGAGGACCCAGTTCTCACTGGTCTTCTGCGGAAGGGCGACGCCGATCAGCGAGTCCTTGGGGAACGCTTCCCCGCCAGCAGTGCTGCTGCTTGAGCCGCTGTCAGAGCGGCCGCAGGCTGTCAGCGCCAGTGCCGCGATGGCAGCTACTGCTGCTGCCTTTCCTGCTTTACCAAACATTCGCATATCTTGGTTCACTTTCTGTGTGGTGGGGTGGAGCGAGTCAGGCGGAAACCGGTCAGGCTTCCTTGGAGATGACCTCTTTGGTGGACGTGGTTTCGTCCGGCTTGAGTTCGTTGTTGCGCTGGAAATTCTTCAGCAGCAGGCCAGTGATGGAGCGCTTGCCCTGGGTCTTGTTGTAGACGTCGAAGGCAACAGCGATCAGCAGTACCAGGCCCTTGATGATCTGGGTGAGGTCGGCGCCTACGCCCAGGAGTTGGAGGCCGTTGTTCAGCACAGCCATCACCAGGCCACCGACGATCGAGCCGATCACGGTACCAACGCCGCCGGTAACTGCGGCGCCACCGATGAACACGGCTGCGATTGCGTCCAGTTCCCAACCGACACCGTCAAAGGGACCGGATGCGGTGGAGCGGCCAACGAAGATCATGCCGGCAAGGCCTGCAAGGACGGACATGTTGAGCATGACCATGAAGTTGACCTTCTTGGACTGCACGCCGGACAGTTCTGCTGCGTGCCGGTTACCACCCACGGCGTAGACGTGGCGGCCCAGTACCGTCTTGTCAGCGATGAAACCGTAGATCAGGACCAGCACGGCCAGGATCAAACCGGGGATAGGGAAGGACGTTCCGGGGCGGCCGGTAGCGAACAGGTACGTGGCGTAGAGGATGGCACCGCAGATCAGGACCAGCTTGGTGACCTCAACCCAGAGCTCGGGGACATCTGCGCCCAGGGCCTTGTTGGTGGCGCGAGCCCGCAGGGACATGAGGACAACGAATGCCGCAGCCAGGATGCCCAACAACAAGGTGAGATTGTTGAAGCCCGTGGTCGGGCCAATTTCAGGCAGGTAGCCCGAACCCAGGTACTGGAAGTCGCTGGGGACGGGGATGGTGTTGGATTTGCCCACGAACTGGTTGAAACCGCGGAACAGGAGCATGCCTGCCAGCGTCACGATGAAGGCAGGGATGCCCACATACGCTGTCCAGAATCCTTGCCAAGCCCCGATGATCGCACCGAGTACAAGCCCGAAGAGCACGCCCATGTACCAGGGAATACCCCAGTCCCGGATTGCGAGGGCCACGKAGACACCCACAAACGCGGCTACCGAGCCCACAGAGAGGTCGATGTGGCCGGCAATGATGACCAGGACCATGCCGATGGCCAGGATCAGGATGTAGGAGTTGCCGTTGAACAGGTTGATCACGTTGCCCGGGGTCAGCGTCCGGCCCTCGGTGAAGATCTGGAAGAAGACGATAAGTGCCACCAGGGCGAAGATCATGCCGAACTGGCGGGTATTGCCACCAAATAGCTTCTTGAGCGCGTTCATTGTTTTGGTCCTTGTGTCAGGAAGGGGTGAGTCTGGGCCAACAGGTCAGGCGGCCTTGCGGGAGGACGTCATGAGTTTCATGAGGCTTTCCTGGCTTGCTTCGTTTTTGTCCAGGACACCTGTGATGGCGCCCTCGAAGATGGTGTAGATGCGGTCGGACAGGCCCAGGAGTTCGGGGAGCTCCGAGGAAATGACAATCACTCCCTTGCCCTGGTTCGCCAGCCTCTGGATGATGCCGTAGATCTCGTACTTGGCGCCCACGTCGATCCCTCGGGTGGGTTCATCCAAAATCAGGAGATCCGGATCGGTGAACATCCATTTGGCCAGCACGACTTTCTGCTGGTTTCCGCCGGAGAGCTTGGCCACGCCTTCCTCCACCGACGGGGTCTTGGTGCGCAGGGATTTTCGGTACTCCTCGGCAACCGAGAACTCCTTGCGCTCGTCCACCACCGTGTACTTGCTGATCGCGCGGAGGTTTGCCGCAACCGTGGTGGCCTTGATGTCGTCCAGCAGGTTCAGGCCGAGGGATTTCCGGTCTTCAGTGACGTAGCCCAGTCCGGCGTCGATTGCCGCACGGACGCTGCGAAGGTTGACCGGCTTGCCGTCCTTGTAAACCTGTCCCTTGATGAAGCGGCCATAGGAGTGACCGAAGAGCGAGCGGGCAAGTTCCGTGCGGCCGGCTCCCATCAGTCCCGCGAATCCCACGATTTCACCGCGTCGTACATAGAAGTTGGAGCCCTTGCAGATCAGGCGATCCTGGATCTGCGGGTGCGCCACGGTCCAGTCTTTGACCTCGAAGAAGACCTCACCGATTTTCGGCTCATGATCCGGGAAGCGGGACTCGAGTGTCCGGCCCACCATGCCTTTGATGATGCGGTCTTCGTCAACGCCGTCCCGCTTGACGTTCAACGTTTCGATCGACTTGCCGTCGCGAATGATGGTGATCTCATCGGCAATCTGTTCGATCTCGTTGAGCTTGTGGGAAATGATGATCGAGGTGATGCCCTTACCCTTCAGGCCAAGGATCAGGTCCAGCAGGTGCTGGGAGTCGGATTCGTTCAGGGCTGCTGTGGGCTCGTCCAGGATCAGCAGGCGGACGGACTTGTTCAGCGCCTTGGCGATTTCCACCAACTGCTGCTTGCCGACGCCAATTTCCTTGATGGGGGTGTCCGGGTCCTCACGGAGTCCAACTCTGGCCAGCAGTTCGATGGAACGCTTCCGGGCCTCTGCCCAGTCGATGACACCCCATTTGGTTGGCTCGTTGCCCAGGAAGATGTTTTCCATGATGGAAAGTTCCGGGATCAACGCCAGCTCCTGGTGGATGATGACGATGCCCGCAGCTTCGCTTGCACGGATGTCCTTGAATTGCTGCGTCTCGGCCATGTACACGATGTCGCCGGTGTAGCTGCCGTGCGGGTACACGCCGGAAAGAACCTTCATCAGCGTGGATTTTCCGGCGCCGTTTTCTCCACAGATAGCGTGGATCTCGCCGGCCTTAACGCGCAGGCTCACATTCGACAAAGCCTTCACGCCGGGAAATTCCTTCGTGATCGAGCGCATCTCCAAGAGGATGGGTTCGTCCTGCGTGTCAGGGGTTGTTGTCATTAGCCCTTACGCCTCCAATGCATGACTTCGTTGTCGCTCCCCAAATGGCGGAGCTGTCTGATGAAAAAGTAAACTGGATCACCTATCTTGTCGTCAAGACTTGAACACAAGATCCAGCTAACGATTTCGTTACCTACCAGTAATTCCAGCGTGTTGGAACACTAAAGCAGCCGCTCCAAGTGCTTCCGCGCGCGCTCCCAGGGACGACATTGCGAGGTGCGTTGTTTCGCCTACAACGGGTACAGCGTGACGAACGAGCCCCCGTCGAATGGGGTCCAAGAGGAGGCTTCCGAGGCCCGCCAGGGGACCACCCACGACGATCACTTCAGGGTTGATTAAGTTGGCGACGTTGCCCAGTGCGCGGCCCACGGCAAGGCCGGCGTCATCCACGACCCGCTGCGTTGCGGAGTCACCTGCGAGGCAATTCCGGACGATGTCCTGGGGCGTTAGCGATGTCTCCTTGCCGCGGCCCAGCAACTCAATCATGGTGGTGGTGGAGGCGATGGTTTCGAGGCAGCCGCGGTTCCCACATCGGCATACCAGCCCGTGCTCATGGATGGTCGCGTGGCCGATTTCGCCCGTGATACCCACATTCCCGTAGTAGGGCACGCCGTTGAGAATCAGGCCGGAACCGATACCGGATCCGATCTTCAGGAACATGAGGTTGGATACGCCGCTGTGGGGTCCCCACGTCACCTCTGACAAGGCTCCGAGATTGGCGTCGTTGTCAACAAATACGGGGCAATTCAGGGCTTCTTCGAGCCTGTGGAGGATGTCGATTCCCACCCATTCGGGCAGGATGGCGCCTTGGGCAACAGTCCCTGTTCGGCGGTCAATCGGGCCGGGGATGCCCGCCCCTGCGCCCACCACCGCGCTCGGATCGATGCCATTTTCCGCCAGCAATCGCCCCAGCAAACGGACTGCAGCCGCAATGCCTTCCTCCGCATGGTGGCCCAAGGGAAGTTCAATGAAATCCTCGGCGATGACGTGATAGCCGAGCGATGCCAGGACCACCCTGAGGTGGCGTCGGCCAAAGTCGATTCCGACGGCGACCGCACCGTTGCTGTTCAACCTCACGTTGGTTGCCCGGCGTCCGGAGCTGGTGGTTGGCTCGGTGGAAACGAGGCCTGCGTCCTGCATGATTTTCACGATGTTGGACACCGTGGCGGTGGAGAGTCCGGTCTGCCTGGAAAGCTCGGCTTGCGTTGACGGCCCGCTCAGCAAGCACTCGATAATCCGTTGCTGGTTCAGGTGCCGGAGCGCGGATTGCGAGCCGGGTTTTCGTGGTTGGCTCTTCGTTGAGCGCTGCATAGCGGACATGACAAGAAGATTGCCCCAAAAGCAACCTTGTAGTCAAGAAGTGAACACAACGCGACTAGCTTTCCCGACATACTCCAACGCAAGATGCCCTCAGTCCTCCGGTTATGGGTCCTGTTTTGCGTGCAATGCGTCCCGGTTCGCACGCCGCCGGGTCCAAATGCCCCGGTCCACTTGTCAGACCACAGGCCTACTCTGGAAACAAGAAGACTTCCGGCCCTCTGCGGTCCGGTACCCGGTGCAACCAAGGTGGTAATGATGCTGCTATCCGTCCTGCAGGCCAACGCTTCCGTCCTGGACGTTGAGGCGAACCTGCGCACAATCGACGACGCCGCCCGGCGCGCCACCCAGGTAGGGGCCGGGTTACTCCTCACCCCGGAGCTCTTTCCGGTGGGCTACGCACCGCTGCGGCTTCACGCCGAATTGGATCCGGCAACGCTTCCGGGCCTCCGCGAACGCCTTTCCGGCATCGCCCGCCAGCACAACATCGGACTCGTGTATAGCCTCCCGGCGCCAGCTCCCGAGGACAACGGATGGCACATCACCGCCACACTCGTGGACGCCAACGGCACGGAACTCCTCAACTATGCCAAGGTCCACCTCTTCGGTGCGGAGGAGCGCAAAGCGTTCGTGGGCGCCCAAGAACCTCCCGCCGTCGTCGATTTCAACGGGATCCGCACGTCCATGCTGATTTGCTATGACGTTGAGTTCCCGGAGGCAGTCCGGGCAGCGGCGACCCGTGGGGCTGAACTCCTTCTGGTCCCCACGGCGTTGTCAATGGGGTTCGACAACGTGCCCCAGGTCCTTATCCGTGCCCGCGCGGTGGAGAGCCAACTCAATGTGGCGTACGCCAACCACAGTGGGCATGAGGACATCTACAACTTCCTGGGCGGCAGCGTTGTGGCGGGACCGGATGGTTCGTTGCTGGCTGCGGCGGGGGAGTCGGCGTCGCTGCTGTTCGCGGAAGTGGGCACGGAGACGGTGAAAGCCGCGCGCGATGAAGTCCCGTACCTGCGGGAACGCCGCCCTGAGCTCTACCGAAAATGGGAAGAGAGCGTTTAGACCCCCTCGGACCCGGATAACCCGGCAACAAGCTCGTCCGCATATTGCAGCGCGATCCACAATTCTGCACGGATCTGTGCTTGGTTGAGGTCCATGTCGAGCAGCTCGCCGAGGACGCCGATTTGCCGGCGGACGCTGTTGCGGTGCAAACCCAGGAGCTTGGCGGAGCCGTCCCAGCTGCCGTTTTCGCTAAGCCAGCCGCGCAGTACCGACAGCAGCGGGTCGCGGCGATCAGGTTCCAAGGACAACACTGGGGCCAGGAGTCGCTCGGCCAGCATGGTCCCTGCCTCACGTCCCAGAAGACCAGTGACCGACCACTGCACTTCCTCCACTCGCACACTCTTTCCGCTGGACAACACCCGGCTCCGCAGCGAACTCACCCGCTGATAGGCCGCCGCAAGCCCGGTGAGTTCAGTCGGCTCGCCGATCGCCAGCCTCCACCCAAGCTTCTCGACGTCGGCAAGCAGCGCGTCATCCACCTTCAATCGGGTGATGGCAGCGAAACCGTAGTCGGTAATTTCCACGAGCTTCGTATCGAACAGCCTCCGCCACTGCAGCAGCTCACGGACGGGGCCGTCACCGGCAGGCCAGTCAGGCGAGTCCGCCTTGATGCCCTGCACTACCCGCATTTGACCGGAGCGCGTCGAGGAAAGGCTCTGCGCCAGCAGGTCTTTGAGTCCGTTGACGTGCTTGGTGGCGCCAGTGGACAAGCTATCCGGATGCAAGAGCAGTGCCGTGGCAAGCTGGCTCGGAGCAAGTGACCCGCTTGTTCGTTGACGGACCAGCAGCTCCAGCAAACCCACCGCCGACTGCACCACATTGTTCTGCGCGGGCGTCAGGGGAGCGTCCGAGCCAAGAATCAGCGCCCCGAGGTTCGCGTCCTTGGTACTGCGCAGCGGATGACCGAACACCAGGGCAGATCCAGGCTGCTCGAAACCGTCCATCTCCACGCGCGGTCCGCTGCCGGTCAGCAACCGTTCCAGCAGTGGCGCCAACAAGGAATGCTCGACGCCGGTGCTTCCGCCGGCATTGTGGCCGCGCGCCCGCACCCGTCCGTCGGCCCCAACCAGCAGCGCCCACACGGGCACCCGCTGGACGAGGGCTGCCAGCAGTTCGTGCTCCGGCCTGGGGGAAAGGACTGCCCGCATGAGTTGGCGGTTGGTTTCGGCCAATTGCCGGAATACGCGGGCGTTGTCCGATTCCAGGAGCTGGGAGAACTCCAAGCCAATCGCGGCGAACGGCACGGACTCCGGGACCTCAAACAGGGTGAGGTTGTGCCTGCGGCAGGCGTCGAGGAGGACGTCCGGGACGGCGTCGAAATAGGGCCTGATGCCGAATCCGAGCGCCGCCACCTTCGCACCCACCAGCCGCCGCACATAGGCGTCCACGCTGGCCGCCGAGCCGCCCTTCCCAAGGAAAGGCAACCCGGCGGTCAGCAGGAACTCGCCCTCCGGAAGATATGGGGTCGGGTCCTCCAGCTCGCTGGGTTCCACCCAGCGCAGCAGCGAGGCGCCGCTGCCGCCGTCGTGAAGCATTTTCAACTCGGGCGGCAGCTGCTCCAGGAACTGCTCAAGCGTGACGAAACTCAGCCGGGCGGTGGCGGGCTCAGGCAACATTGTCCTGCCCGGCGGCTGCCGGCTCCTGGTAGTCGGGGCACTCGTAGGCGGCGTCTTCTTCTGTCGCGGAGGTGTATACGCGCGGCAATCGCGGCGCAATCCTGTTGATGATTTCATCCCCGTGGCTGCCGATTGCAGCGCCCCAATCGTMGGCGCTCGCCGCACCGGTGGCCGGATCGCCAAACAACACCGCAGTATCGCCGACGTCGATCCCGGTCGCGTCAGGTCCGAGGTCCACCATGAACTGGTCCATGCAGACCTTGCCGATAACCGGGACGCTGCGGCCTCCGATGTTCACCACTGAGCGGCCGCTGATGCCTTTCGGGATGCCGTCCGCATAGCCAAGGGGAATGAGGCCCAGATAGCGGGGTTCGTAGGTGATGGCCTGGTGCTCGTAGCTGACGCCCGTGCCGGCGGGGACCTTTTTGACCATCACCAAGGGGGCGGTGACGCTGAGGGCGGGCCGCAATCCGAAGTCAGTCGGGTTGAGGTGGTCTGCGGGAGCGAGGCCGTAGATTGCGAGTCCGGCCCGGACCATGTCGAAGTGGAATTCCGGGCGGTCCAGGATGTTTGCTGAGCTGGAAACGTGCCTCAGTTCGGGTTTGAGTCCGGCGGCGCGTGCCTCGCGGACGGCGTCCTCGAACTCCGCAACAGCGCTGGCGTTCCCAGGATGCGCGGGCACATCGGCCCACGCCAAGTGGGTCCAGATGCCGCGGACCAGCACGGTGCCGTCCACTTCCGCTTGCCGGGCATGGGCCACAAGTTCGGCCCAATCCTCCTTGCGCGCCCCGCCGCGGCTGAGCCCGCTGTCCAGTTCAAGATGTACGACGGCGGGGCGGCCTAGGCGTTCGGCGATGCCTGCCAGCACCTGAAGTTGGTGGACGCTTCCGAGGGACACATCGATGTCGTTTTCCAGTGCTTCCAGGATGGTGTCGCTGGTCTGGGATGCCAGATACAGCCACGAAAGGACCGGTTCAGTAATGCCGGCTTTGCGCAGGGCGATGGCCTCGGTGAGCTGTGCAGTTCCGAGCCAGTCGGCGCCGGAATCAACGGCCGTGCGGGCTACTTCCACGAGCCCGTGACCGTAGGCGTTGCCCTTCACCACGGCCATGAAGAAGGGTGCGTCGGTGCGGCGCTTCAGGGCCTTGATGTTGTCTGAAATGGCGGACAGGTCCACTCTGACCTGACCGGAGAGCGCCAGCGAGCCGCCCTCTTGGTACTGTGCAATACGTCTCATGGTTGAACACTATAGGTCATTTTGCACCGTGGTGAGAGGTGGCTCACATGCCAGTCTTGTGGAGGGGAAATCGAAACTACTTTGAAGGGACGTCAAGGGTGACTGTGCCTGTGAACACTCAAACATCAACGGCAGCGAGCATGGCCAGGCCAAGCCTCGGTGCCCAACTCCTGCGCCGCAAGCCGATCGGGCAGATGGCTGACGAGGCCGGAACCGGCGAAGGCGGCACGCCGCTGGTACGCAGCTTCGGGGTACTCCAGCTGACCATGATCAGCGTCGGTGCAACGCTGGGTACCGGGATCCTGGTGATCCTTGGCGAGTCTGTGCCGCTGGCCGGCCCGGCCATCTGGATCTCCTTCGTGATCGCTGGTTTGGCTGCTCTCTTCTCGGCAGTGTCCTACGCGGAAATGGCCGGGCTCGTCCCGGTGGCAGGTTCCAGCTACTCCTACTCCTACGCCACTATGGGCGAGGGCATGGCCTGGATCTGCGGTTGGTGCCTGGTGCTGGAGTATGCGGTCTCCGTGGCAGCTGTTGCAGTGGGCGCGGGCCAGTACGTGAACGAGACCCTGGCTGCGTTTGGACAGGTCCTGCCCGACGCCATGAGCCAGCCGCCGGGCGACGGTGGGGTAGTAAATGTTCCCGCCGTGATGATCGTGGTCCTTGCCATGGCCCTCCTGGTTCGGGGCGCCCGTGAAAGCGCATGGATCAACACCGCGATCGTCATCATCAAAGTAGCCATCCTGATCTTCTTTTGCGCGGTAGCTTTCACCGCTTTCAACGCCGGCAACTTCGAGCCCCTCATGCCGATGGGCGCAGCCGGTGTCTCAGCGGCAGCGTCAAGCGTGTTCTTCTCCTACATTGGATTCGATGCCGCCTCCACCGCCGGCGAAGAAGCCAGGAACCCCAAGCGGGACCTGCCACGCGCCATCTTGCTATCCATGGTGATTGTCACCAGCATCTACGTCCTGGTGTCCGTTGCCGCAATCGGTGCCCGTCCGTGGGGCTGGTTCGATGGCACGGAAGCTGCCCTGGTCCAGATCCTGCATGAGATCACCGGACAGCCGTGGATCGCCCTGGTCTTCTCGGCCGGTGCAGTGCTTGCCATCGCCAGCATCGTGCTGACCGTCCTTTACGGCCAGACCCGCATTCTGCTCTCGATGTCCCGCGATGGCATGGTGCCCAAAGTTTTCGGCCGCGTTTCGCCCCGCACCGGAACGCCAGTCGCCGGGACCCTGATAGTCGGAACCGCCGTCGCCCTCACCGCAGGCTTGGTCCCGTTGGGAGCCCTGGCCGACGCAACCAGCATCGGTACGCTCTTTGCCTTCGCATTGGTCAACGTCGCCGTGATCTATCTCCGGCGCAACCGCCCCGACCTTGACCGCAGTTTCCGGGTTCCGCTGTACCCGATCACCCCGATCCTGGGCACGCTGATGTGTGCCTTCCTGATGCTCAACCTCGGCGCTGACACCTGGATCACCTTCGGGGTTTGGATGCTGGTGGGCATCGCCATCTACTTCGGCTATGGACGCCGGAATTCCAAGGTAGCCGCGCTTAGCGATGAGGACTACCGTGAACTGACAACCAGGGCCGTGAGCCCGGAAACTGTGAAAGCCGCACACTGATGACAATCGCTACCGAACTTCCCACAGCCGACGTCGCCGCTTCCCCTGCGGAGGCAGGCGAAGCCCCCATCACTATGCTGAACCCTGACTTTCCCTTCAGCTATGACCATTACCTCGCCCACCCGGACGGACTCGGAAGCATTCCGGAAGAGCTGTACGGCACGGAAGTAGCCGTCATCGGCGCTGGCCTGTCAGGGCTGGTCACCGCCTATGAGCTCATGAAGCTCGGCCTCAAGCCCGTGATGCACGAGGCCGACCAGATCGGCGGCCGTCTTCGCACGGCGAGCTTCCCCTCGGCGCCCGGCGTCGTAGCCGATCTTGGCGGCATGCGTTTCCCGGTCTCCGGCAAAGCCTTCTACCACTACGTGGACCTTCTTGGCTTGGAAACGCAGGCCTTCCCCAACCCGATGGCCCCGGCGACGTCCAGCACTGTGATCGAACTTGCGGGCAAGAAGCACTACGCCACCACAGCAGATGAGCTACCGGAGTTCTTCCGTGAAGTGGCCGATGCCTGGAAGGCTGCCGTCAACGATGGTGCTGCGTTCGCCGAAATGCAGGAAGCGATCAAGTCCCGCGATACCAAGCGGATCAAGGAACTCTGGAACGCGCTCCTGCCCGAAATGGACGAGCAGACGTTCTACGGATTCATCGCAGCCAGCAAGTCCTTCAAAGAAGCCGGCTTCGCCCACCGAGAAGCATTCGGCCAAGTGGGCTTCGGCACCGGCGGTTGGGACACCGATTTCCCCAACTCCATCCTGGAGATCCTCCGGGTTGTCTACACGGACGCGGACGATCAGCACCGGCTCATTTCGGGAGGAGCGCAAAGGCTCCCCGAGGCACTGTGGAACCACGCGCCGTCGGACCTTAAATACTGGCCGCAAGGCACGTCACTGTCGTCGCTGCACTCCGGCTCGCCGCGCGGAGCCGTGGACAACATCCGCCGGGCGGACAACGGGGACCTGGTAGTCCGCGAAAACTGGGGACGCGAAGCCACGTACCAAGCGGTGGTGACCACCTGCCAGTCGTGGCTGCTGTCCACGCGCATACACACCGAGGAGGCGCTGTTCCCGGCCGAGTTGTGGACGGCGATCGAGCGCTCGCACTACATGCAGTCGTCCAAGACGTTCGTGATGGTGGACAGGCCCTTCTGGAAGGACATCGATCCGGAAACCGGACGCGAAGTCTTGTCCATGACACTCACCGACCGCCTCAACCGGGCCACATACTTGCTCGACGACGGCCCTGACAAGCCCGCTGTCATCCTCTTGTCCTACACATGGAACGATGACGCCCTTAAGTGGCTTGCCCTCACTGCCGAAGAACGTGTCAAGCTGATGTTGCACTCGTTGGAGCAGATCTACCCGGGCGTGGACATCGCCAGCCACATCGTCGGGCAGCCGATCACCGTGTCCTGGGAAGCGGACCCCAACTTCATGGGTGCCTTCAAAGCCAACCTGCCGGGCCATTACAGGTACCAGCAACGGCTCTTCACCCACTTCAAGCAGGATCAACTGCCAGAAAGCCAGCGCGGCATCTTCCTCGCCGGTGACGACGTGTCCTTCACCGCAGGCTGGGCCGAGGGCGCCGTGACCACAGGCCTGAACGCAGTGTGGGGCGTCGTGAACCACTTGGGCGGATCCTCCGTTGCCGGCAACCCCGGTCCGGGCGATCTGCTGGACGAGTTCGGGCCAATTTCCCTGGACTAAATTTCCTTGGACTAACTGCTGTTGCGGGGCCTGCTCTGCGTCCTAAACCAATCGCAGGGCCCACACCGCCCGGGTTCTCTGGCTGAGCTTGCGAAGTCAGGGAGGCGGTGGGGATGCAGAGCGGGCCCCACATTGCTTAAGACGCGTGCATTTCCCGGTGCGCCGCGGCGAGGTCCTTGTAGTGGGCGGCGTTGTGCTTGACGCCCTCGAACTCCTCGTCGGTTAGTTCGCGGCGCACCTTAGCAGGCACGCCCGCTACGAGCGAGCGGGGCGGAATGACCGTGCCTTCAAGGACCACGGCGCCGGCTGCAATGAGCGAGCCCGTCCCAATGACTGCACCATTGAGGATGGTGGCGCYCATACCGATGAGGCAGTCGTCCTCCACAGTGCAGCCGTGGACCACTGCGCTGTGCCCAATGGAGACGCGCTCGCCAACGGTGCAGGGGAATCCGGGGTCGGCGTGCAGGACCACGTTGTCCTGCAGGTTGGAGCCGGCGCCGACGCTGATGGCAGCCGTATCGGCACGGACCGAAACCCCGTAAAAGGCGCTGGAGTCCTCGGACAAGGTCGCCTTGCCGATGATGGACGCGGTGGGCGCGACGAACGCAGATTCATGGATGGCCGGGGTGTCCCCGGCGAAAGTGTAAGAGGGAGCCATGAGCCCAGCCTAGTTGGGTGCAGGGGTGCGCAGGACCAGGAACTGGTAGTGCTGCGTCCAGTTGCCCGCTCCCGGCCCGGACTCCACGCCGATACCCTCCGGCCAGGTCCGGAAATGCTCAATCGAGCCATGCTCTCCGAAGATCCGCCGCACTGTGTCGTCGCTGCGGCGGCTGAAGAAACGTTGCGGTTCCTCGAGGTCCTCCGGGTTGAGGACCTCTTCATCCTCACCTGACCAAAGCCCGACGGCGATTGGCGCACCAGCCGCGCTGACCCGCACAAGTTCGCTGACGACGTCGTGAATCCTGTTGTTGGGGACGTGTAGAAGGGTGCTCATGGTCCACACGGCGGAGAAGACTGAATCGGGAAACGGCAGCTCACGACCACTCGCAACCGAGCAGTCCAACCCGGCCGAGCGCGCCACGTGAACGCTCTCCGAGGACAGGTCCACGCCGGTGTAATGCAGCCCTGCACGGACAAACTCCAAGCCTTCCACCCCGGTCCCGCTGCCCAGTTCGAACACGGAGTGCCGGTGTTCATCCTTCAGGAGCCGGATGAACCATTCCCGGCACTCGACCCGGTGCGGGGTGAGGGACCGCGTGTTCCGAACGGGTGCTTGGCGGTCGTAGAAAACTGCGAGGTCAGCTTCATGGTCAGCTTCGGGGATGCCCTGCATACCCCCAGCTTAGGAGTGGCGCTAGTTGAATACCACGGTGCGGGTGCYGTCCAAAAGCACGCGGTGTTCAGCGTGCCACTGGACTGCCTGGGCCAGGGTGCGCCCCTCCACGTCGCGGCCCATCTGGACGAACTGGGCGGCAGTGCGGGCGTGGTCCACGCGGATGACTTCCTGTTCGATGATCGGCCCCTCATCGAGGTCGGCCGTCACATAGTGCGCCGTGGCGCCGATGATCTTCACGCCACGGGCGTGGGCCTGGTGGTACGGCTTGGCGCCCTTGAAAGAGGGGAGGAATGAGTGGTGGATGTTGATGGCCTTGCCGTTCAACTCCGTGCAGAGCTCGTTGGACAGGACTTGCATGTAGCGGGCCAGGACAGTGAGCTCGACGTCGTGCTCGGCAATCAGCTTCAGCAGCTGCGCCTCGGCCTGCGGCTTGGTTTCCGGTGTCACGGGAATGTGGTGGAACGGGATCCCGTAGAAATTGGCCAGTTCTTCAAGGTCGCGGTGGTTCGAAACAATCGCCGGAACCTCGATGGGCAAGGTGCCGGTCCGCTGCTGAAACAGGAGGTCGTTCAGGCAATGCGCATCCTTGGAACACAGGATGATGGTGCGGACTTTCTGGCCCACCGGGTTGATCTGCCAGGTCATGCCAAAGGTCTCTGCAACCGGACGCAGTGCGGCGGTCAACTGGTCCTGCGAGGACGCTGTGGTTGCCTCCACGCGCATGAAAAAGTTGCCGGTGCTGGGGCTTCCGTACTGCTGGGAGTCGGCGATATTGCAGCCGGCCTCAAGGAGGGCGCCGGCTACCGCATGGACGATGCCGGGGCGGTCCGGGCAGGAGAGTGTTACAACGAAAGCGGTGGAGTCAGTCACACGATCAAGCCTACCTGTGCTGCCTTGTTGTACTGTTAACGGGTCGCAACTGGCGTTGGGTGGACTACCACCAGGGAGCGGCAATCACGAAGACCACGGATCGTACGCCTGGGCCGAGGGTCATGTCTTACCGCTGCACGCACGTGACCGATCCCTCCGTAATCAAGGGGACGCGGGAATGCTGCTGCCGGTAGCCTGACCTGTAGCACCACCCGTTGCCTAGCCAGGAGATCTCCGTGCCTACCACCACCACTTCCGCGTCTGTCAGCAACCAGTCGCTCGCTGAGCTCGATCCCGAGATCGCAGCAGTCCTCGACCAGGAACTCGGCCGCCAGCGCGGCACCCTTGAAATGATCGCCTCCGAAAACTTCGCCCCCCGCGCAGTCATGGAAGCACAGGGCTCCGTCCTGACCAACAAGTACGCCGAGGGTTACCCGGGCCGCCGCTACTACGGCGGTTGTGAATACGTCGACGTCGCGGAGCAGCTTGCGATCGACCGCGTCAAGGAACTCTTCGGCGCCGAGTACGCCAACGTCCAGCCGCACTCCGGTGCCCAGGCAAACGCCGCAGCACTGTCTGCCATGATCACCCCGGGCGACAAGATCCTCGGCCTTTCCCTGGCGCACGGTGGCCACCTGACCCACGGCATGAAGCTGAACTTCTCCGGCAAGCTCTACAACGTAGCTGCTTACCAGGTTGAAGAAGACACCTTCCGCGTGGACATGGACAAGCTCCGCGAGCAGGCCATCGCCGAGAAGCCGCAGGTCATCATCGCCGGCTGGTCCGCTTACCCGCGCCACCTCGACTTCGCTGCCTTCCGCTCCATCGCCGACGAGGTCGGGGCACTCCTCTGGACCGACATGGCACACTTCGCCGGACTGGTTGCAGCAGGCCTGCACCCGAGCCCGGTCCCGTACTCCGACGTCGTCACCTCCACCGTGCACAAGACCCTCGCAGGTCCGCGTTCCGGTGTGATCCTGGCGAAGCAGGAGTGGGCCAAGAAGCTGAACTCCAACGTCTTCCCGGGCCAGCAGGGCGGCCCGCTGATGCACGTTATCGCCGCCAAGGCTGTTGCCTTCAAGATCGCCGGCAGCGAAGAATTCAAGGAGCGCCAGGAGCGTGTCCTCGAGGGTGCCAAGATCATCGCTGACCGCCTGAACCAGTCCGACGTCGCCGAAGCCGGCGTCTCGGTCCTCACCGGCGGCACCGACGTCCACCTGGTCCTGGTTGACCTGCGTAACTCGCAGCTGGACGGCCAGCAGGCTGAAGACCTCCTGCACTCGGTGGGCATCACCGTGAACCGCAACGCCGTTCCGTTCGACCCCCGCCCGCCGATGGTCACCTCCGGCCTCCGCATCGGTACGCCTGCACTGGCTACCCGCGGATTCGGTGCCACCGAGTTCACCGAGGTTGCCGAGATCATCGCCACCGCTCTGAAGGCTGGCTCCGCTACAGACGTGGAAGCCCTCCAGGCCCGCGTGGACAAGCTCGCCGCCGACTTCCCGCTGTACCCGCAGCACGAGCAGTGGTAACCCGCCGCAAATAAGCATCACCCGGGCGCTGGCCCGGAGCTAACGGGATCCGCCGCCACACCTTCGGCGGCGGGTCCCGTTGGCATGAGCCAACAGGTCACCCTCCAGAAAGAGCAGATGGAATGACACAGTCCACCGCACAGATCCTTGACGGCAAGGCCACCGCCGCAGCCATCAAGGCAGAACTGACCGAACGCGTTTCCGTCCTCGCAGCAAAGGGCATCGTCCCCGGCCTGGGCACCATCCTGGTGGGTTCGGACCCCGGCAGCACCTGGTACGTCGGCGGCAAGCACAAGGACTGCGCCGAGGTGGGCATCCAGTCCATCCGCCGGGACCTGCCCGAGGACATCACCCAGGAAGACCTCCTGAAGGTTGTCCGCGAGCTCAACGAGAACCCGGAATGCACGGGTTACATCGTTCAGTTGCCGCTGCCCAAGCACATTGACCAGGACGTCATCCTCGAAGCCATGGATCCGAACAAGGACGCCGATGGCCTGCACCCCATGAACCTCGGCCGCCTGGTGGCCAACGTCAGTGGCGAAATGAAGTCCCCGCTTCCCTGCACGCCCAAGGGCTGTGTGGAATTGATGCGCCGCCACGGCATCCAGCTCAACGGCAAGCGCGTCCTCGTAGTAGGCCGCGGCGTCACCATCGGCCGCCCCATCGGCCTCCTTCTCACCCGCAGGGAAGTCAACGCCACGGTCATCCTGGCCCACACGGGAACCGTTGACCTGCCCGCGGAACTCAAGCAGGCCGACGTCGTGATTGCCGCTGCAGGCGTGCCGCACATGATCAAGGCTGAAGACCTCAAGCCGGGCGCAATAGTGCTCGACGTCGGTGTCAGCCGCGTGGAGGACGCTAACGGCAAGGCTGTGGTCACCGGAGACGTGGACCCGGCAGCTGCCGACGTCGCCGCCTGGCTGTCCCCGAACCCGGGCGGCGTGGGTCCGATGACCCGCGCCATGCTGCTCGCCAACGTCGTGGAGAGTGCTGAGCGCGCAGCTGGCATCGCCTAGGTTCCTGCGACCACAGCAAGGCCCATTACGGGGCTAAGCTGCCGAAGATGCCGTGCGCACGGCATCTTCGGCAGGGAACCCTCGAAATGGCCTCGCGTACTCCTCCCGGAGTAGGCGCCCTGCTCCGTTAACCCGACGACGAACGCCCGGAGCAAAGCTAGGCTCGGAGTATGCAGCCCCGATTCCCTGGACCCGAGAGCTCTCCTGGACCCCGGGGACTTCCAGATCCAGGCCGTTTCGCTGGTCCAGGCCGTTTCGCAGGCCAAGGCCATTTCGCTGGACCTCAGAGATACGCAGGTCCGCGCCGTTTCGCGGGCCCACCCACGAGTTTCATCGTCATCACGGTGGCCCTCATCCAGGTGGCGGGGACGCTTTTTTCTGCGGGCCATCAGGACGCTTCAYGGCCCTTGGACGGGCTTGCGATCCTGTTGCTGTTGGCCGGACCTGCAGGACTGGCGTTCCGCAGGCGGGCACCTGCAGGCATGCTTCCCGTCGCCCTCGTGGCCACGGGCGCCTACCTTGGCCTTGGCTACGCTTGGGGTCCCATTGCACTCTCACTGGCGTTGGCAATCGTGTTGACGTCGTCTGCGGGTTTGCGGTGGCAGGCGTGGCTGGGGGCAGGCATCGCCGCTGCCGCAGTGGTGTTCGCGGCCGCATTCAGCGGCGATTCCAACTGGCCGCTTCGCGCCTCCGCGGGGGTGGGGTGGGCCGCCATTTTGGTGCTGATAGGACAGGGGTTTCGACGCCGGAGCGAGCGCTTCGCGGAATACCGGCGTCGCCGTGAGGCCGCCCAGAAGGCCGAGCGCGATGAGTACCGGCTCACGCTGGCCCGCGACATCCACGATGTCGTGGCTCACTCCTTGTCCATGATCAATGTTCAGGCATCCGTGGCGTTACACGTGGGCTCGGATGATCCCCAGAAGCTCAGGCCCGCACTGGAGGCTATCAAGGCGGCCAGCAAGGAATCCCTCACGGAAGTCCGGCAACTCCTGGGCGTGTTGCGGGAGGACGTCCCGCTCGCCCCGGCCGCCCGGCCTACGCTGGCCAGGATTCCCGAACTCGTGAAGAACGCAGAGCTGGGCGGCTTGCAGGTGCGCTTCGAGGACCACTCGAACCATGAGCTCGTTGGCCCGGCCCAGCAGGAGGCGGCGTACCGGATCATCCAGGAAGCGTTGACCAACGTCGGCAGGCACTCAGGTGCCCAATCCGCCGTCATGCATCTTGCCCAGACCGAGGACGCGCTTACTGTACGGATAGACGACGACGGCGCGGGCATGGGCGGGGCGCTCCCGGGCAACGGCCTCACGGGGATGCGCGAGAGGGCGGTCGCCTTGGGCGGGACGCTCACGCTGCATGAACTCCAGCCAGGGCTCCGGGTCGAAGCGGTCCTGCCCAGCCAACCATCAGAAGGAGCCCTTCAGTGATCCGCATCCTCCTCGCCGATGACCAGACCCTCATCCGGGCAGGGTTCCGCGCGCTCCTGGATGCTGAACCGGACATGGAAGTGGTGGCCGAGGCCGGCACTGGCAGGGACGCCGTGAGGCTGGCGGCGCGCGACAAACCGGACGTCATCCTCATGGACATCCGGATGCCGGACGACGACGGCCTCACCGCCACCCGCAGGATTCTTGCGGACCCGGCCCTCGCCGGCACGCGCATCATCATCCTGACTACCTTCGAGCTCGACGAGTACATTGCCGAGGCCGTCCGTGCGGGGGCAGCTGGTTTCCTGGTCAAGGACACTGAACCTGCAGAGCTCATCCGCGCCGTCCGGGTAGTCCACGACGGCGACGCCTTGCTCTCGCCCTCAGTCACTCGGCGCATCATGGCACAGCTGGCGTCCCAGAGCCGGGCGGCAGGAAAGGCAATTCCCCTGGAGCAGGTGACGGAACGCGAACGCGAGGTCCTGGCCTTGGTGGGGGAGGGCCTGAACAATGCCGAGATCGCCGAACGCCTGTTCATCACGCCGCTGACCGCGAAGACCCATGTGTCGCGCATCATGACCAAACTGATGGTCCGCGACCGCTCCCAACTGGTGGTCCTTGCGTACGAATCAGGGCTCGTAAGGCCAGGCTGGAGCAGCTGACAGGCTGCCGCCGACTCCCAAGGGAGTATGGCGGTACCTGCAGGTGACTCCCGACGGCGGACGCCCAGGCTGCCGTCCGCGGGCAGACTCGAACCAGAGCCGAAAGACGGTTCGCGCCGGGAATCGGCGGAGAGAGTTTGGATCACTGACATGTTCACCGCATTGACTTCAATCGTCGGGGAGACCACCACGCTCGGGGGAGCGCTGGCACAGCTGCCGGCCACCGTCGTCGCGCACGGTCCCTGGGGTGACGGCACGTTCTGGCCGTTCTTCCTCCTGTTCCCGCTGTTCTGGATCCTCGTGATCTTCCTGTTCATTTTCGTGGGCCGGCGGGCGTGGCGCCGCAACCATCACTGGGCGGCAACCCAAGGTGCTGAGGGCGTGCTGCGCGAGCGCTATGCCCGGGGCGAGATTGATGAGACCGAGTTCCGGCAGCGGCTGGAGGTACTGCGCTCGCAGCCGCCGTCCTGACCGGGACGAGGGAAAAACCGAGAGGGCTCTTGCAAAAATATCTGCAAGAGCCCTTTCACATATTCGTTGGCGCTACTAGTCTGCTGAGGGTGCACAATGAAGCAACCGGCTCTGCAACACACTCCGAATCGTGGCAAACCAGCTTCGACATGAACCCACCCACCGTCATCAGCGCGCGGAATCTCACCAAAACCTATGGCGAGCTCACAGCCGTGGACAACATCTCCTTCGATGTTCCGGCGGGGGAGTCCTTCGGGCTGCTCGGCCCCAACGGCGCGGGCAAATCCACCACCATGAAAATGATCGGCGGGGTCTCGCAGCGCACTTCAGGAACGCTGAACATCATGGGCCTGGATCCAGAATCCCATGGTCCCGAAGTCCGGGCACATCTGGGAGTCGTTCCGCAGCAGGACAACCTTGACGAAGAACTGAAGGTCCGCGAGAACCTGATCGTTTACGGCCGCTACTTCGGCCTGCCGCTGAGCTACCTGCGGCCCAAAGCGGACGAGCTTCTGGAATTCGCTCAACTCACGGACAAGGCCAACTCCAAAGTGGATGCGCTGTCCGGTGGCATGAAGCGGCGGCTCACCATTGCGCGCTCGCTCATCAACGAACCCCGGATCCTCCTGCTCGATGAGCCCACCACGGGCCTTGACCCACAAGCCCGGCACATCCTCTGGGACCGCCTGTTCAGGCTCAAGGAGAATGGCGTCACACTGATCCTGACTACCCACTACATGGACGAGGCAGAGCAGCTCTGCGACCGCCTGATCGTGGTGGACAAGGGCAAGATCATGGCCGAGGGGTCGCCGGCCAGCTTGATCCGCGAGCACTCGTCCCGCGAAGTACTTGAACTCAGGTTCGGGTCCGAGCGGAACTCGCGTATCGGCGTCGAACTTCAGGGCATCGGCGAGCGGCTTGAGACACTTCCTGACCGGGTGCTCATCTACGCGCACGACGGCGAGGCCGCGCTGGAGCAGGTTTCGGCGCGCGGGCTGCGCCCTATGACGTCACTGGTGCGCCGTTCCTCGCTGGAGGATGTCTTCTTGCGGCTCACCGGTAGGAGCCTCGTTGACTAGAGGAGCTGAGAAGCCAACCACGACGGCGGAGCAGCCGTTGCGGGCACACCCGCCTGCCGTCTCGGCGGCCAGGGCGCGGCGTTGGGGTTCCTTTTTCTATGCGGAACAAGTGCTACGCGTCATGCGAAATTACGGCTGGTCCGTGGTTCTCTACAGCGTGGGGCAACCCGTGGCCTACTTGTTCGCCATGGGAGTTGGGCTGGCAAGCCTTGTTGATGCGAATAGCGAATCCATATTCGGCGGCGTCAGCTACTTGGAGTTTGTTGCACCTGCGCTGCTGGTGTCGGCGGCGGTCATGACTGCTTCCGGAGAATTTTCCTACCCCATCATGGATGGCTTCAAATGGCGGCGGGTGTTCTACGGGCCGCACGCTTCGCCTTTGGTACCGCAACAAATAGCGAGCGGCCACATCATGGCAAGCACGCTCAGGTTCCTGCTGCAGTCGGTGGTCTACTTTGCGGTGGTGGCCATGTTTGGGGCTTCGCCAAGTCCGTGGGGATGGGTGTCCGCATTGGTTGCTACGGTCGCGGCCCTGTCCTTCGGCCTGCCACTCATGGCCTATGCCGCCAGCATTAGCCAGGACAAGGGACAGTTCGCTTTGGTGCAGCGGTTCATTGTCATGCCACTGTTTCTGTTCTCCGGGACGTTCTTTCCCCTGGACACGCTGCCGTGGGCTGTCCGTTGGATCGGCTGGATATCGCCTGTGTGGCACGGAACGGAGCTGGGGCGGGTCTTCACTTATGGCATGGACGAGAACCCTGTCTTGACCCTTACGCATGTGGTGTTCCTCCTGGGAACGGCCACGGCCGGCTGGCTGTTGGTCCGGCGCCAGTTCGTGAAGAGGATGGGCTCATGAGCATCCTGACCGGAGGCCACAGTGCCACGGATATCGCCCGGGAACGGAAGTTCGGCCCCCTCTACTCACGAAATGCCAAGGCCGTGGTTGCCCGTGGCCTCATGGCGGCCAAGTCCAGTACCTGGCTGGTGTTGTTGTCCGGGTTCTTCGAGCCGGTTCTCTTCCTGTTGGCCATGGGCGTAGGGATGGGCTCGATCGTGGGGACAGTCCAGGGGCCTGGCGGCGAGGACATCAGCTACGCGGCCTATATAGCGCCCGCACTCCTGGCAGTCTCGGCCATGAACGGCGCCATCTACGATTCCACCTGGAACGTCTTCTTCAAGATGAACTTCGCCAAGCTGTACCAGGGGATGCTCTACACATCCCTCGGGCCGCTGGACGTTGCCATGGGTGAGATCTTCCTGGCACTCCTGAGGGGCCTTCTCTATGCCACCGGGTTCACCGCGGTGATGGGGGTCATGGGCTTGCTGACGACATGGTGGGCCATCCTGGTCATCCCTGCGTCGGTGCTGATTGCCTTTGGCTTCGCGAGCTTCGGCATGGGCATCACCAGCTTCATGAAGACGTTCCAGCAGATGGACTGGATTAACTTCTTCCTGTTGCCGATGTTCCTGTTCAGCGCCACGTTCTATCCGCTCAGCGTCTACCCGCAGGTCATCCAGTGGTTCATCCAAGCCATGCCCCTTTGGCACGGGGTTGAACTGCTGCGGCAGATCAGCGTGGGCTCGTTCAGTCCTGCGACAGCCATCCACGTTGCTTACTACCTGGTGATGATCGCGCTCGGGATCATGCTCACCACCGGACGGCTGCGCCAGTTGTTCCTGAAGTGACTCCATGTTCGCCGTCCGTGGAAGCGGCGCAGGCACCTTCGGGGGTTTGCGACAATTGACTCATGCAATCTCTCGGCGACCCGCACCCGTCCACGTCCTCGTCCGGTAGAGGCCTTTTCAAGGGCTTCCGCATCGGCGGCCTGGGGATAACCGTAGTCATCATCGCTTTCGTGGTGGCCGTCATTTTCGCGGCCAACCAGAACGATTTTGTGGGTTGGGTAGTTGCGGTGGTCGCCTTCGGCTGGCTCGCGCTCGCCACCTTCGTGGTATTCAGCATTCGAAGGGCCGCGCGGCGCGCCGGAGCAAAGTTCAGCGAAGCGCAGGCCGCTTTCAACTCGGCAACCGGCCGCGCGCCGTCGTCGTCCTCGGCTGACAGCGGCGGCACCCGCGTGGTCGCCGAACGCAGCCAGGCCGATGAGGTCCGAGACCTCAAGCTGGACCATTCCTTCAAGATTGTCCAGGTGCAGGTCCGCGTCGTGGACGAAGAACGTGCCAAAGGCGCAGCAGCAAACCAGGACACCATCAACCGCGCGTTGGAAACCATCGCGATCACGGCTACCAATGCCCGGGACATGATCAAGTCCTCAGGTGGCTCGGACGAGCCCGTGGCCGGCACCATCATCGACTAGAGTAGACCGGGTGAGTACGGCATTGAAGAAGGACTTCCTTCGCATCGCATCGGTCAACGTCAATGGCCTTCGGGCTGCCTACAAGAACGGCATGGCGGAATGGCTGGAGCCACGCGAGGTAGACATCCTCTGCCTGCAGGAAGTCCGCGCTCCTGATGCCATCGTCAACACACTGATCGGCGAAGGCTGGTACATCCTCCACGCTGAGGCTGAGGCAAAGGGCCGCGCAGGAGTTGCCATTGCATCACGCGAGGAACCCACCGGAACCAGGATCGGGATCGGCGATGACTACTTCGCCACCGCGGGCCGCTGGGTTGAAGCGGATTTCACCGTCAGGAACACAGCCGGTGAATCCTCCACGTTGTCCGTGGTCAGCGCCTACGTTCACTCCGGTGAGGCAGGCACGCCCAAGCAGGATGACAAGTACCGCTTCCTGGACGCCATGACCACGCGCCTCCCCGAGCTCGCCAAGCACAGCGATCACGCGCTGGTAGTTGGCGACCTCAATGTCGGACACACCGAACTGGACATCAAGAACTGGAAGGGCAACGTTAAGCGTGCCGGTTTCCTGCCAGAGGAGCGCGCGTATTTTGACCGCTTCCTGGGTGAAGAAATCGGATGGAGGGATGTCCACAGGGGCCTGGCAGGAAATGTCGCCGGCCCCTACACCTGGTGGTCCCAGCGCGGAAAGGCCTTTGACACTGACACAGGCTGGCGCATCGACTACCACCTGGCGACTCCCGGACTTGCAGCGACCGCGTTCTCGGCTGTCGTGGATCGGGCGCCTTCGTGGGACACCCGCTTCTCTGACCACGCACCGCTGGTAGTGGACTACCAGCTCTAAGCTTCACGAAAGTATTGCTCAATGACTAGCTCCATCACGACTGAAACCGGCACCCCAGCCGCCACACTGCCCAGCGGGAGTACCGTGACCTCCACCAAGCTTGCCGTTGGCGCCAAGCAGCGCGTCCTTTCAGGCATGCAGCCCTCCGCCGACTCCCTGCATCTTGGCAACTACCTTGGCGCTTTGGTCAACTGGGTTCGCATGCAGGACGAGTACGACGCCGTCTTCTTCATTCCGGATCTGCACGCCATCACCGTTCCGCAGGATCCCGCCGAGCTCGCCCGCCGCACCAGGGTCACGGCGGCCCAGTACATCGCTGGCGGAGTAGACGTGGAGAAGTGCACACTGTTCGTGCAATCGCAGGTCCCCGAGCACGCCCAGCTTGCGTGGGTACTGAACTGCATCACGGGCATGGGTGAAGCCGGCCGCATGACCCAGTTCAAGGACAAGGCACAGAAGCAGGGCTCGGACCACGCCAGCGTCGGCCTGTTCACTTATCCCATCCTGCAGGCTGCAGACATCCTGCTTTATCAGCCGCACGGCGTACCCGTCGGCGAAGACCAGCGCCAGCACGTTGAGCTCAGCCGCGACCTCGCCAACCGCTTCAACAGCCGTTTCGGCGAGACGTTCCAAGTGCCCGAGCCCTTCATTCAGAAGGAATCGGCAAAGATTTACGATCTCCAGAACCCCACGGCCAAGATGTCCAAGTCTGCCGAATCACCCGCGGGCCTTATCAACCTGTTGGATGACCCCAAGACCGTGGCCAAGCGCATCAAATCCGCCGTCACTGACACTGAGACTGAGATCCGCTACGACCGCGAAAACAAGCCGGGAGTCTCTAACTTGCTCACCATCTACTCGGCTATCAGTGGTACCCCAGTTGAGAAGATCGTGGCTGATTACCAGGGCAAGATGTACGGCCACCTCAAGGTAGATCTCGCCGAACTCGTCTCCGGACGTCTTGCTCCCATTCGTGAGCGGGCCAACGAACTTCTGGCGGACCCGGCAGAGCTGGACCGTCTCCTGGCTCACGGTGCAGACAAAGCCCGCGAGATCGCCTCCGCGACGCTCGCCGACGTCTACTCCAAGGTGGGCTTCCTGCCTTACCGCGGGGATGCCTACCGCACCGAGCAAGGAGTCCGCTAAGTTCATGTGCGCAGCTGGCCAGCTCAACGTCAAGACCGATACCCCTCAAGGCGTCGGTCCGGACGAATCGCGCCGGCCTGCTGTCACCGGCACCGATTGCGGTGCCGGTGACACCATGTGCGTTGGCGTGATCCTCGGCTTCCCGCCGGAGATCGCCCAGGAATTGCAGGCTTGGCGCGCATCCTTTGGCGATCCCATGGCCGAAGTCATCCCCGCCCACATCACACTCATCACCACCACGCCCACTCAGGACTGGGCAGCCACCCGGGACCACGTGCGCGAGGTGGCCCGCTCGCAGGAACCGTTCACCATCACCATTTCCGGCACTGGTTCCTTCCGGCCCGTTTCGCCCGTGGTTTTCGTCAACGTCGAAGAGGGCTTCGAAGAGTGCGTGCAGCTGCACGAAAAGCTCCAGACGGGTCCGCTTGAGCGTTTGCTTCCCTTCCCATACCACCCGCATGTCACCGTGGCCCATGATGTCGCCGAGGAAAATCTGGACGAGGCCGAAACGGTTCTGAGAGATTACCGGGCAACCTTCCCAGTGGTTAGCATGGGACTTTACGAGCACGACACCAATGGAATTTGGCAGCTACGGGAAGAGCTCGACTTTGGCGGCGACACTGACGAAACGCAGCAGGCGGAATCAACATCCACCGGCGGGAAGTCCTCCGCTGCCAACTGAGCTGGCAAAGCTAAAACTTCAACTTCTTCACAAGCGGCAGGACTGGGGCCACGCCAAGCGTGCCGGAGAAGGCCTGCCCAAGAGGGCCAGCGCCCTTCTCGCGCTCCTGCTCGCAAGGCTGAACACCAACCGGGCCATGCGGTCCTTCCAGAACTACACCCGGCAGCATGGGCCGCTTCTGAGTGCCGGCATCGGCTTCAACATGTTCTTCTCCGTCACGGGCCTCCTCACTACGGGTTTCGCCATTGCGGGAATCGTCCTGGGCGGCAACCCGGTACTCGAAAACGCCGTGATTCGCAGCGTGGCCTCTGCAGCTCCCGGACTCCTCCAGGTCAATGGCGGTGAGGGACTGGTTGATCCGCAAACGCTGCTCAATCCCTCAGGTCTTGGATGGACCGCCGTCATCGCAGCAGCGGTAACCATCTTCACGTCCCTTGGTTGGATAGCCAGTGTCAGGGAAGGCCTGCGGGGTGTGACGGCTGCTGATCCGCTCCAGCGCAGCCCCATTCTGCAGAAACTGGTGGACGCCGGTACCCTCCTGCTCCTTGGTGTGATCCTCGTGGTCAGTGCCGGTGCATCCCTCATCTTTGGCACGGCTGCCGCCTGGATCTTCGACCTCCTCCGTTTGGACGAAGCAGTCGCGGCGCCCGTGGCCGCCGTCGTCAAGGTCGTCGTCCCCCTCCTGCTGAACTGCGCGACGGCGGCCGTGTTGTTCCGTGTCGCAGGTGGCCTCAAGCTGGGGCGCCGGGCCTTCCTGGAAGGGGTGGCGCTGGCCGGAATCGGCACAACATTGCTTCAGATATTCAGCACCGAACTCCTGGCCCGGGCAGGTCAGAACCCTGTCCTCGCCTCGTTTGCCATCATCATCGGCCTTCTGATCTGGTTCAACCTCGTGAGCCAGGTGTACCTCGTGTCCGCTTCGTGGGCGGCTATCCGCGAGGCTGACCTGCAGGCGGGGGAGACCCCGCGCAAGAAGGTCCTCGGTTCACGTCGCACCACTCCCCAGACGTAACCATTCCCCTCGAATAGTGCAACGCGGGGTCACTTATGGCCCATTCCKAATGGAAACATGGGCCATAAGCGACCCCGGGTTGGTTCCAGCCCGGCTACGGCGACCGGACCAGCCCCTCCCACGTAACGGTCCAGTCAGCCGGGAAACCTGGTGCGTGTCGATCCGGTCCGTTGTCCCAGCCCGCTGCCATGAGCGCGACGGCGGCGAGGAGCCCACCGTTCCCGGGCAAATAGAGCGGCAGGGAATCGGTTTGGCGGTTGTGCCCATTGGGAAGGAACGTGTTTTTGCCCGCACTGAGCAGTAAGGCGTCAACGGCGGCCTCAGGATCCTCGAGCCGGGCAGCCGTCATTGCCATCACGGGGTAGTCCCAACCCCAGGTGCTGCCCCAATCCCAATCCGCGAGGACACTAGACAGGGTGGCGCGCATGATGGTCGAGTCAATCAAATCCGTCTGAGGCAGGACGCCAAGCGCGCACAGCATCGAAGGGTGGTCCGTACGGATGGTGAAGGGCTCCACGTCGATGGCGGCGTAAACGCCATCGATCACGCGTGGCGACACCATGCCATCTGCCACGTCCGCCCATTCCTGCACAGGTTCCAGACCCAGCCGATCGCGCCAGGCAACTGCTGTCCGCAGGCCCCACTGCCAGTAGGCCAACTCAAAGGTGGGATTGGTGACCTTGGCCCGGATCGAGCCGTAGCTTTCCTGTGCCGGAATCAAGGGCGGCCCCAACTCGAACCCACGCGACGTGGGATGTGCAAAGTCGGCCATGAAGGCCGCTGACTCAAACACGATCTCCGAGAATTCTTCCAACACCTCACGCCGGGGATTTGCCCGGTACACAAGCTCGGCCAAGTGAATGGGGTGTGGCTGCTGCCAGATCAGGAATGTCCCGATGGGACTTGGGCTTTCCCTGCCGTCCGGTCCGATCTGCTTGGGCCAGCGGACGCCGTCGAATCCCTGGGCCTTTGCAGTTTGGCGGGATACTTCCAGGACACTTGAGTACCACCGTAGCGATGGCAAGAGCAGCTCCACACGGTTCCAAAGCGCAAAGTGCGCGGCATGCCACCAGTGCATCTCCAAGTGGAAGCGGCCACGCCAAGAGTTGCATACGAGCCCGGTTTCCTGCGGAGGCAGCGAGCCTGAGCAATTGATGGCCGTCAGATACTGGGAAAGGACAATCCTTCGCTCCAGCTCCTTGGCTCTGGGGTCCTCGGTCGCATCAAGCTCGATCGCGCCGCCCGAGTACCAGAAACCAGGCCAATAGGCCTCGGAAGCTGCGATCACGTTACAGGCAGGAGAAAGCTCGACGCCGGTCCGATCAGTGGCGGCATGGCTTACCGCAGGTGTCGTGACTGTTCGCCTGTTGTTGCCTCGAGGGATGCAGTCGCCATCTCCGGCGGAAAGGAAGGCGACGGAGAAGTCCAGCACGTCGTTGGTGTCTGGACTTTCGGACTTAGCAGGAGCTACGTGGAGTTGATGCTGTTCGGGCTGTTCCACTGTAAGGTTTTGGCCGGTGATCACCACCTGATAGCGGGCCTCGTCCAACTCGCGGTGGGCTGTCCATATTGCGCAGCCAGGGTGCTCATCGGACTTGACGGGGCCATCGAGCGAGGTGGTGTGGGCGTTCGGACTGTTCCAGTCAGCCGCGTCGTGCCACGCCTCAGAGCCATAGGGGAACCTGACACCGACGACCAAACCGGCACCAAGCGCCCTCGATTCCACGCTGACGCCGAGCTCATCACGGTCGGGGTGGCACGCCGTCGTGACCTTGACGGGGTGTCCTGCCAACGTGAAGCGGCTCGTCACCACTCCCGACCATAAATCGAGTGTTTGTTCGGCGTCGGTGATCTCCGCTTCAAGGATGGAGCGGACGGTGGCATTCTCAAGCCAGTGGAAGCCGATGCGACCCAGGTCCAGCCGATGCTGGTTCGCCCGGAGCCAGGTCTCAGCTGGGGAGGTGTCAGTCTCGCGATCGTTGACGATGCCACCCACCATGTCCACGTACGGCACTGGGCCGCGGGGGGAATCGTAGAGGACGGTCGAGCCAGCCAGGTCGTAGGGCTGTGCCGCCGGCACGGAGTGCCAACCCCATTGCGACTGGGTTCCCAGAAGCGTGCCCGCAGGGAGGTCATCGCGGGCGCCCACAGGGTAGGCCGCGGGAAAAGTCTGCAAGCCGGTGAGATCCAACGTGAAGGCGAACTCGCCATTGCCGACCGAAACAGGACTCCGTGGGTCAAGGCGTTCCTGGCGGACATTGTGGCGCTGGACGAGTGCCTTGCGGTCGATGGCTGGGGACTCGGACCTCGTGGGCACGGCGGGCTCCTTAGTAGCTCAAATAGTTCATATCCAAAACTATTGACGAATATACACGCCCTTGATACGTTTCAGGAACCGTTTTCTTGAGCCTGAAAGAAGCTTACCCAATGACGCGTAGATCTCTCCGTAGTATCCGGAAGTCAATAGCTTTCGTAGCAGCCGTCGGCATGCTGGGGCTCACCGCAGCCTGCTCCAGCCCCTCATCCAACCAGCCCGAAGACGGCCCCGTGGAAATCCGGTTCTCATGGTGGGGCAACGCCACCCGTGCCGAACTGACCAACAAGGCCATCAAGGAGTTCGAGGCTGCCAACCCCAACATCAAGGTCAAGCCGGAGTATGGCGACATAGGCGGCTACTTCGACAAGCTCGCTACCCAGGTGGCAGCTAACGACGCCCCCGATGTCATCACCATGGGCGGTGCCTACCCGGCCGAGTACGCCAACCGCGGGGCCCTGCTGGATCTGTCCAAGGTGGACGGCTCACTCGACATCTCCAAAATGGATCAGGGAGCCTTGGAAAACGGGCAGGTCCAGGGCAAGCAGTACGGCGTCTCCACTGGTGCCAACGCCTTGGCCATCGTAGTGAACCCCGCTGTTTTCCAGGCTGCAGGCGTTGCTCTGCCGGATGACAGCAAGTGGTCCTGGGATGACTTCGCAAAGACCGCCGAAGACATCACAGCCAAGAGCCCCAAGGGAACATACGGCACAGCCACCGTCCTTACGCATGACTCGCTGGATGCCTTCGCCCGCCAACGTGGCAAGTCCCTCTACACTCAGGACGGCCAGCTGGGACTGGACAAGGAAACCGTGCAGGACTACTTCGATTTCTCCCTCAAGCTCAGCGAGTCAGGCGCTGCCCCCAGCGCTTCGGAAACCGTGGAGAAACTCAACGTCAGCACTGAACAGACACTTATGGGCATGGGGCAGGCCGGCATGATGCTCACTTGGTCCAACTCCCTGACCGCACTCAGCAAAGCCTCCGGCGCTGAGCTGAAGCTGCTGAAGTTGCCTGGGGAGACGCCCACGCCTGGCATCTGGCTGCAGTCATCGCAGTTCTACACCATCTCCGCGCGCAGCAAGCACACGGATGCCGCTGCCAAGCTGGTCAGCTTCCTTGTGAACAATGAGGCCGCAGCAAAGATCATCCAGAGCGACCGTGGCGTGCCCAGCAACTCCGGCATGCGTACGGCCATCCAGGATCTGCTCACGCCGCAGGGCAAGGCGGAGGCCGCCTACATCGACCAGATCGGGAAGATGGACTTTGCCCCGACGTTCATCGGTCCTACAGGTTCAACAGCGGTCTCTGAGATTACGGCCCGCATCAACACCGAAGTCCTGTTCAAGCGGCTGACCCCGGAGAAGGCCGCCGAGCAGTGGCTTAGTGAAAGCAAGGCCGCCATCGGCAAGTAGGACAACGCGGGGTCACTTCTGGCCCCTTCCAGAGGGAAACATGGGCCATAAGTGACCCCGCGTTGGTTTTAGGCGTCGCGGACTTCCAGATAAGGATCGGCCCAAGCGCTGATAATGCGTGCCACCCGGGCGGCCTGTCCCTTGCCCGTCAGAAGGTGCTCACTGCCTTCCAGAGAAATGAAGCTCCGCGGATGCCGCGCCGTACGGAAGATCTCGCTGGCGTTGTCGATGCCCACGGTGTTGTCAGTGGGGGAGTGCATCACCATCAACGGCTTGTGGAGGGTGCGGATGCAATCGCGCAGGTCAGCGCGTTCTACATCCTCCACAAAATGCCTGCGGACCTCCATGGGACGGCCGCCGAGGTCAACCACGGCGCTGCCGTCACGCAGGATCGAGTCAATCTCGGCGTCGAACATGTGCTCAACGTGCTTTGGCTCGTAAGGTGCGCCCACGGTCACCACGGCGTTGAGGTCAGGGATATCGCGCGCAGCGGCCAGCACAGCGGCGCCGCCAAAGGAGTGGCCCACCAGCAAGGAGACCGGCCTGTCCTGCGACCGCATGAAGGCGGCGGCGAGGATGGTGTCGGCCACCTTGACGCTGAACGAGCCCGCGGACCATTCCCCGGCGGAGCCACCCAGGCCAAGGTTGTCGAACCGGAGCATGCCAACACCTTGCTCCGCGAGCCCTTTGCAGATCCGGGAAGCAGCGGGGCTGTCCTTGCCCAGGGTCAGGCCGTGCGAGTACACGCCCCAGCCGCGGACAGGCCCCTCAGGCACGTCCACGATGCCGGCGAGGGCATCACCGGTGCTTCCGGTGAAAGTGATCTTCTCAGAGCGTGGCACGCTGGTCTCCTTGCTTTTGCGGCTACCGGCCGGGGCCAGGTAGGCCAAATGATTAACGACGACGGCGCCACGCACCAAAAGTGGTGGGCGGCGCCGTCGTCGTGTGGTTCCTTAGCGGGACCGGCGAACTAGATCTTGCGGGCCAGGATGGCCTGCTTGACCTCGGCGATTGCCTGGGTCACCTGGATGCCGCGGGGGCATGCTTCCGAGCAGTTGAAGGTGGTGCGGCAACGCCACACGCCTTCTTTGTCGTTCAGGATCTCCAGGCGCATGTCGCCTGCGTCATCGCGGGAATCGAAGATGAAGCGGTGTGCGTTGACGATTGCGGCCGGACCAAAGTACTGGCCATCGGTCCAGAAGACCGGGCAGGACGAGGTGCAGGCAGCACACAGGATGCACTTGGTGGTGTCGTCAAAGCGCTCGCGGTCCTCAACGGACTGCAGTCGCTCCTTGGTGGGCTCGTGGCCCTTGTTGATCAGGAACGGCATGACTTCGCGGAAGGACTGGAAGAAGGGTTCCATGTCCACAATCAGGTCCTTCTCCACAGGGAGGCCCTTGATCGGCTCGACGGTGATGGGCTTCGTGGTGTCCAGGTCCTTCAGCAGCGTCTTGCAGGCGAGGCGGTTGCGACCGTTGATGCGCATGGCATCCGAACCACAGACACCGTGGGCGCAGGAGCGGCGGAAGGAAACGCTGCCGTCGATCTCCCACTTGACCTTGTGCAGGGCATCCAGAACGCGGTCCGTGCCGTACATGGTCAGTTTGTAGTCATCCCAGCGTGCTTCGTCCGAGATCTCCGGATCGTAGCGGCGTACGCGGAGCGTGATGTGGAAGGTGGGAATTTCACCGTCGCCCGCAACGCTTGCCGGGAGCTCGATCTTGGAAGCGGGCTCTGCCATTTCGGTCGTCATTAGTACTTACGCTCCATCGGCTCGTAACGGGTGAAGATGACGGGCTTCGTCTCAAGACGGATGCCCGCAACAGATTCCGCCGAGGAGTCGACGGTGACGGAAGAGTCCAGGTAGGCCATGGAGTGCTTCATGAACTTTTCGTCATTGCGGTCCGGGAAGTCTTCGCGGTAGTGGCCACCGCGGGACTCTTCACGGTGCAGCGCACCGACTGTCATGACCTTGGCCATGTCCAGCAGGAAGCCCAGCTCCACTGCTTCCAGGAGATCCAGGTTGAAGCGCTTGCCCTTGTCCTGGACGGTGACGTTCTTGTACCGCTGTTCGAAGGAAGCGATGTCGCTAAGGACCTGCTCCAGGGATTCCTTGGTGCGGAACACCTGCATGTTCGCATCCATGGTGTCCTGCAGTTCCTTGCGGATCTGGGCAACACGTTCGGTGCCGTTGCCGGTCAGCAGGCCGTTGAGGATGCCACGGGTCATTGCCTCGGGGTCCTCGGGCAGCTCGACGTAGTCGGCTGTCTTGGAGTACTCCGCAGCGGCGATACCGGCGCGCTTGCCGAAGACGTTGATGTCCAGGAGCGAGTTGGTGCCGAGTCGGTTCGAGCCGTGCACGGAAACACAGGCAACTTCACCGGCTGCGTAGAGGCCCGGCACAATCGTGTCGTTGTCCTGGAGCACTTCGGTGGTGATGTTGGTGGGAATGCCGCCCATGGCGTAGTGCGCGGTGGGGAACACGGGGACAGGATCGGTGAACGGCTCCACACCCAGGTAGGTGCGCGCGAACTCCGTGATGTCCGGAAGCTTGGCCTCGATGTGGGCAGGCTCAAGGTGGGTCAGGTCCAGGAGGACGTAATCCTTGTTTGGACCACAACCACGGCCTTCACGCACTTCGTTGGCCATGGCGCGGGCCACGATGTCACGGGGTGCAAGGTCCTTGATGGTGGGGGCGTAACGCTCCATGAAGCGCTCACCCTCGGAGTTACGCAGGATGGCACCTTCACCACGTGCGCCCTCGGTGAGGAGGATGCCCAAGCCAGCGAGGCCGGTCGGGTGGAACTGGAAGAACTCCATGTCTTCCAGGGGGATGCCACGGCGGAAGGCGATGCCCATTCCGTCGCCGGTGAGGGTGTGGGCGTTGGAGGTCGTCTTGAAGACCTTGCCGGCACCACCGGAGGCGAACACTACGGACTTGGCCTGGAAAACGTGCAGTTCACCGGAAGCAAGATCGTAGGAAACTACGCCGGCGACACGCTTCTGCTTGTACGGGGTACCGTCTTCGCGCACTGCGTCTTCTTCGACGATCAGCAGGTCAAGGACGTAGTACTCGTTGTAGAACTCAACGTTGTGCTTGACGCAGTTTTGGTACAACGTCTGCAGGATCATGTGGCCCGTACGGTCGGCTGCATAGCAAGCACGGCGGACGGGAGCCTTGCCGTGGTCACGGGTGTGGCCACCGAAGCGTCGCTGGTCAATCCGGCCCTCGGGCGTGCGGTTGAACGGCAGACCCATCTTTTCCAGGTCCAGCACGGCGTCGATGGCTTCCTTCGCCATGACCTCGGCTGCGTCCTGGTCAACCAGGTAGTCGCCACCCTTGATCGTGTCAAAGGTGTGCCACTCCCAGTTGTCTTCTTCGACGTTGGCCAGTGCTGCACACATGCCGCCCTGTGCTGCACCGGTGTGCGAGCGGGTGGGGTAGAGCTTGGTCAGTACCGCTGTGCGTGCGCGCTGACCGGATTCGATCGCGGCGCGCATGCCGGCGCCACCTGCACCGACAATGACGACGTCGTACTTATGGACCTGCATACCAGATGCTCTCTCTTTCAAAAATTCAGATGGTCGGCGGAGGCTGCTCCGCTACGTCAGGCGAACCGGTGGACTCAAAGGAGTCACCGGAAGCGCCGTTACGGGGCCGGGCAGAAGCCGCCAGGCAGCTGAACGCCGTCGACGACGGGGCACGGGTTGAACGTGAAGATCACCAGGGTGCCGAGAATGATGATGACAGCCGTGGCTGCATAGAGGACTACCTTGAGCCAGAAGCGCGTGGCGTCCTTTTCAGCGTAGTCGTTGATGATGGTGCGGACGCCGTTGGTTCCGTGCAGCATGGCAAGCCAGAGCATGGCGAGGTCCCAGAACTGCCAGAAGGGGTCCGCCCACTTACCGGCGACGAAACCGAAGTCGATGGCGTGGATACCCTCACCCACCAGCAGGTTCACGAAGAGGTGGCCGAAGATCAGCACCACCAGGACGATGCCGGAGAGGCGCATGAAGAGCCAGGCGATCATCTCGAAGTTGCCACGGCTGGGGCCGGTGCGGTTGTATTTCGGAGCAATCTTGCCTGCACCGATTTTTCCGCTGCGGGGGGATTCGATCGTGGTCATGGTCTAGTGGCCTCCCAGCGCGAGGGAAAGGTGGCGGATAGCGAAGCCGGCGAACGTGACCAGCCACAGCGCAAGCACGATCCACAGCATTTGGCGCTGGTACTTCGCGCCCTTCTTCCAGAAGTCGATGGCGATCACACGCAGGCCGTTGAAGGCGTGGAAGATGATCGCGGCGACCAGGCCCGTTTCACCCAGGGCCATGACGGGGTTCTTGTAAGCACCAATGACGGCCGTGTAGGCCTCAGGGGACACGCGCACCAATGAGGTGTCCAACACATGGACCAACAAGAAGAAAAAGATCACTACACCGGTAATACGGTGTCCAACCCAGGACCACATGCCTTCACGGCCGCGGTACAAGGTGCCAGCTGGTTTTGTCGGCACTGATTAAACCTTCCTGCAACACAGCGGCGCTGGCATGGGATCCATGCGGGGGGAACGCCTGCTGCGAGAGCACTCGTAGCTCACGCCTAAATCTAGGCTTCGCTACCAGCTTATTCAATTTAGGACGCGCTTCTCTGGTTGTTAATTCCATGTTTCCTGCCCGTATTTACGCGATATTTGGGCAATTTCCCCTGCTTCATGAGACGAAGGCCACATGTGTGGCGGACTGCGGGGCTTTGCAGCCGCGTCCGATAAAGTGTTGCGGTGAGTACAGAAGACGCGACATTCCCGGAATCTCCATTGAACCGCTTCCACGCGGTTATTCCGGCGGGCGGTGTGGGGACCCGGCTGTGGCCACTCTCGCGTGCCGCTGCGCCCAAGTTCCTCCATGACCTGACCGGCTCCGGCAGCACGTTGTTGAGGGCCACCTATGACCGCCTTGAGCCGCTGGCCGGTGAGCGGGTGCTCGTTGTGACCGGCGAGGCACACCGTGCCGCTGTATGCCGGCAGCTCCCCGAAGTGGGCGATGACGAGCTGGTGCTCGAAAGCGAGCCCAAGGACTCCGGTGCTGCCATCGGCTTGGCCGCCGCAATTCTCCACCGCCGCGACCCGGAGACCATCATGGGTTCGTTCGCCGCAGACCAAGTGATCAGCCCCGACGATCTGTTCCAGGACACTGTGCGTGAGGCAATTTACACCGCTGCCACGGGCAAGATCGTCACCATCGGCATCAAGCCCACGCACCCCTCCACCGGCTTCGGCTACATCCGCTCCGGTGCAGCACTGAACGTGGAAGGTGCTCCGAACGCCCTTGCTGTGGCTGAGTTTGTTGAGAAGCCGAGCCAGGAAGTTGCCAACAAATATGTGGAGGCAGGGGACTACGTCTGGAACGCAGGCATGTTCGTTGCTCCCGTAGCGCTCATGCTCCAGCACCTCGAAGCGAACCAGCCGGAGCTGTTCAAGGGCCTTCAGGAAATCGCCGAAGCCTGGGACACGCCCCAGCGCGCCGAAGTTACCGCGCGTGTCTGGCCCACACTGCCCAAGATTGCGATCGACTACGCCGTTGCCGAGCCGGCAGCGGCAGCCGGCGATGTCGCCGTCGTGCCTGGTACTTTCCGCTGGGACGACGTTGGCGACTTTGCCGCAATCGGCCGCCTGAACAACGCAGGCGACGTCGATGAAGTTACCGTTCTTGGCGAAGGTGCCCGCGTGTTTGCCGAGAATGCGAGTGGTGTGGTGGTTTCCGATACCAAGCGCGTGATCGCCCTCATCGGCATCAAGGACGTGGTCATCGTGGACACCCCCGACGCACTCCTGGTCACTACAAAGGAACATGCCCAGTTGGTCAAGGGCACTGTTGATGCCCTCAAAGCCAGTGGCGATACGGACGTCCTGTAGCAATCCCTTATACCGTGAGCCACCTCTTTGGTTGTCCTGCGCCTGAACGCAGCGTAACCAAGAGGTGGCTTTCGTTCTTCGGAGGCCGTGGATGGCTAGAGTTGTGACGTGCGCAATTACACCACTGAAACCGAGCCCACCCCCGTTGTAAGTCCGTGGGTGGATGAGCTGCTGCCTGGACTCATCGATTTCAGGCGGGACCTCCACGCGCACCCTGAACTCTCCTTCAAGGAATTCCGCACCACGGACAAACTCGTGGAGCGGCTCGAAGCTGCCGGATTGCAGCCGCGTCGCCTTGAAGGCACCGGGCTCACGGTGGACATCGGAGAAGGTCCCATTGCCACTGCACTGCGTGGTGACATCGACGCCTTGCCCATCATCGAGGAAACGGGTCTGCCGTTCGCTTCGAAGAACCACGGCGTCACCCATGCTTGTGGACATGACGTTCATACCACCACCATGCTCGGCATTGCCTTGGTGCTGCAGCGGATGCATAAGAACACCCCGCTGGGCGGCACTGTCCGCATTATCTTCCAGCCGGCCGAGGAGACCATGCCCGGCGGTGCTTTGTCCTGCATCGAGCAGGGCGTGCTGGAAGGCGTTCCCCGTATCCTTGCGTTGCACTGTGATCCCAGGATCAACGTCGGCAAGATCGGCACCCGGATCGGGGCCATCACCTCGGCATCGGACACCATTAAGATCGAGCTCACAGGCCGCGGTGGCCACACATCCAGGCCGCACCTGACGGAAGACCTGGTCTTTGCCCTGGCGCAAATTGCGGTCAACGTGCCCGCCGTGCTCTCACGCCGCGTGGACGTCCGCAGCGGAGTGTCCGTGGTGTGGGGCCAGATCTCGGCAGGTTCCGCACCCAACGCCATTCCCGGCACTGGCTACATGGCGGGCACCATGCGCTGCCTTGACCGGGATGCCTGGCACAGCGCGGGCGAGTTGCTGGACGACGTCGTAAAGCAGGTTGCCGCTCCTTACGGCGTGGATGTGCACCTGGAGCACACCCGTGGCGTTCCTCCCGTGGTGAACTCCGAACATGAGACGGCCCTGATTGAAGCTGCGGCCCGTGCCGAACTTGGCGAGCACGCCGTTGTCCTGACGCCCCAGTCGATGGGTGGCGAAGACTTTGCCTGGTTCCTGGCCGACCTTCCGGGAGCCATGATGCGGCTCGGCACGCACACGCCTGGCGGCGAAGAATATGACCTTCACCGTGGCGACTTCATCGTGGATGAACGCGCCCTCGGCTACGCCATCCGCGTCCTCACTGCTGCCGCGCTCCGAACGATCCGCGACCTCCAGGACTAAACCCAACTGAGTCGCATTTAAGCGCGTTTTGAGCTGTCAGAACGCGCTTAAATGCGACTCAGTGGGTGCTTTTTTCGCAGGTAAGTTGTGCACAATTGAATTGTGCACTATCGTTTTATCCATGAGTGATGCCCCCCGCCTCCGCCACCAGGTCTGCTTTGCGCTGTATTCGGCGTCCAAAGCCGCGACGGCGGTCTACCGCCCCGTGCTGGACGAGCTGGGTCTTACGTACCCGCAGTACCTGGTGATGTTGGTCCTGTGGGAGCAGGAACCGCGCAGCGTGCGGGAACTTGGCGCCGAACTCGGCCTCGACTCCGGCACGTTGTCGCCCCTCCTGAAGCGCCTTGAGGCGCTTGGACTGGTTGAGCGCCACCGTTCCGTCGAGGATGAACGCCGGGTGGATGTGGTCCTGACCGACGCCGGCAGGGAGCTGAGCACCCGCGCCCAGGCCGTCCCCAAGCGACTCGCTGATGCCGCCGGCCTCTCCACGGATGAGATTGAGCAGTTGCACGCGACGCTCGGCAAACTCACGGCCGCACTGCAGAAGTCACTCTGACACTTTTCAAGCCACACACAAACCCCCTGATGTCCAAGAGAAAAGGAAGATTCGTGAAGACTCTCTACATTGCCGAGGCTTTGGCCTCCGGCGAAGGCCGCGATGGCAACGCCCGCACCAACGACGGCAAGCTCGACGTCGCCCTCGCCAGCCCGGTTGAGCTGGGAGGCAACGGCCAGGGCACCAACCCCGAGCAGTTGTTTGCCGCCGGCTATGCGGCCTGCTTCCACTCGGCCCTGCGCCTGGTGGGCCGCAAGGAACGCGTTGACCTCAGCGATTCTGCCGTTGCCGCCAAGGTCCACTTCGGCGCGCTGACTGACCGCGAAGGCTACGGCTTGGCCGCCGAGCTGGAGATCGCCCTGCCCGCCTTGGATCGCGATACGGCCGAAGAGCTGATGGCCAAGGCCCACCAGATCTGCCCCTACTCCAACGCCACCCGCGGCAACATGGCCGTGGACCTCAAGCTCGTGGAGTTTGCAGCATGAGCGCCGCTACCAACACGCCAGTGGAAACCCGCGAAATCCAGCTCGCATCCCGCCCGGTCGGCCGCCCGTCACCGGAGAACTTTCGGCTGGCGGCCTCCGGCCTGCCAGACCTTCAGGACGGCCAGATCCTGGTCCGGAACCAGTTCATGTCCGTGGACCCCTACATGCGGGGACGCATGAATGACGTCAAGTCCTACTCGGCGCCTTTCCGCCTGGATACAGCGCTCGACGGCGGTGCGGTAGGTGAGGTGATCGCGTCCAGGTCCGACGCGCACAAGGTGGGTGACGTCGTCGTGCATCAACTCGGCTGGCGCGAGCATGCGGTGGTGGACGCGGCTGCGACAACCACGGTTCCAAGCGGCCTTGCTCCAACATCGGCGTTCCTTGGTGCCTTGGGCATGACGGGCCTGACCGCTTATGCGGGCCTGCTCAAGGTGGCCGAGTTCAAAGAAGGCGATGTCGTCTTCGTATCCGGTGCGGCTGGCGCTGTGGGATCCATGGTGGGCCAGATTGCCAAGGCATCCGGAGCCAGCAAGGTGATCGGCAGTGCCGGTTCGACCGAAAAGGTCGTCAGGTTGCTGGAGCTCGGTTTCGACGCCGCCTTCAATTACAACGATGGCCCGGTTCTTGATCAGTTGCGTGAGGCGGCGGGGGAGCGCGGCATCGATGTGTACTTCGACAACGTGGGCGGCAAGCACCTCGAAGCCGCTCTGGCCACGCTCACTGTGGGCGGGCGCGTTGCCATGTGCGGTGCCATTGCGCAGTACAACTCCACCGAGCCGCCGGCCGCACCAAGGAACCTGGCCCTGGCGATTGGCAAGCAGCTGACCCTGCGCGGATTCCTGGTGGGCGGCCAGCGTCAGCACGCGGCCGAATTTGCCGAAAAGATGGCCGGTTGGCTGGCCGACGGGACCGTCCGCTACGACGAAACGATCGTGGACGGCCTGGAGAACGCACCGCAGGCATTCATTGATCTGCTGGACGGCGCCAACACCGGAAAGATGCTCGTCAGGCTCTGACGTTGGGGGTGGGGCCGGGTGTGACTTGCGCACCCGGCTACTGCTTGGTAACAAAAGGTCAACAATCTGCCCTTGGGGCCTGGATTGTGCTACCTGCGTGTGGTCCACGCCACTAGTGTTGAGGGTATCAAGGCGCTTCGGCGCAGTGCTGCGAACTTCAGTGAAAACAGAATTTCTGCCTCGGGTATTCGAAACGGACACTCATTGACCATCCGTCGTAGCGCGACTCACTTTCTTCCTGGAGGAAAATTGAAGAACCCACTGCGTGCCACCCTTAAGCGCGGTTCTATTAAGCGCGGTTCAATGGCCGGTATTGCAACTGCGGGAGCGGCAGCGCTCCTGCTCAGCGGTTGCGGACAAGCTCCCGACGCCGGTTCGGGCGCCGCCACCAAGAGCGACTACATCGGCTGCATTGTGTCCGACTCCGGCGGATTCGATGACCAGTCCTTTAACCAGTCCTCCTTCGAGGGTTTGCAGAAGGCCGAAAAGGACCTTGGCATCACCATGAAGTCGGCTGAGTCCAAGGCCAACAGCGACTACGAGGCCAACCTCAACGGTATGGTTTCCGCTGGGTGCAACCTGACCGTCACGGTGGGCTTCCTCCTGGACGGCGCCACCAAGGCAGCAGCGCAGAAGAACCCCGACAAGCACTTCGCGATCATCGACTTCTCGTATCCGGCCCCCATCCCCAACGTGAAGTCGGTGGTTTATGACACTGCCCAGGCTGCCTACCTCGCAGGCTACGCCGCAGCCTCAGCAAGCAAGACCGGCAAGGTGGGAACCTTCGGCGGCATCAAGCTCCCTACAGTCACCATTTTCATGGACGGTTTCTATGACGGCGTCCAGGCCTACAACAAGGCCAAGGGCAAGTCTGTACAGGTTGTCGGCTGGGACAAGGCCAGCCAGGATGGCTCGTTCACGGGTGACTTCGAGAAGCAGGACACCGGCAAGCAAATCACCAAGAACCTGCTGGACCAGGGCGCGGACATCATCATGCCCGTAGCAGGCCCGGTGGGCAAGGGTGCAGGTGCAGCCCTCAAGGAAGCCAAGGCTGCCGGCAAGGACGTCAAGCTCATCTGGGTTGACTCCGACGGCTACCTCACTGCTCCTGAGTACAAGGACCTTATGCTGACCTCCGTGGTTAAGCAGATGGGTGAGGCCGTGGAAACCGTGGTGAAGGACGACAAGGAAGGCAAGTTCAGCAACGAAGCCTATGTTGGCACGCTTGCCAATGAAGGCGTTGCCATCGCACCGTTCCACGACCTCGATTCCGCAGTCTCCGCAGATACCAAGTCCGAGCTCAACGCCTTGAAGGCGGACATCGTGTCCGGCAAGCTGGTTGTCGAATCAGCGGCAAGCCCCAAGAAGTAACAATTCCTGGACGCGCCGCCAGTACCGAGTGCCGGTACTGGCGGCGCGTTTTTGCCCTGACCAGCGCCTATCTTGCGGACCCCAGCGCCTATCTTGCTGGCCCTCGCAAGAATAGGCTTCTGCTCAAAGCCAATGGCTTTGAGCAGTACAGCCGTCCCTCGGACTCAAAGAACGGTGGGAGTTGTGAAACTCGAATTGAAGGGGATCTCGAAAGCTTTCGGGACCTTCTACGCCAACCAAGACATCGACCTCGTGGTCGAATCCGGCCAGATCCATTGCCTCCTCGGCGAAAATGGCGCCGGAAAATCAACCCTCATGAACGTACTGTACGGGCTCTATGAACCTACGGCCGGACAAATCCTCGTTGACGACAAGACGGTCAACTTCCGGGGCCCGGGCGACGCCATGGCCGCCGGTATTGGCATGGTCCACCAGCATTTCATGCTGGTTCCCGTGTTCACAGTCGCCGAAAACGTGGCCCTCGGCGCAGAGCCGACGTCCTTTGGCGGCGTCCTCAGCATTGATGAAACCCGGAAGAAAATCCGGGACATTTCAAAGAAGTACGGCTTCGACGTCGATCCTGACGCCCTCGTGGAGGACCTGCCCGTGGGCGTCCAGCAGCGCGTCGAGATCATCAAGGCGTTGGTCCGGGACGCCAAGGTGCTCATCCTCGATGAACCCACGGCAGTCCTGACACCGCAGGAAACGGATGAGCTACTGGACATCATGCGCCAGCTCAAAGCATCCGGCACATCCATCGTGTTCATTTCGCACAAGCTTCGAGAAGTGAAGGCTGTCGCCGACGTCATCACGGTCATCCGCCGCGGCAAGGTAGTAGGCGATGCTCCACCCACGGCCTCGGCCACGGAACTTGCCTCCATGATGGTGGGCCGCCCCGTTAGCCTGACCTTGGACAAAGCCGCCGCCCAGCCAAAGGAAACAACCTTCGTGGTGAAGGACCTGACAGTCCGCGCCCCCAATGGAACCAACGTGGTGGACGGCATCAGCTTCGACATCGCCCAAGGCGAGATCCTCGCCGTCGCCGGTGTCCAAGGCAACGGCCAGACGGAACTTACGGAAGCCATCCTCGGTATCCAGCCGCACGTCACGGGATCCGTGACACTGGACGGCAAGCAGCTCCTGGGCCTTCCGGTCAAGGACGTGCTGCGCTCCGGCGTCGGCTTTGTCCCGGAAGACCGCACAGTGGACGGGCTGGTAGGCCCCTTTTCTGTCGCCGAGAACCTGGTGCTGGACCTTTACGACCAAGCACCGTTTGCCACCGGCATCAGCATGAAGCCCGCCAAAATGGCAGAAAATGCCGAAGCCAAGATTCAGGAGTTCGATATCAGGACGCCGTCGGCGGGAGCCGCGGCCGGAACGCTCTCCGGTGGCAACCAGCAAAAGGTAGTCATGGCGCGCGAGTTGTCCAGGCCGTTGCGGCTTTTCATCGCAAGCCAGCCCACGCGCGGCGTGGATGTTGGCTCCATCGAATTCCTGCATAAACGCATAGTTGCCGAGCGGGATGTGGGAACACCGGTGATGATCATTTCCACGGAACTCGATGAAGTGATGGAACTCGCAGACAGGATCGCCGTGCTTTACAAGGGGAAGCTCGTGGGCATTGTCCCAGCTGGAACTCCCCGTGACACCCTCGGCCTGATGATGGCCGGCGTCGGCCCGGAAGGAGGCTCCCATGACGAGTAAGGACCAAACCCCGAGTAAGGACCGTAAGGACCAGACTCCCGAGGAATCTTCCTCGGAGGCACGCGCGGCGGACGTCGCACTCGATACCGCTGGTGGCACGCTGGAACCGTCCATCGTTCCCGTGTCCTCGCAGAGCGGGGGCACCAGTCACCAGCAAGGCAGCACGATGCGCAGGATCGTCACGGGCAGCGGCTTTGTCTCCGTCCTGGCGGTTATCGTGGCGCTGTTCCTGGGCGGTTTGCTCATTGCCAGCACGGACAAGAAGGTTGCCGAGAGCGCAGGCTACTTCTTCGCGCGGCCAACGGACTTCCTGCTGGCGCTGTGGAATGCCATGACAAAGAGCTACGTCGCGTTGTTCCAGGGCTCGGTCTTCAACCCCCGCCAAGGTTTCATGCCCCTGCTGGAAACGATGACGGTGGCCACGCCCCTGATCTGTGCGGGCCTTGGCGTTGCCCTGGCCTTCCGGGCCGGCCTCTTCAACATCGGTGCCCAGGGCCAGATCATCATCAGCGCCACGTTGGCCGCCTATGTTGGTTTCACCTGGCACTTGCCCTTCGGGATCCACCTGCTGCTGGTCATCATCATGGGCGTCCTCGGAGGCGCTGCCTGGGGTGCGATAGTTGGCATCCTCAAAGCCAGGACCGGGGCGCACGAGGTCATCGTGACCATCATGCTGAACTACGTCGCGCTGTTCCTCTTGGACTTCCTCCTGAACACCGCGGCTTTCCGGCGACCGGGGGACAACAGCCCCATCTCACCCCGGCTGGATGACACTGCCACCTACCCTGTGCTCATTCCAGATTCCCGGCTCCACCTGGGCTTCCTGGTAGCGGTGCTGCTGACGTACGGTGTGTGGTGGATGCTGAACCGCTCCACCATTGGCTTTGAGTTCCGCGCAGTCGGCGCCAACCCCGTGGCCGCGCGGACGGCCGGGGTCAAGGTACCCCGTGCCACCATCCTGGTGATGGCCTTTGCTGGCGCGCTCGCAGCCTTCGGCGGAGTTGCCCAGGTGGCCGGTACGGAAAAGGTGCTGACTGGCGGCGTAGCGGGCCAGATCGGCTTCGACTCCATCACCGTTGCGCTGCTGGGCCGGAGCACTCCCTGGGGAACGTTCTTCGCGGGCCTGCTCTTCGGTGCTTTCCGGGCCGGTGCGGTTCAGATGCAGATCCAAACGGGCACACCTATCGACATCGTGCTGGTGGTCCAGTCCCTGATCGTCCTGTTCATCGCAGCACCCCCCTTGATCAGGTCGATCTTCAGGCTTGAGCCCAAAAAGAAGACCAAGACGCCAAGGGCTGCCCGGAAAGCTGCCCTTGCCAACGCCACCGGAGGTGCCAAGTGAGCGCAACATCGACCGCCCCACTACCGGGCGCAACAGCAGCGCCTGGGCTCCGCCCGTCTTTGAAGGTCCCCGTTTCGCTCGGCGTCCTGGCACTCATTGCGCTCGTGTTCTTCGGCCTCATGGGTCCGGACCAGACAGCAGAGATGAAGATCAGCGATCCCGGCGATGCCATTGCCGTCCCGGCGCTGGCGATTCCAGGCCAGGTAGGTGGCATCGTCCTGGCCATCGTGCTCCTGGCCATGGCCGCTTACTCGATCTACCTGTGGACGCGGGGGGAGCGGTCTCCCAAGTGGTTGCCGATCGCCTTCGCCGTGGTCTTCGTCTTCGCCTTGCTGGTATGGATTGTTGCCGGTGCACGCCAGCCGTCCATCTCTCTTGCCGGCCTGGTTGCGGGTTCGGTGACTTTGGCTGTTCCCTTGGTGTTTGGCTCCCTCTCCGGTGTCCTGTGCGAGCGGGTGGGCGTGGTGAACATTGCCATTGAAGGCCAGCTGCTGGGCGGAGCTTTCACCGCCGCTTTGGTGGCAACGGTGACCGGCAGCCCCTACGTCGGCTTGATTGCTGCCGCAGCCGCTGGCGCCGTCGTGTCCATGGTCCTCGCGGTGTTCAGCATCAAGTACCTCGTCAACCAGATCATTGTGGGCGTTGTCCTGAATGTGCTGGTCTCCGGCCTTACCGGCTTCCTGTTCGGCACAGTCATGGTGACCAACAAGGAGCGGTTCAACACTCCTGGCCGCCTGGATATCCTGCCGATTCCGTTCCTTTCGGACATTCCCATCATCGGGCCCATCCTGTTCAAGCAATCCATCGCCGGCTACCTCATGTATGTGGCTGTAGCCGTAGTCTGGTTCGGCTTGTTCAAGACCCGTTGGGGCCTGCGCGTCCGCGCTGTCGGCGAGCACCCGCAGGCTGCGGACACCCTCGGCATCAACGTAAACGCCACCCGCTTCTGGAACGTGACGCTTGGCGGTGCGATCGCCGGCATCGGTGGTGCCGTGTTCACGCTGGTGACTATCGACTCCTTCACCAAGGAAATTTCCGGTGGCCGTGGCTTCATTGCCCTGGCGGCCCTGATCTTTGGACGGTGGAATCCGATCGGTGCCTTCCTCGCCTCGCTGCTGTTCGGCTTTGCGTACAACTTGCAATCGATTCTGGGCATCATTGGTACCCCGGTGCCGAGCCAGTTCATGGCCATGCTGCCGTATCTGGTGACCATCTTCGCCGTCGCCGGTTTGGTGGGTAGGTCACGGCCACCTGCCGCGAGCGGCATACCGTACGTGAAGGGTTGACGCATGCCTTCGGATGACGTCGATTGGCAGGCACTGGAAGAAGCTGCGGTACAGGCCATGGAACGGGCCTATGCCCCGTACTCCAAGTTCCCGGTGGGGGCTGCGGCCCTCACCGAGGACGGCAGAATCATTAGTGGCTGCAACGTGGAGAACGCCAGCTATGGCCTGACCCTCTGCGCTGAATGCGCCTTGGTGGGGCAGCTCCACATGACCGGTGGGGGCCGGATCGCGGCTTTCTACTGCGTCGATAGCCTGGGAAACGTCCTCATGCCCTGCGGGCGCTGCCGTCAGCTGCTCTACGAGTTCCGGGCGCCCGGAATGCAGCTCATGACAACGCAGGGAATCAAATCCATGGACCAAGTGCTGCCTGACGCCTTTGGTCCCGAAAACCTGGAGGAAACCACGTGAGAAGCCCTGAAGCTTTCGACGCCGTTCAGATCATCTCCATCAAACGCGACAACGGCACGCTCACTCCGGAACAGATCGATTGGACCATTGACGCCTATACGCGGGGTGTGATCGCCGAGGAGCAGATGGCGGCGCTGAACATGGCCATCCTGCTCAACGGCATGAACCGCGAGGAAATCTCACGCTGGACTTCGGCGATGATCGCCTCCGGGGAGCGGATGGACTTTTCCTCGCTGACAACGCCCGACGGCGGCCGGAAGCCTACCAGCGACAAACACTCCACCGGCGGGGTGGGGGATAAGATCACCCTCCCGTTGGCCCCACTGGTGGCGGTCTTTGGCGTGGCCGTGCCGCAGCTGTCCGGCCGCGGGCTCGGCCACACCGGCGGCACTTTGGACAAGCTCGAAGCAATCCCCGGATGGCGCGCGAACCTGAGTAATGAGGAAATCATGGCCCAGCTCCAGGACGTCGGAGCGGTCATTTGCGCTGCCGGATCCGGTCTGGCACCGGCTGACAAGAAGCTCTATGCATTGCGTGACGTCACGGGAACGGTTGAAGCGATCCCGTTGATTGCTTCCTCGATCATGAGTAAGAAGATCGCAGAAGGCACCGGCTCGTTGGTACTGGACGTAAAGGTGGGTTCCGGCGCTTTCATGAAGGATGAGGCGCGGGCTCGTGAGTTGGCGGAGACCATGGTGGCCTTGGGCAAGGACGCGGGCGTTCACACGGTGGCTTTGATGACAGATATGTCCACGCCCCTGGGCCTCACAGCAGGGAACGCTATCGAGGTGGAGGAGTCTGTGGAGGTCCTTGCGGGCGGTGGTCCGGAAGACGTCGTCGAACTGACTGTCCGCTTGGCCGAGGAGATGCTGGCCGGTGCCGGCATCCACGATGCCGATCCCGCGGCTGCCCTCAAGGATGGGCGCGCCATGGACGTCTGGAACCGGATGATCGAAGCTCAAGGCGGCGATCCGCGAGGGGCGTTGCCCGTGGCCAAGGAATCCGAGGTGGTTTACGCCCCGGCTGATGGCGTCCTGGTGGAGCTGGATGCCCTTTCGGTGGGCGTTGCGGCATGGCGCCTCGGAGCTGGCCGCGCCCGCAAGGAGGACAAAGTCCAGGCGGGAGCCGGTGTGCGGCTTCATGCCAAACCGGGCGCGCTGGTCAGGGCCGGCGAACCATTGATGACGCTCCTGACCGATACTCCTGAGAAGTTTGAGCGGGCCAAGGAAGCGTTGCAGGACGCCGTGGTGATTGCACCTGAGGGCTCACGACCGGCCCATCAGCTGATCATCGACAGGATCGCCTAGGCTTAGATCCCGTGCAGGCCATCAACGATTTCATCCTGGCCGCGGCCGAGCAGCCGTGGGTGTTGTTCCTTGTGTTGGCCTGCTGCCTGATCGACGGTTTCTTCCCACCCATTCCCAGCGAATCCGTGGTGGTCGGCTTGAGTGCTGTCTCCGGCGGCGCAGGCTCACCCAACGTGTGGCTGCTCGGGGTCATGGCAGCAATCGGCGCCTTCTCAGGCGACAACATTGCCTACCTGATAGGGCACCGTATCGGGGTCCAGCGTTGGCGTTGGATGCGTACGCAGCGCATGCAAGGAGCCTTCCGCTGGGCCGGTAAGGAACTCCGACGGCGGTCGGCCTCACTCATCATGGTGGCGCGCTTCATTCCCATCGGCCGGGTGGCAGTAAACCTCACAGCCGGTGCCACGCACTTCCATCACCGCCGCTTTGTAGCGCTGACTGCGATGTCCGCCATCCTGTGGGCAAGCTATTCGGTGGTCCTGGGGTACTTCTTTGGGGTCTGGTTCGAGCACAACCACCTGTTGGGCGCAGTGATTGCCATTGTGGTGGCTGTGATTCTGGGCATCATCATTGACCGCATCATCAGCAAGGTCAGGGGATCGGCGCCGCTGGACCGCAGCAACGTCGAAGACGCCACGAGTATTGCTGAGGAAGAAGCGCCGCCTCCACCCACGGTATGACATGAACGACGCCGGGAGATCAGCCCGGCGGTTGACGACGGAACGAGTACTCCACGCGTAGCGTTAAGTGGGTGATCCCGAGGCTGGGGCGTAGCGAACGACGTCCCGGCCGTGGGACACTAAGAGCGACTTCTGTCACAGTGTCAAGTCATATTCGCCTAGGAGCTACCGCCGCGTGGAGTTTTTGAACCAAATGCTCGAGCATGCAGCCGGGCAGCCTTGGATTTACCCGGTACTCCTCGTCTTTTTCTTCATTGACGGATTTGCCACCATTCTTCCCAGTGAAACAGCCATTGTGGGGCTCTCGGCGCTGTCCCTTCACAACGGTCAGCCGAACCTTTGGATTCTGGGAGCCACGGCCTTGGTTGGTGCAATGGCCGGTGACAATATGGCGTACATGCTGGGCCGCAAGATCGGTTTGACGCGCTGGAAGTGGATGCGCCGCCCCAAGGTCCAGAAGATGTTCGCGTGGGCTCAGTATGAACTCGACAAACGTGGGGCAGTCCTGATCTTTACTGCCCGCTACATTCCCTGGGGACGTGTGGCTGTTAACTACGTTGCCGGCCAGACGGGTTTCCGCCACAGGACATTCTTCTTCTTGGATGCCTTCGCCTGCGTCACGTGGGTTTGCTACTCCATCGGCATCGGCCTTCTCGCTGGCCAATGGGTGCACAACAACCCGCTGCTTGGCGTGGGCATTGCCGTGGCGTTCGCGGTGATCCTGGGCATTGTTGTGGACCACGTCCTTCGCTGGTGGCACAAGCACCTGGAAAAGAAGGATCTGGCTAAGAAGGATCTGGCTAAGAAGGATCTGGCTAAGAAGGATCAGGCCGCCGCTGCCCATACAACAGCGAAGGCGCCAACGCCGGACCCCCAGGAGTTGACCCAAAAGGCCGTTGCCGGCGTCGACCTCTCCAAGCCTGCTGGCTAGGCTCCTGCCTTCCGCCGGCGAGCACAGAGGGCGCCTGAAACGAGTCCATGGCGGCGGTGGGGATTACTCTTAGTACGTGACTGAGCCCATTGTTGACGCTGCCCCTGCCCTCGACTTCGATTTGAAGAGCCTTCCCAAGGTTTCCCTCCACGACCATTTGGACGGAGGACTGCGGCCTGCAACCATCATCGAACTGGCGCATGCCGTCGGCCACACGCTGCCTTCCACTGATCCGGTTGCCCTGGGCGAATGGTTCCGCGAATCCGCCGACTCCGGTTCCCTGGTCCGGTACCTGGAAACGTTCGACCACACGGTTGCCGTGATGCAGACCAAGGAGGGCCTGTTCCGGGTCGCCAAGGAATTCGTGGAGGATCTCGCCGAGGACGGCGTCGTTTACGGTGAAGTCCGCTGGGCCCCCGAGCAGCACCTGCAGAAGGGCCTGACCCTGGATGAAGTGGTGGAAGCGGTCCAGGACGGTCTTGAAGCCGGTGTGGATGCGGCCGAAGAACGCGGCCAGCAGATCCAGGTGGGGCAACTCATCACTGCGATGCGCCACGCTGACCGTGGCCAGGAAATCGCGGAACTCGCTGTTCGGCACCGCGCCAACGGCGCTGTGGGCTTCGACATCGCGGGCGCCGAGGACGGCTTCCTGCCCTCACGTTTCAAAGACGCCTTCACCTACCTTGCCGAGAACAACTTCCCGGCCACGGTCCACGCCGGTGAGGCTGCGGGCCTGGACAGCATCCAGTCGGCGCTCGTGGACGGACGCGCTCTGCGGCTTGGGCACGGAGTGCGTATTGCCGAGGACATTACGGTGGAATTTGAAGACAACTCCGACGACGACGGCGAGGACACCATCGGCATGGTGACACTCGGCGGCGTGGCCGCCTGGGTTCGCGACCGCGGAATTGCACTGGAAATCTGCCCGTCATCGAACCTTCAGACCGGCGCTATTTCCAGCTTCGGCGAAGGCATCGAAAGCCACCCGCTGGACATGCTCTTCCAGCTCGGTTTCAACGTCACCATCAACACGGACAACAGGCTCATGAGCGGTGTCACCCTGACGGACGAGTTTGAGCTGCTGGTGGAAACCTTCGACTACGACCTCGATGATTTGCTCGAACTGACGCTCAATGCCGCAGAGGCCGCCTTCCTGCCGCTGGACGAGCGTGAAGCTTTGGTCGAGTACATCAACGATGCCTACGCCAATCTCGGCTAACGAGTCCGGCCCCGGGATTACGGAGCTGATCCGGACGATCGCCTCGTTGCGGGAGCACTGCCCTTGGATGGGTGCGCTGACGCATGAGTCCCTGGTGGAGTACTTGATCGAGGAAGCCTATGAGGTTGTGGACTCGATCGAGGCCGGGGATTCGCCAGCCAGAGATGAGGAGCTTCGCGGCGAGCTGGGCGACGTACTGCTTCAAGTGGTGCTTCACGCCCGGCTTGCCGAGGAGCGCGGCAGCTTTGACTTTGATGCCGTGGCCCACGGCATCCACGAGAAAATGGTCCGCCGCAATCCGCATGTGTTCAAGCCGGACGGTTCACTGCAGGCCACGTTCCCGGCGACGGTCGAGGAAATCGTCCTGAAATGGGATGCTGTGAAGCGTGCCGAGAAGGGCGGGCGTGCCGATCCGTTTGAGGGAATTCCACCGCACCTGCCTGCCTTGGCAGGGGCACAAAAGTCCTTGGACCGTGCTGCCCGTGCGGGTCTGTCGATCGACGCCCAAAGCCAGGCAACCGCCGTCGGGCTTCCTGCAATTCCAGACACCGAAGAGGCGCTCGGTGAGCTGTTGCTCGCCGTCGTTGCCGGTGCCCGGGAGCAAGGGCTCGACGCCGAGCGTGCCCTCCGCGCAGCAGTTCGATCGTTTCAGAACGGGAAGGCCCAGCCTTCATGACGTGAGGAGTTTGAACCCGTTCCGTAACCTAAGCCACTCTCGACTACGCTAGTAGCGACGAGGACGTTGAGAATTTCCCTCCACATTCCTGTAATTTGCCCATAAGGAGCACATCCATGGCGCTTATCGATGCCATTCACGCCCGCGAAATCCTTGATTCCCGCGGAAACCCGACCGTAGAAGTTGAGGTCCTGCTTTCCGACGGCCAGATCGGCCGCGCAGCAGTTCCCTCCGGCGCCTCCACCGGCGAGCACGAAGCTGTTGAACTCCGCGACGGCGACAAAGGCCGTTACCTTGGCAAGGGTGTCCAGAAGGCCGTTGACGCGGTCATCGACGAGATCTCGCCGGCCCTCATTGGTTTCGACGCAACGGACCAGCGCAGCATCGACCAGGCCATGATCGACCTCGACGGCACCCCGAACAAGAGCAAGCTCGGCGCCAACGCCATCCTGGGGGTTTCCCTGGCCGTTGCCAACGCAGCTGCTGCTTCCTCGGACCTGCCGCTGTACAAGTACCTCGGTGGCCCGAACGCACACGTCCTGCCGGTTCCCCTGATGAACATCCTCAACGGTGGCTCGCACGCCGACTCCGATGTTGACATCCAGGAATTCATGATCGCCCCGATCGGCGCCGAGACCTTCTCCGAAGGCCTGCGCTGGGGCGTTGAGGTGTACCACAACCTCAAGGCTGTCCTCCAGGAAAAGGGCCTCTCCACGGGCCTCGGTGACGAGGGTGGCTTCGCGCCGAACCTGCCGTCCAACCGCGCTGCACTGGACCTGATCCAGGAAGCCATCAAGAACGCCGGCTACACCCCGGGTACGGACATCGCCCTTGCCCTGGACGTCGCATCTTCCGAGTTCTACAAGGACGGTGCTTACCAGTTCGAAGGCAAGGCACTGACCGCCTCGGAAATGAGCGCCTACTACGCCGAGCTCGTTGCCGACTACCCGCTGGTCTCCATTGAAGACCCGCTGGACGAGAACGACTGGGAAGGCTGGAAGACCCTTACCGACGCCATCGGTGACAAGGTCCAGCTGGTTGGCGATGACCTCTTCGTCACCAACCCTGTCCGCCTGCAGCAGGGAATCAGCACCGCCACGGCCAACTCCCTCCTGGTCAAGGTCAACCAGATCGGTTCCCTGACCGAGACCCTGGACGCCGTTTCCCTGGCCCAGCGTTCCGGTTACACCACCATCACCTCGCACCGCTCCGGCGAAACCGAGGACACCACCATTGCTGACATCGCCGTTGCCACCAACGCGGGCCAGATCAAGACTGGTGCCCCGGCCCGCTCCGAGCGCGTCGCCAAGTACAACCAGCTCCTGCGCATCGAAGAAGAACTCGACGACGCCGCACGCTACGCCGGCCGCAGCGCGTTCCCGCGTTTCAAGGGCTAGCATTCCGCGAAAACAGCTGACCGGTGGCTATGGTGGAAAGACCATAGCCACCGGTTCTGTTTAACGCTTGCCTGCGGAACCGCGGGCACAGCAGGACCTACGCAAGTCCCGCACACGTACGTTACGCGCAGGGCAAGCGCAGCAACCCGCCAGGCAAGCACCGGGCATTACAGGAGTGTCATGGCCACCCGTCGTCCAAAGGTTCCCAGGGCCGACGCCCTCGGAAGGCCAAGCAGCGCAGGAAGGCCAAACAACGCGGACCCTGTCGGCGCAGGCAGGCCCAACAGCGCAGCGTCGGCCGGCGGAGAGGTCATTGCGGCTGAGTTCGGTGCCTCCCGCAGCTCTGCGGAATCTTCGACGCCGGCACCGGCCACCAGGAAGCCCACGGCTCCCAAGCCCACGGCTCCCAAGCCCTCCGGCAGTGGCAAGACGGCAGCCAGCACCAGGACCGCAGGCAGTCCCAAGACTGCGGGCAGCACCAAGAGCCCAGCCAGCACCAGGAGCCCGGCAACCAAGACCAGCCCCACCGCGTCCATGAAAGCTTCGTCCATGAAAGCTTCGTCCATGAAAGCTTCGGACAAACCCTCCGGCAACAGCGCCCGTGAAGCCCAGGACCTCGATCCCGTACCGGCGAAGGCGTTCTCGGGCAGGATGCTGGCGCTGGCTGTGGTCATGATTGCCATCACCATCATGCTTGCGCCCACGGTCCGGATTTTCCTGGAGAAGCGGGCTGAAATCTCCGCCCTGGAGGCCGAGATCGCCAGCAAGCAGGCAGAGCAGGCAGAGCTGAACAAGCAGCTTTCGCGGTGGCAGGATCCCAACTACGTGAAACAGCAGGCCCGCGACCGCATTAACATGGTTATGCCGGGTGAAACGGGTTACTGGGTATTTGGCGGGGAAGAAGCCGCCGGTACCCCTGGGGGCCGCACCGGCTCCGGATCATCCGCAAACCCGGCAAACCTGCCCTGGGTGGATGCGCTCTGGGAGTCAATCAGACGATCGGCAACAGACTAGACGCGGTGCCCGCCGCCGTCGTGTCCTTCCGGGACATGGCCAAAAGGGCAGGAAGGTTGGCAGCGCAAGTGGAAGAGAACACGGCAGCCGTGCCGCAGGAATCCCGCCAGCCATCAGCACACGACCTCGACGTCCTCAGCCGACAGCTGGGCAGGCCGGTGCGGGACGTGGTGGAGATTCCCGCGCGCTGTGTATGCGGGAATCCGCTCGTCGCGGCCACTGCGCCCCGGCTTAGCAACGGAACTCCGTTTCCCACCACGTTCTACCTGACCCACCCGGTCATCACGTCCGCCGTGTCGCGGCTCGAAGCGGGCGGGTTGATGAACGAGATGAATGATCGGCTCACCGCGGATCAGGAACTTGCGGATGCGTATCACGGCGCCCATGAGTCCTACCTGCAGGCACGCAATGAGATCGCTGGGCGTTCCGGCACGGGGGCCGTTCCGGAAATCGATGGGATCTCCGCTGGTGGCATGCCCACCCGCGTCAAGTGCTTGCACGTCCTGGTTGGCCATTCCCTGGCTGCTGGTCCCGGGGTCAACCCGCTGGGTGATGAAGCGTTGGACGCCATCGCAGAGTGGTGGACCAAGGACCGTTGCTACTGCGATGGCGCCTGGGACACTGCAGGCGAGGCTCCTTCCAGGGATCTGAGCCGTCACGGTCCTCAAGGATTGCCTGACATCGTGGGGCGTCCGGCACCGGTCCGAAAGCCCAAGGCCGAGTCAGGCAGCGAATTGGTGGAGGACGCATGAGCCGCGTCGCCGCCATTGACTGCGGAACCAACTCCATCCGCCTCCTGATTGCCGACGCCTCGGCGAACGGGGCGCCCGGGCCGCTGACCGACGTCGTGCGTGAAATGCGCGTGGTGCGGCTGGGACAAGGTGTGGATGCTACCGGAGAACTTGCTCCCGAGGCCTTGGAACGCACATTCTCCGCCACCGCGGACTATGCAGCACTTATCCGTGAACACGGTGCCACGCGCGTGCGCTTTGCTGCGACCTCGGCCACCCGCGACGCCCGGAATCGCCAGGTTTTCGTTGATGGAATCCGGGAGCTTCTGGGTGTGGAGCCGGAAGTTATCTCGGGTGATGAGGAAGCTGCGCTGTCCTTCGCAGGTGCCAGCAGCGTTTTGCCCGTTACCGGCGATGACGCCGTGCTGGTGGTTGACCTTGGCGGCGGCAGCACCGAATTCGTCCTCGGCGACGCCAGTGGCGTGATTGCCGCGCGTTCTGTGGACATTGGATGTGTTCGGCTGACGGAACGCCACCTTCGCAGCGACCCGCCTACTGCGGCGCAGATTGCTGCAGCAGAGGCCGACGTCGACGCCGCACTTGACCTTGCCGCGCAGACCGTTCCGCTGGATCGTGCCACAGCCGTGGTTGGCGTCGCGGGTTCCATCACCACCATCACTGCGCACGCCCTGGGCCTGAGCGAGTACCAGCCTGACCGGATCCACGGTGCCTACCTGGACATTGAAACCATCAGCGATGCGTGCACCAGCCTGCTGGAAATGACCCGCGACGAGCGGGCGGGTCTTCCCTACATGCATCCAGGCCGTGTGGACGTCATCGGAGCTGGAGCCCTGGTGTGGCGGCGCATCCTGGGAAGGCTTGCCGCCGTGGGCAACGGTGCTATCAGCGGTGCAATTTCCAGCGAACACGACATCCTGGATGGGATTGCCCTGAGTATCCGGGACTCCGCATGACCCTGCGATACCATCGCCTGCTTTCTGCTGCCCTGGCCACGACGCTGGCCGGGGGAGCATTGGCCGGTGCGCTGTTGACTGCCCCGGCAGCGACGGCGGACGCTTGGCGGGACAAGGAGTTCTGGCTCAAGGAATCGGGAATCACGAATGCCTGGCAGGTCTCCAAGGGAGCCGGCGTCAAGGTAGCCATCATCGATAGCGGCATTGACGGGAACCACCCTGACCTCAAGGGCGTCGTGGTGGGCGGAACGGACGTTTCCGGAGCTGGCGCGCCCAACGGACAGAAGAGCATCGGCGCGAAAACGGAGCACGGGACACTTGTGGCCACCATGCTGGCCGGGCGCGGACACATCACGCCCACAGGTTCCCCTTCGCCCTCAGCCTCGCCCACCGTTCCTCCCGCTGGGGGACCGGACGGAATTGTCGGCGTCGCGCCTGAAGCTGAGATCCTGGCCGTGTCCACCTGGCTGGGTTCACCGAACCCCGGAGGCAAGACGGACCAGGAACAGATTCCCGATGCCGTGCGGTGGGCTGTGGACAATGGCGCAAAGGTCATCAATATTTCCCTGGGCAGTACCTCACCGGTCTGGCCGCAAAGTTGGGATGCGGCATTCCTGTATGCCGAGCAAAAGGATGTGGTGATCGTCGCCGCCGCGGGCAACCGGGTGGGTGGCAACGTGCAGGTTGGAGCTCCCGCCACCATTCCCGGTGTACTCACCGTGGCAGGGCTCGACGGCGATGGCCGGGCCAGCGTCGACTCCTCCTCGCAGGGGATCAGCATCGGCGTTGCAGCACCGGCAGAAAACCTCCTTGGCGGGATGCCCGGAGGCGGATACGCCGAATGGGCTGGAACTTCCGGGTCCGCGCCCATTGTTTCCGGCGTGGCCGCACTCATCAGGTCCAAGTGGCCGGAGATGAGTGCAAAGCAGGTCATCAACAGGATTGTGAGCACGGCCAAGGACGCCGGCGCCCCTGGCAAGGACCCGCTTTACGGCTACGGTGTGCTGAACGCAGAGGCAGCTCTGAAGGATGAGGTAGAGACCACAAGCACCAACCCGCTCGGTTCGATCGCGGATTGGATTCGTGTCCACCGGCGGGGTGACTTCAGCACCCCGTCCCAGGCGCCCGTGGCCAGTCCTACCAGCGCGCCACCTACCTTGGCAGATCCAACTGTTCCAGTTGCCGCCACTCCGGCGCACGTGGACGACGCGCTTCCGGCCGCCGTCGTACTCGGCTTCGGCGGCATCTTCGCGGTGATCCTTGTGGGCGCATCCATTCAGTTGCGCAGGGTAGCGCGGCGGCCTTCGTCTACAGGGGAAGAGGCCGAAACGGGAACGCTGGAAGCGGTGGATCCACCCACCCGGAAGTAGCTAGTGAAGATTTTCACAAAGTGCTGTACTCTGGTTTCATGGCAACCACCCCAGAGCTCATTGACCGTCCCCGGGTTCTCGTCGTCGGCGGCGGCTACGTCGGCCTGTACGTAGCCCTTAAATTGCAGAAGAAGATCGCGAATGCAGGTGGCATCGTCACCGTCGTAGATCCACTGCCCTACATGACTTACCAGCCGTTCCTCCCTGAGGTCGCTGGTGGCAACATCGAGGCACGCCACGCCGTCGTCTCCCACCGTCAGCACCTCAAGCAGACCGAACTCATTCAGGGCCGCGTCACCAGCATCGACCACGCAAACCGCACAGCGGTTGTGGCGCCTGCCAATGGTGAAGCTCCCTTCGAGATTCCGTACTTCGACGTCGTCATCGCGGCCGGTGCCATCACCCGCACCTTCCCGATCAAGGGCCTCGCCGACAAGGGCATCGGCCTGAAGACCATTGAGGAAGCCGTAGCACTGCGCAACAAGGTGCTGGAGCGCATTGAAGCCGCTTCCACCATGACGGACCCCGCAGAGCGCGCCAAGGCCCTCACCTTCGTGGTTGTCGGTGGCGGTTTTGCCGGCATCGAATGCCTCACCGAAATGGAAGACCTCGCCCGCGCCGCGGTCAAGAACAACCCGCGTGTCCGCCAGGAAGAGGTCCGCTTCATCCTCGTTGAGGCCATGGGCCGCATCATGCCCGAGGTCACCGCATCCCAGGCAGAGTGGGTTGTTGAGCACCTGCGTAGCCGCGATATCGAGGTCCTCCTTAACACCTCCCTGGACAGCGCAGAGGGCAACCTCAAGCTGATCAACCTCCCGGACAAGACGTCCGCAGGTGAAGTTGAAGCTGACACCTTGGTCTGGGCTGCCGGCGTGCAGGCCAACCCGATGATCCGCTCCACCGACTTCCCGCTGGAACCGCGCGGCCGTGTCCGCGTCCTCCCGGACCTCCGTATTGCCGGCGACGAAGGCATCGTCGAGAACGCTTGGGCAGCCGGCGATATCGCCGCTGTTCCGGACCTCACGGGCAAGGGCCTGCCGGACGGTACTTGCGTTCCTAACGCCCAGCACGCGCTCCGCCAGGCAAAGAAGCTCGCAAAGAACCTCTGGGCTTCCCGCTGGGACAAGCCGCTGCACGACTACAAGCACAAGAACCTTGGTGCCGTGGCCGGCTTCGGCGAGTGGAAGGGCGTTGCCAACATCAACCTGCTGGGCCGCATCGGCCTCAAGGGCGGCCTCGCCTGGCTGGCACACCGTGGATACCACGGCATGGCGATGCCCACGGTTGAGCGTAAGTTCCGCGTGATCTTCGGCTGGATCCTGGCCTTCTTCGCTGGCCGCGACACCACGCAGCTGATTGACCTGGACAACCCCCGTGGTGCTTTCGTTGCAGCTGCAACCCCGGCCCCCAAGCCGGCTGCTGCACCTGCCCCCGCACCTGCTGTTGCGGAAAAGCCTGCCGAGGACAAGACTCCGGTATCGGCTGACGCCAAGTAGTACACGTTCGACGACGGCTGCTCCCCTAAGGGGTGTGGCCGTCGTCGTCGTTTAAGCTGTAGCCATGCCCGGCGAAACTGATCTGAAGACCCTTCTGGCGTCACTGCATCCTGTCATCAGGGAGGGTGACTACGTGTACGCCCTCTGGCCGCATGGCAAGCCGCTGGAAGGCGACATCGAGGCCGCCGTCCGGGAGGCCGAGGGTTTGACCGTGGTCCTGCGACGGGGTGAGGCGGACAGGCTTGGCCTTTCCTACGATTTCGTGGCCGCCTGGATCACGCTGCAGATCCATTCCGCGCTGGAGGCGGTAGGGCTGACCGCAGCCGTGAGCGCGGCGTTGACGCACGCAGGCATCAGCTGCAACGTCCTGGCGGGCTTTCACCATGACCACTTGCTGGTCCCCGTAGCGGACGCCGACCGCGCGCTGGACGTGTTGCGTTTGCTGGCCCGAGGGGTGGTACTGCGGACTGAGCGGCCAGAAGACCGCCCTGAAATCCTGGAACTGACGGCACGCGCCTTCTCTATTTCTCCGATGACCAGTCAGCCGGTTGAGGGGACTCCCCTGGAAGTTGGTTTGCTGCAGCAGCTCTTCGAGTGCGATGAGTACATTCCAGAGTTGAGCATCGTAGCTGAGATCGGCGGGGACATTGTTGGCTACGCCATCAGCACTCGCGGCTGGATCGGCGACCTGGAACTTGTGGGGTTGGGTCCCATCGGCGTCCTTCCCCAGTTTCAGCGACGCGGCGTCGGCTCGGCCCTCATGCGTGAGTCTGCCGCGCGCGCCACGGCGGCAGGGGAGCCTGCGATTGCTTTGCTGGGCAGCCCTCTCTATTACCCGCGCTTCGGGTACGTGCCGGCCACGTCCTTGGGGGTGGAACCGCCCGAGGCTTCCTGGGGTGAACACTTCCAGCTGCTGCCGCTTCCGGCATGGCCCGACGGCGTCCACGGCACCTTTCGCTACGCGGCGCCATTCGAACGCGTGTAGCTGGGATGCCCGTCTAGCTGGGATACCATGGTGCGGGCGCCCCAATAGCCCAATTGGCAGAGGCAGCGGACTTAAAATCCGCGTGTTGTGGGTTCGAGTCCCACTTGGGGCACTGACGAAAAGGCCCTCGGTTCCCTTTGTTTGCAAGGGAACCGAGGGTCTTTTCGGGTATTGGGATGACTACCAAGTGTTGGGCTTGGTGGCCAGCCATTCAGCGCCTGCCGTCCCTGATCTGATAAAGGCGGGGCTTGGATAGGCCGGTGGCTTCGATGAGGTCCTTGAGTCGGATGTCGTCCTTTGAAAATGCTTCCCGGATGAGGGTGCGCAGTTCCAAGTCCAGGCGCTCGGCCTCAGCGGCGGCCTTGGCTTTCGCTTCGGCCGCCGCCCGGATTTCTTCCAGATCAACCATGCCTGAGCCGCCTCGCAAGTATCACTCCGGCAACCACCGCAACCACCAGCCAAGCTGCCAGCAACCCGAAGCTGACCACGGGGTACTTGCCGCCGGACACTACGGCCCCCGCGCCGATGGCGATGCCAGTGAAATCGATGGTGATGAACAGCGGATCTTTGATGGTCTTCATATGCTCTCGAATGCTCGCTAGCCTGGGTGGGGAACCGGTGCACTTTCTCAGTGGTGGAATGATGCGTTTCGTGGCGTACTCCAATGCCTCCCCAGCGAGTCCCACTTGGGGCACTGAGCGGAAGGGGAGGACGTTTCCTCCCCTTCCATGTGTCAGCCACTCTTCAGAGACTTTTCCCAGCAGGCTCGTAGATTCCCCACAGGCAACGAGTGTTATAGGGATGTGACCTGAATCACTTATCTTCCCGGATCAATTGCACTAGTTTGAGTCTTAATCAGGAACACCTGAGTTATCGCATCAAAGGCAGTTCGCACCTTTCGATCGAGGAGACAACGAATGTTTGATCTTTCCCAAGCGGCGCCCCGAGCCGCCAAGCTTACAGCGCTTGGCATTGGGGTTGCCCTCCTGGCCACAGCTTGTGGTGGGTCCTCCACGCCGAGCCAGACCGGGTCCAGTTCCGCCGCCGCGGCAGGCATCTCCTGCCCGGCTCCGAGTGCAGGGGCGGGAGCCAGCAACAGCCAGGCTGCTACCAACACGGGACCCGTACCTCCCTCGACCACCACTACCTCCACTCCTCTGAAACTTGGATCGCTTCTGCCGACAACGGGGTCGCTCGCGTTCCTCGGCCCACCCGAAGTTGCTGGCGTCAACCTCGGTATCAAGGAAGTCAATGATGCTGGCGGCGTTCTCGGCGCTCCCGTTTCGGTGGTGCACCGTGACTCTGGTGACACCAAGACCGACATCGCAACCCAGTCCACCACCGCCCTCTTGGGCCAGGGCGTGAGCGCCATTATTGGGGCGGCCTCGTCCGGTGTTTCCAAGACGGTCATCAACCAGATCACAGGCGCAGGTGTGCTTCAGTTCTCCCCGGCAAATACGTCGCCCGACTTCACAACATGGGATGACAAGGGCCTCTACTGGCGCACGGCACCCTCCGACGTCCTGCAGGGCAAGGTTCTCGGCAACTACATGGCCACCTGCGGCGCTCAGACCGTCGGCATGATCGTCCTCAACGACGCGTACGGAACCGGCTTGCAGAAGAACGTTAAGGCGGCCTTTGAAGCTGCCGGCGGCAAGGTGGTAGCCGAGGAACTGTTCAATACCGGCGACACCCAATTCAGCAGCCAGGTGGACAAGGTCATTGCGGCAAAGCCCGACGCCATTGTCCTGATTACATTTGATGAAGCCAAGAGCATTATTCCACTTGTCACAGGCAAGGGGGCAAAGCCCGGACAGCTGTTCCTGGTTGATGGCAACACCACCGACTACAGCAAGGACTTCCAACCGGGCACGCTCACTGGCGCTCACGGAACATTCCCTGGCACTTTCGCGGCCGAATCGTTCACCAAGTCACTTCTTAGTGTGGATCCGGCTTTGAAGGACTTCACATACGGCGGTGAGTCTTACGATGCAGTAAACCTGATTGCTCTCGCCGCTGAGGAAGCCAAGAGCACCAAGGGCGCTGATATCGCAGCCAAGCTCAAGGACGTATCGCAGGGTGGCGAGAAGTGCAACAACTTCGCCAGCTGCGTCACGTTGCTTCGTAACGGCAAGGACATCGACTACGACGGCCAGTCGGGTCCAATCACGTTCTCGGATGCGGGTGACCCGACGGAAGCCTATATCGGCATCTATCAATACACCAACGAGAATAAGCTAATGCCCGTGAAGGCGGAGTTCGGCAAGCTCTAAGCCAAGGCCCGGCTAGATCGCAACACAGAACAGGTCCCCTTCCTCTCCAGGAAGGGGACCTGTTCTGTGTTATGGGGCCTGGTGTGCGTGCTTGGGGTGGTTTTGGGCGAAGAGCGGGCCTCGCACGGGAGGGGAACGATTGAGGGCCCCAGGTAACCCGGGGCCCTCCGTGCGTGTAAAGCGGCTGCTAGACCTCGTCGGCCAGGGTTCCCAGGTACAACTGGATGACCTTGGGGTCCTTCATGAGCTCGCGTCCAGTGCCTGTGTAGGCGTCCTTCCCTTGGTCCAGGACGTAGCCGCGGTCGCAGATCTGCAGGCAACGGCGGGCGTTCTGTTCCACCATGATGACCGAAACACCGGCGCGGTTGATCTCATGGACCCGAAGGAAGGTCTCGTCCTGCTTGACGGGGGAGAGGCCCGCCGATGGCTCATCGAGCAGGAGCACCGCAGGATCCATCATGAGCGCCCGCCCCATGGCTACCATCTGGCGTTCACCGCCTGAGAGGGAACCGGCTCGCTGGGCACGTCGCTTGGCCAGTTCCGGGAAGAGGCTGGCAACGAAGTCGAAGCGTTCAGCGAACGCCTTGGGCCGCTGGAACATGCCCATCTGGAGGTTCTCTTCGATGGTGAGGGTGGCGAAGACGTTGTTGGTCTGGGGGACAAAACCAACGCCCCGCGTGACCAGCTTGTTGGCCTTCAGACCAGTGAGATCCTCACCCCGGACCACCACGGTGCCGGAGTGGACTTTTACCAGGCCGAACATGGCCTTCAACAGGGTGGATTTACCGGCGCCGTTGGGGCCGATAATGCCGATCAGTTCACCTTTGCGGGCCTCGATGGAGCAGCCGTTGAGGATGTTGACGCCAGGAATGTAGCCCGCCACCAGGTTGGTGACTTTGACGACGGAATCGCTGGCCGGGGCATCTGCCGAGGCGGGCATTGCACTGGTGCTGCTCATTTCCCGTCCTCCTTCTTGGTTTCTACGATGTCGGACAGGATGCCTGCGTCTTCCGTTCCCACCACCGACTCTTCGTCAGCCTCAAGTTCTGCCTCGAGCACCTTGATGCCTTCAGCGTCGCCGAGGTCAACGTCGTGGTGTGCGCCAAGGTAAGCATCGATCACGGCAGGGTTCTTCATGACTTCCCCGGGAGGGCCTTCGGCCACGATCTTTCCTTCTGCCATGACTACTACCCAGTCTGCGATGTGGCGCACCATATTCATGTCGTGCTCCACGAACAGGACCGTCATGCCTTCAGCCTTGAGGTTCTTGATGTGGTCCAGGAGGGACTGGGTCAGTGCGGGGTTCACGCCGGCCATGGGCTCGTCGAGCATGACGAGCTTGGGCCTCACCATCAGGGATCGTGCCATCTCCAGGAGCTTACGCTGGCCGCCGGAGAGGGAAGCGGCGTAGTCATCCCTCTTGGTGTCCAGCTTGAACTTCTCCAAGAGCACGTGTGCCTGTGCCGTGATCTCCTTCTCCCGGCCACCCCACATGCCCTTGAACAGGGCTTTGGAAAGACGCTCGCCAGGCTGGTCCGCTGCACCGAGCCGCATGTTTTCCATGACTGTCAGCTTGCCCATGACCTTGGTCAGCTGGAATGTCCGCACCATGCCCATGCGGGCCACTTTGTAGGACGAGACGCCGGCAATACTGTTTCCTTCGAACTGCCACTTGCCCGTGTTTGGCGTGTCGAAGCCGGTGAGCAAGTTGAACAGGGTGGTCTTGCCGGCACCGTTTGGCCCGATCAATGCGGTGATCTTGTGGCGGGGGATCTCCAGGTATTCCACGTCCACGGCGTTGATGCCGCCGAAGGAGCGGGTGACGTTTTCGGCCACGACGATCGGATCGCGCTTCTTGCAGCCAGGGGTATTTTCCCCGACCGCAATAGGACGCGAATCGGTCATGTAGTCGATGCCTGACTCGTCGCTTGGGATGGCGCGGTGGGCTGAGCCACCAGTGCCGGAAGGGGTAACCGGGTTGGTTGGGTTGTTGCTGCTTGGTTCGTTGGTCTCACTCATGCGAAAGCAAGCTCCTTCTTATTGCCGAAGACGCCTTGCGGGCGGAAGATCATCAGGAGCATCAGTGCCACACCAACAAGGATGTAGCGCAGCTGGCCGGCCTGAACGGTGGTCAGCCAGGTGACGACTCCGGATTCGATGAGCCCATAAAGCAGGCTCTGCGTCAGCGAGAGCACCACCCAGAAGATCATGGCTCCGATCACCGGGCCCAGGACGGTGGCCATGCCACCGAGCAGGAGGCAGGTCCAAAGGAAGAACGTGAGCTCAGTGCCGTAGTTGGAGGGCTGGACGGCGCCGCGGGGGAGGGTGAAGATCATGCCGGCGAGGGCGCCCAGGATGCCACCAATAATGAGGGCCTGCATCTTGTAGGAATAGACATTCTTGCCGAGTGACCGCACCGCGTTCTCATCCTCGCGGATGCCCTTCAGGACGCGCCCCCAAGGGCTGCGCATCAGCAGCCAGACCAGCAGGCAGCAGATAATGACCAGGCCCCAACCCACAACCCGGATAAAGAAGTCACGGTTGTTCATTCCCATGTAGGACCCCTCAGGGAAGGGATTCATGGAGTAGAAGCCACCCTCGAATGCGGCCAGGCCGTTTGCCGAACCCGTAACGCCGGTGAGCTGGTTGGTAGTGACGACGTAGCGCACAATTTCCGCTGCTGCGATCGTGACGATAGCGAGGTAGTCCGCCCTCAAGCGCAGTGTCGGAATACCCAGGATGAACGCGAAGATCACCGAACACAGGACCGCGATAAGGAGCCCGATGAAGAACGGCGTCTTGAAGGTCAAAGTGGAGATGGCGAAACCGTAGGCTCCTACTGCCATGAATCCGGCCTGGCCGAAGTTCAACAGGCCTGAGTAGCCGAAGTGGACGGCGAGGCCCAAAGCAGCAAGTGCGTAGGCCGCCGTCGTCGGGCTGAACAATTCGCCAAGGGCGCTGGAAAGAATAAATCCGAAGTCCATGGCCCGCTCCTAACCCACACGCTCACGCCGGCCGAGGATACCCTGCGGTCGGAACAGAAGAACAACAATCATGATGAACAAAGCGCCAACGTACTTGAGGTCGGCGGGGAGGCCAAAGACCGTGGTCAGCTCCACGAAGATTCCGACGACGATGGAGCCGAGCAGGGCGCCGAAGACGGTTCCCAGTCCACCGAGCGTCACGCCGGCGAAGATGAGCAGCAGGATTTGCGAGCCCATGTCGAAGGTCACCCCGGGCCGGTAGTAGGCCCACAGGATGCCGCCGAGGGAAGCGAGGACGCCGCCAACGATCCATACAAGCCGGATGACCGAGTCGACGTCGATGCCCGAAGCAGCGGCCAGCGCAGGATTGTCAGCCACTGCACGGGTTGCTTTACCGAGACGGGTCTTCAGCAGGATGATACCGATCAGGGCAATCACCACGGCACTGATCAACAGGGACCACAGGTTGTTCGGAGAGATGGAGATGGGCCCGATCTGGACCTCCGCGCTTTGGGCTCCGGGCAGCTGTTGGGTTGCGCCGCCGAAGAAGAACTGGATGACGTAGCGGATGGCCAGTGCCAGGCCGATGCTGACAATCATCATGGGGACGAGGCCAGAGCCGCGCCGCCGCAGCGGCCGCCAGAGTCCGGCATCCTGGACGTAGCCGAAGAGCCCGCCGCCGATCAGCGAAAGCAGGATGGCCAGCCAGAACGGCAACCCGAAACTGTTGAGCATGAAGACGAGCACGGCACCCATGGTCACCATCTCGCCGTGGGCGAAGTTGGTAAGGCCTGTGGTGCCGAAGATAAGGGACAGGCCGACGGAGGCAAGTGCCAGCAGCAGGCCGAAGCTCAGCCCGGCAACCAGACGGTTGAGGAGGTTTTGGCCGAAGTCTTGTTGCTGGACGACGATGCCCTTACCGAAGGCGAAGATGACTGACAGGTTGGACGTCTGGCTGAAGGTGACATCGCGGGGGTTCTCCTGACCGTCGGCAAGTTTGATGCCTTGGGGCAAGGTGGAGGTATCCAGCTCAACTCTGTACGTGCCCTGTACGGGGACGCCTATGTTCCAGGCTCCGTTGGCTCCGGAGGTCGCTTCCCCTTCGAACCCGTTGCCCGAGGCCTTGATTTTCACGCCCGGTATGGGAGCACGGGCATCGTCGCGGAGGAAGCCGCTGATATTGTTCTGGAAATTCGTTGGGGATGGCGAAGGCGAGGGGGTGGTTGCCTCCGCCGCGGGGGCGGCGATCAACAGAGTGGCAATGAGGGCTGCGAAGAACGCCCCCACGGCTCTCTGCAGTCCCTTGGACCGTCTCATGGACGGGTCGCGCAGTGTGCTTCTCAAAATGGAAACCTCCACAGTGGGGGTGGTCCCGGCTGCGCCATTGCAGCCGGTGCGAACGGTCATGGGGCTTGCGAATAGTTCTTCCCTAGCTGCCTCGATTGTGATCTAAGTCACCCATGTGTGGCCTATGTTACCGCTCGCTGCGGCTAAAAAATGCACAGCATAGAGGTCAGAAGATAGCGATCGGATAACAACTGTGAAGCTATAGGCAACAAGCAATCTTCCACATTCGTGTCACGGTTGAGTTTCGTCTGGGTGAACAAGGGAACTTTCCGTGCCTTGGACGCGTGGTAATTGGTACCGTGAATTATCACTTAGCCCTTTTCAGGAGGACACCCGCAATGGCACTTGGCGGAAACCCTATCTTCAACGGAAAGAATTTCCGTGGAGCCAAACAGGCACCGCCTGTTCCGCAAAATCCGTATTCCAACCCGTACGGCCAGCAGTTTAACCAGGCTCCAGGCCGGGCGCCTGGACAGGTCCTCGACGCCGGGTCCGCTTGGTCCGCCTCGCAGCAGAACATGACCAACGAACAACTGCAGCAGATGTACAACCAGCCTGCAGCAGGACCTGCCGACACCGGCCGGATGACCTACGACGACGTCATCATGAAGACCGTCGCCTGCCTTGTTGCCTTGGTCGTGGGCGCGGGCATCACGCTCTTTGTAGCACCGGCCCTGTCGAGCATGCTGATGATCGTCGGCGCGCTGGGCGGATTCGTGCTCGCACTGGTCAACACGTTCAAGAAGCAGCCTTCGCCGGCGCTGATTCTCGCCTATGCGGGTCTTGAGGGACTCTTCCTCGGTGGCCTGACCCGGATTCTTGACGGAATGTTCCCCGGCGTGGGCCTCCAGGCGGTCATCGGTACCTTGGCAGTCTTCGGCGTCACGCTGCTGCTCTTCAAGAGCGGCAAGGTCCGCGCCACACCCAAGATGGTGCGCTTCTTCATGATCGCCACCATCGGCTACGCCGTCTTTGCGCTGATCAACCTCGTCATGATGTGGACCGGTGCGGTTCAGGAACCGTTCGGCCTGCGCACGAGTATCACGATTGCAGGCATCCCGCTGGGTGTCTTCATTGGCATCCTGGCGATTGGCCTGGCAGCCTTCTCGCTCATCATGGACTTCACCAGCATCGAACAAGGCGTCCGTGCCGGCGCACCTGAGCGCTATTCCTGGATCGCCGCCTTCGGCCTGACCGTCACGCTGGTTTGGCTCTACGTCGAAATCATCCGGCTTCTGGCGATTTTGCGCGGCGACGACTAAGTCCGCCCAAGTTCAAGAAAAATGCCCCCGAATTATTTCGGGGGCATTTTTCTTTAAACGGGGACCTGGCTAAAACAGTGGCGTGGCCCAGGACACCTCAACTCAGGCGTTCGAAAACTACAGCCATTCCCTGGCCGCCTCCAACGCATAACGTGGCCAGGCCAAGGGTTCCGTCGCGTTCCTTCAAACCATTGAGGAGCGTGGTGGTCATGCGAGCTCCGGTCATACCGAAGGGGTGCCCCAGGGCAATGGCGCCACCGTGCACGTTGAGCTTCTGTGGGTCGATGCCAAGTTCACGGGCGCTCGCAACCACTTGGACGGCAAAGGCTTCGTTGAGCTCCACGAGGTCGATGTCGTCAATCGTCAGTCCTGCCAGTGCCAACGCCCGCCGCGTTGACTCAACTGGTCCCATGCCCATGAGTTCGGGTGACAGGGCGGAAACGGCGGTGGAGACAACTCGTGCCAACGGTTGAAGTCCAAGTTCGCGTGCGCGTGCGTCACTCATGACCAGAACGGCGGCGGCGCCGTCGTTCAGTGGGCACGCATTCCCCGCCGTCACTGTGCCTTGGGGCCGGAAGACGGGGTCCAGGGCGGAAACAGCCTCCAAGGTCACTCCCGCCCGCGGAGAGTCGTCCCGGTCAACCAGGGTGCCGTCCTTGCGCGTGTGCGGTGTGATCTCGCGGGCGTAGAAACCCGAGGCAATGGCCGCTTCAGCGCGATTCTGGCTCAGCACGCTCCACTCGTCCTGCTCTGCCCGACTGATTCCGTAGCTGGTGGCAACATTCTCGGCTGTCTGGCCCATGGCGATATAGATGTCAGGAAGCCTCCCGCCTAGCCGCGGATCCGTCCAGGGAATATTCGACGCCGCCCGGGCCACTGTCCGCTGGGCTGCTGATTCGAAGAGTGGGTTGTGATTGCCGACGTCGGTCTGTCCGGCCCCTGCCCAATTCTGATACCTCGAGACGCTCTCCACCCCGCCCGAGATGACCGCGTTCGCTTCACCGGCCTTGATGGCGTGGAAGGCCATGCGGAGCGTTTGGAGGCTGGACGCGCAGAACCGGTTGATGGTAGCCGCCGGTACGCGGTCCAGGCCTGCGAGGACGGCGACGACGCGGGCCATGTTGGAGCCCGCTTCACCACTGGGTTCGGCGCAGCCCAGCAGGATGTCATCAAGGCCGCCTCCATCTTCGGCGGCAGGATCGAAACCCGGAACTTTCGCGAGTGCGGCCTGCACCATGGCGGTCGCAAGGTCGTCGGGTCGCTCGTCCTTGAGGGAGCCTTTGAAGGCCCGCCCAATTGGACTTCTGGCAGTGGAAACGATGACAGCCTCAGTCATGGCCCCAGCTTACGCCCGGCATCTGCAAGGAAGACGGGCGTAAGCCGGACAGGTCAGGCCAAGCGAAGTGCGCCTGCTGCTGGAGTCACGGTGAAGATGTCAGGGGCGGTGAAACCGCTCTCGGCGAAGGAACGCACGACGGCGTCACGCACCTGTTGCTCCTGGCCTACCGGGGTCAGGGCGATGGCGGAGCCGCCAAAACCCCCGCCCGTCATGCGGGCACCAATCGCGCCGTTGGCCCGGGAGGTCTCCACGGCGAGGTCGAGCTCGGGGCAGGAGATCTCGAAGTCGTCGCGCATGGACACATGGCTGGCGTCCAACAAGGCGCCAATGCTGGCAGGGCCTTGGCTGGTGAGGATTTCCACGGTCTGGAGTACGCGGTCGTTTTCTGTGACCACGTGGCGGACCCTGCGAAGGGTTGTCTCATCCAGCAAGCCCGCGGCTTCCTCCAACGATTCCACGCCGACGTCGCGCAGTGCTTTGACGCCGAGGATTTCGGCACCCAACTCGCAGGAGGCGCGCCTGGAGGCGTAACCGCCGTCGGCGTGTGAATGCGACACCTTCGTGTCGATGACCAGCAGGACCAGGCCCGATGCTTCGGCGTCGAAAGGGACAAGGTCAACGTGCTGGTCCCGGCAATCCAGGAACACAGCATGACCCTTGGCGCCGCGCAGAGAAGCGGATTGATCCATGATGCCGGTGGGTGCGCCGACGAACACGTTCTCAGCACGCTGGGTGGCGAGCACCAAGTCCTCTGCGCCTAGACCTGCCCCCGTGAGGTCGTTGAGGGCAGAAATGACGGCACATTCAATCGCGTGGGAGGAGGAGAGCCCAGCGCCCAGCGGAACGTCCGAATCGAGCAGCAGGTCAAAGCCGGGCACGTCGATGCCACGCTCTTTCAGGACCCAGGCAACGCCGAGGGGGTAGCGTGACCAGCCCTGGCCGGATCCCGGTTCCAAGCTTGAAAGGTCCGCTTCCACCAAACCATGACCCCCGAACAGGGACAGCAGCCGCACCCTGGAGTCTGCACGGAGTCTGATGGCAACCTTGGCGGTCTTATCAATCGCGAACGGCAGGACGAAGCCCTCGTTGTAATCCGTGTGTTCGCCGATCAGGTTCACGCGCCCCGGTGCCTGCCACACGCCGTCGGGACTCGAACCAAAAGTTTCCTGAAAGCGGGCGGAAAGCACGCTTGTGTCAGTGGTGGTGGTCATGCTCGGGTGCCTTCCAGGGTGTCGGCCAACCGTATGGCGTCGGTGGTTGCAGCGACGTCGCGGAGTCGCTCCGCCACGGCTTCCGGGGTGGTGTCATTGATAAACGCTCCCATGGCTGCTTCAGAGCCTGCCAGGTACTTGAGCTTATCGGCGGCGCGGCGCGGTGAGGTCAGCTGCAGGTGCAACTGCCCCGCCGGGCGCAGGATCGGGTCCAGGGGTGCCTGGTGCCACGCGGAGATGTACGGCATGGGGGTGGGGTAGAGCGCATCAAGCCGCTTCAGCAGGTCAAGATAGACGTGCGAGAGCTCATCGCGTTCTTCGCCCGTCAGGGCCGCGAGGTCAGGGACGCTGCGGTGGGGGACCAGGTGGATCTCCAAGGGCCAGCGTGCGGCGAAGGGCACGTAGGCGCTGAAGTGCTTGGCTTCCAGAACCATCCGGCTGCCATCCTCGCGTTCTGCCTTCAGGAGGGACGCGCCAAGCGTTTCTTTCGCGTCGACGTCGTCGTAGTACTTGCGGGCTACCGCGCCCAAGGTGGCGGCCCGGGGCGTGACGTAGGGGTACGCGTAAATCTGGCCATGGGGGTGATGCAGGGTGACTCCGATATCGGCGCCGCGGTTCTCGAACGGGAAGACCTGCTTGATGCCGGGCAGGGCGCTCAATGCTTCTGTGCGCTGTGCCCAGGCTTCTATGACGGTGCGGGCGCGGGTCTCTCCCAATTCTGCGAAGGATCCTGTGTGCTGGGGAGTAAAGGCCACAACTTCGCAGCGACCGAAGGCAGGCCCGGTGACGCCGTGGCCGGCGAATCCATGACCGGGGATCTGCGGGATGTCGCCCAGCGCAGGTCCCAGTGAGGGGAATCTGTTTTCAAACACCACGACGTCATAGTCGGAGGCCGGAATTTCCGAGGGATTCGCCGCTGTCGTGGGGCAGATAGGGCACTGGTCGGCCGGGGGGAGATGGGTGCGGCTTTGGCGGTGGGCGGCCACTGCTACCCATTCGCCGGACAGGGCGTCGTACCTGACCTCGCCGGGCTCGCCACGGGCCGGAAGCTCGCGGTGGTCCACCAGCGAGTCCGGTGTGCGCTCAGGAGTTCCGGGGTCATCAAAGTAGATCAACTCACGGTTGTCAGCGAGGCGGGTGCGGGTCATACGGCTCATGGGTCCATCATCCCACAAAGCAATCAAAAACGCATAGTTTCAAACAAAAGCTAACATCCCTCATTCGCTGGGAACGGGACGGCATGCAGTACGGTATTGCCATGTCTGCCTCTTCCCCATCTGCCCAAAGCCCGCTCGAACCAGCACCCCGACGCTTCGCCACCGGCCGCCAATTCGAGCTTCGCCGGGACGATGCGCTCGCCATCGTGACCGAGCTCGCGGCAGGTCTTCGGCTGTACTCTCGCGGCGGCGTCCAACTCACCGAAACTTACGGTGACGCCGAGATTCCGCCAGGCGCCACGGGCATCACCCTCGCCCCGTGGGCCAACCGGGTGGAGGATGGCGTCTGGTATCTCAACGGCAAAAAGCAGCAGCTCGATATCACCGAGGTCTCGCGCAACAACGCCAGCCACGGACTGCTCCGGAACGTCGGTTACACCTTGGTGGACGAGTCTGAGTTCTCCGTGACCCTTGAAGCTACCGTCTTCCCACAGCATGGCTACCCCTTCCTTGTGCGGCACCTCGTTCAGTATGAGCTCGACGAAAACCTGGACCTTCGCGTCTCGCAGACGATGGTCAACGATTCACAAGATGCTGCTCCCGTCGTCCTGGGCGCCCACCCCTACCTGCGGCTGGGCGAGGTAGCCCCTGAAGATTTGGTCCTGACGGTCAATGCAGCCACCCGCCTGGTCGCGGACGAGCGGTTGATTCCCCGCAGCACCGCTGCCGTGGAGGGAGATTTTGACCTTTCTTCAGGTCGCTCAGTGGGCGGCCTGGATATCGACGTCGCCTTGACGGACCTGACGTTCGACGGCGGCGTGGCCCGCCATACGCTGACCGCGCCGGATGGGCGCAGCGTGTCACTTGAGCAAGACCAGAACTGCCAATATGTCCACGTGTTCGTCACGGACACCTTCCCTGGCCGATCAAAAGTAGTCGCCATAGAGCCCATGACCGGTCCAGCCAACGCCTTTAACAGCGGGGATGGTTTGCGTTGGCTTGCGCCAGGGGAGACGTTGACCATGACGTGGGGGATTACGGCCTCCCTCTAGGCGATGCGCGGCGGGCCGGTTTCCCATACGGGGCGGGCTGCGGAATTATGGGTTCATGACGCCAACACCTGACGCCAAATCACGTTCTGACCGACAAATTGCCCAAGACATTCCCTACGGAGTGCGCATTGCGGCTGCGTGGTCGTGGCGGCTGGGCCTGATCCTGCTGATGATCGGCGCCTTGGTCTGGTTGCTGGGCAAGGTCAGCTTCCTCATCATTCCGGTCATGGTCGCGGCGCTCCTGGCCGGACTCCTCTACCCAGTGGTGCTCTGGCTGCGCCAGCGGAATCTGCCCAACGGTGCGGCTGTGGCCATCACAGTGCTGGGTTTCATCGGGGTCATCGGGGGTGCCCTTGCGCTGGTCGGGAGGCAGCTGGTCTCAGGATTCGGGGAGCTTTGGACGGAGGCGCTGACGGGAATCCAGCAGATCCAGGACTGGCTCGCTGCCGGCCCCCTGCACCTGACGGCCGACCAAATTGACCAGTACATTTCAGACGGCGTCACGGCCCTGCAGGACAACAGCAGCACCATCCTCAGCGGTGCCCTGTCCTTTGGCAGCACGGCCGGACACTTTGCCGCCGGCCTGGTCCTGGCCCTGTTTATCCTGATCTTTTTCCTGCTGGAAGGCAGCCGCATATGGGCGTTCCTGGTCCGGCTGCTGCCCAAGACAGCCCGGAGGGCCGCTGATGGTGCCGGACGCCGCGGCTGGACCTCCATGGTCAGCTATGTTCGGATCCAGATGTTCGTTGCCTTCGTGGACGCCGTGGGCATCGGAGCCGGTGCCGCGATCATCCAGGTTCCGCTTGCGCTTCCACTTGCGGTCCTGGTGTTCATTGGTTCCTTTATTCCCGTGGTGGGTGCGCTTGTTACCGGTGCGATCGCCGTCCTGCTGGCCCTTGTGGCGAACGGACCCGTGAATGCGCTGATCATGCTGGCCATCGTCTTGCTTGTCCAGCAGCTTGAAAGTCATATCCTGCAGCCGCTGGTTATGGGTAAGGCTGTGGCGCTTCATCCCGTGGCAGTCATTCTTTCAGTAGCTGCCGGATCCTATCTCGCGGGCATCCCCGGCGCGCTGTTCGCAGTGCCGCTGCTCGCCGTAGTAAACACGGCGGTTCGCTACATTGCCGGCCGGACGTGGGAACATGATGAAGGATTGGGCGCGGCCGAGCTGCAGCCTGGAGCCGCGCCGTCGGAAGCTGGTGGTGACTCCAACTTCAAGGAAGTCCACCTTCCGGGAGCCGGATCCCGCAGCGGCAGCAGCGCCGTCGGCAAAACCAAGACCGCAGATAACACCTCCGTCCAGGAGCCTGCAGTTGACACCAACAAAGGAGAATAGTCAGTGAATACCCTCGATACCCTGCCCGTCACGCTGGACGATGTCCTCAAGGCGCAGGAGCTGCTCGAGGGCATTATTACCAAAACTCCGGTGGAGTCGTCCCGTGCGCTGGGCAGCCTCGTGGGCGGCAAAGTTTTCTTCAAATGCGAGAACCTGCAGCGTGCCGGATCCTTCAAGGTCCGCGGCGCGTACGTGCGGATGGCGCGCCTGACTGATGCCGAGAAGAAGCGCGGCGTGGTGGCTGCCTCTGCAGGCAACCACGCTCAGGGCGTAGCCGTAGCCGCGAAGAGCCTGGGCATCAACGCCCGCATTTATATGCCGCTCGGTGTCGCTCTGCCCAAGCTTGCAGCAACGCGCAGCCATGGTGCCGAAGTTATCCTGCACGGCCACAACGTGGATGAAGCACTGGCCGAAGCCCAGCGCTACGCCAACGAAACGGGCGCAGTCTTTGTGCACCCCTTTGACAACGTGGACGTCGTCGCTGGCCAGGGCACCATCGGGCTGGAGATCCTGGAACAGATCCCGGACGTAGACACCATCCTCATGGGCGTCGGCGGCGGAGGGCTTCTTGCCGGCGTCGCGGTGGCCATCAAGGCCAGGGCCAAGGAGCTCGGACGCGAGATCCGGGTCATCGGGGTACAAGCGGAAAACGCGGCTGCCTACCCTCCGTCCCTCGCTGCAGACGCCCTGGTGCCGCTCAAAAAGGTCTCCACCATGGCCGATGGCATCGCCGTAGGCCGGCCAGGGCAGCTTCCTTTCAGCATCATCCGCGAGCTCGTGGACGATGTTGTGACTGTGAGCGAGGATTCCCTTGCCCGGGCCCTGATCTTCCTCCTGGAACGGGCCAAGATGGTCGTGGAGCCGGCAGGCGCGGTGGGAGTAGCCGCGCTGATGGATGGCAAGATCGAAAACCCGGGGAACACCGCCGTCGTGCTTTCCGGTGGCAACATCGATCCGATGCTGATGCTCAAAGTTATCCAGCGTGGTCTCTCGGCCGCGGGCCGGTTCATGACGGTTCGGATGATGCTGGATGACCGCCCGGGCTCACTGGCGACTATTGCCCGCATCATTGCCGAAAACGACGCCAACGTCACGGGCCTTGACCACACGCGCCTGGGCGGCTCCATCAGCATGGGCGACGTCTCCATCACCATTAACCTGGAAACGAAGGGCCACGAACACGGCGAACAGGTCCTCGGTGCCTTGAGGGCCGAAGGCTTCCAGCCGATCGTGGTGCACTGACGGGGAGACGCGGATATGGTGCTCGAAACGCCTGACGGATCCAAGGCCGAGGCCAAGGAGACACTCGCGGGCCGGGCAAAGGGCGGCCTGCTGTTCATGGGCAGCTTCGTGATCCTGCTGTATGTGATCGAGTTCCTGAACACGCTGATGCGGCATGGCCTCAACAGTACGTTTGGGCTTCGATCCCGCAGCATTGATGGAGTGCTGGACATCCTGACGTTTCCGCTGCTGCACGCGAACCTCAACCATTTGCTGTCCAATACCCTGCCCCTCATCATCTTCGGCTTCCTGGTTTTCCTGGCCGGCGTCAGGGTCTTCCTCACAGCCCTGGCCTTCAGCTGGCTGGGTTCAGGCCTAACGGTGTGGCTCATCGGCGGTGGAGGAGTGACGGTGGGGGCGTCAGGGCTGGTCTTCGGGTTCTTCGCGTTCCTGCTGGTCAGGGGATTCTTCAACAGGAGCTGGTGGCAGATTCTGTTATCCGTGGTGCTCTTCATGGCGTACGGCAGCATCCTCTTCGGGGTGTTGCCAACCGTCATGGGCTTTATTTCGTGGCAGGCCCATCTTGGCGGCGCCGTTGGGGGGATCATCGCGGCCATCCTGTTACGTCCGAAACCCCAGGCCACCACCTGACCCAAGTGAGTCGCAGTTGTGCGCGTTATGAGCTCTCTAAACGCGCACTGGTGCGACTTAGTTGGGTAGCCCGGGCACGAAAAACGCCGGCCCACCCCGCGAAGGGGTGGACCGGCGTCGGGTTCTTGGCGCTGCTTAGGCGACGTACGGCTTGGCGGAAACGATCTCCACCGGAATTACCTTGCCGTTGGGGGCGGTGTAGCTGAGCTTGTCGCCCTCCTTGTGGCCGATGATGGAGGCACCCAGCGGAGACTTCTCGCTGAAGACATCGAGGTCGGAGTCGCCGGCGATCTCGCGCGAGCCGAGCAGGAATGTCTCTTCGTCCCCGGCGATGCGGGCAACAACCAACATGCCGGGCTCTACGATTCCGTCATCGGCAGGGGCTTCGCCAACCTGGGCATCGCGCAGGAGCGCGGTGAGCTGACGGATGCGGGCTTCAATCTTGCCCTGCTCTTCCTTGGCTGCGTGGTACCCGCCGTTTTCCTTGAGGTCGCCTTCTTGGCGGGCGGCTTCGATCTTCTGGACGATTTCCGCCCGGCCAGCGCCGGAAAGGTGGTCCAGCTCAGCCTTCAAGCGGTCGAAAGCTTCCTGGGTAAGCCAAGCTGCTGTGGCGCTGTTGGTGGTAGACACGGATTTCTCCTCTTGATCTGACAAAGCAAAGACCCCGCCGAGGTGGCCACTCGTGGAACTCAGTAACCAACTTAACGGGGTGAAGGTTTCATCCATTGTAGTAAATCCTCTGGACGAACCCAAACTGGTTGAGTTGTGGGTCACACGATTGTTATTTCCCGCTGTCCACGATCCAGCAATTATCCACTACGCCGGCGACAGCGGGGGACTCGGTTCTCAACACCGTTCGCTGAGCTGTTGTGCTCCCACCATCGGCACCGTTCTTGGGCTCATTGGGGCCGATCACCACGACTTTCCAGCCCACCACCGCGAACTTGGAATCCATGGCCTTTACGGCGCATTTGGCAGTGGCTCCCGGGTATTTGGTGACTTGGTAGTCGACCTCGGCCTGGGTGCCATCGACAGTGCTGTAGCCGATGTCCTTGAAGGTCACCGGAGCCTGTGCAGAGGACGTTGCGACCCATGCTGCGAACACAATTCCGAGGATCAGGGCCACGATGACGATGTTCCGCTTCGATGCGCGGGTCAAGCCGCGCTTTTGACCACCGTAGCGATTGGCTAGGCTGTTGCTTGCCGGTAGTTCGTTGGCCGATAGGTCCTCTGAAGTCACCTATCCAGTTTAGTGCGGATCCCGGCACCTCCTGCACAGTCCTGATTTGCACCATCCATGAAAGAGGAGCCGTCAAGTGACAGCGTCCAGCAGTTCCGAGCAGCAGCTGCGGCTGCTCGCCGTCCACGCTCATCCGGACGATGAGTCCAGCAAGGGTGCAGCGACCATGGCGATGTACGCAGCTGCAGGAGTAGACGTCATGGTCGCCACCTGCACTGATGGATCCAGGGGCGACATCCAGAACCCCGGCATGTTGGACGCCCCGCACCCCAAGCGCGACATGGCAGGTGCCCGCCGGTTGGAAATGGCCAACGCGGCGGCCGTGCTTGGCATCCGGCAGCGCTGGCTTGGCTTTGTTGACTCTGGCCTGCCCGAGGGCGATCCCCTTCCGCCTCTCCCGCCGGGATGCTTTGCTCTGCAGCCATTGGAACGCGCTACGGCTCCGCTGGTTCGTCTGGTCCGCGACTTCAAGCCCCACGTCATCATCAGCTATGACGAAAACGGTGGCTATCCGCACCCGGACCACATCATGGCCCACAAGGTTGCCGTGGAGGCGTTCGAGGCAGCGGGTGACGCCTCACGCTATTCCGGAACAGGGGAGCCCTGGGCGCCCAGCAAGCTCTACTACGATCGCGCCTTCAGCCCCGAACGCTTCCGTGCACTGCACTTTGCGCTGGAAGAGGCCGGGCTGCAGTCGCCGTATGCTGAGCGGCTCGCGGCGTGGCTTGAAGCAGATGCCGAGGGCCACACTCCTCCCGCTCCCGCGCACCAGACCACCACGCAGGTGGACTGCGGCGACTTCTTCGAGGCGCGCGACGACGCTCTCCGGGCGCATCGGACACAGATCGATCCCATGGGCTTCTTCTTTGCGGTCTCACCTGACTTGCAGCGTACGGCGTGGCCTTGGGAGGACTACACGCTGATCAAGTCCAGGGTGTCTACGGAGTTGCCGGAAAAGGACCTGTTTGCGGGGATAAGATAGGTGTTGCCACCAGTTTCTATCGTTTGTAGAAATCGTCGGCGGCCATCGAACAGCCCAGCTTCATGCTGAAGCCTGCCGACATGCATCAGCTCCCATAGAAGGTTTGAACGTGCACCACTTGATCCTCGCCTTGACCGTCAGTCCGTCGCCGGACCCCACCGGGACGCTGCGCCCTGGCCTGTCCGAGGACCAGGTGACGCCCGGGACCTGGGGCTTCGTCCTCACGGCCTTCGTCGTCATCCTCTCGACGTTCCTCATCGTGGACATGGTTCGCCGTATCCGCAGGGTTCGGTACCGTGCGCAGGTGGAGGAGGCCCGTCTGTCTGCAGAAGCCGGAACCCTTGATAGTGAGGGCGGCGACGCCGGCACCACGGATGAGAACGGCGATGCCGCTCCCGGAAGTCGCTAGCCCGCGCGGAAACAACTGGCCCGGGGCGGCGAACGTCCTGGGTGCGGAGCCGTCTGCCTACTTGCGCCAACACGCAGCCAACCCGGTCTTCTGGCGTCCTTTCGGCGACGAAGCGTTTGCCCTTGCCACAGCCCGGGATGTCCCCGTGTTTCTCTCCATCGGCTATGCGGCATGTCATTGGTGCCATGTCATGGCCCATGAATCCTTTGAGGACCAGGAAACTGCGGATTACCTGAATGCCCACTTTGTGCCAGTCAAAGTGGACCGGGAAGAACGGCCGGACGTCGATTCTGTCTACATGACGGCGACGCAGGCCATCAGCGGTGAAGGCGGCTGGCCAATGTCCGTTTTCCTGACTCCGGAGGGCCTCGCCTTCCATGCAGGCACTTACTTCCCGCCCGTTCCCTTGCCCGGCCGGCCGTCCTTCCGAAACGTGCTTGAAGCGGTCCACGAGGCGTGGGTTGAACGCCGCGAGGCTGTGGAGCAAAACGCCAGGGGACTGGCCGCGAACATAGCAAACGCCCAGCTGTCATCTGCCGTTCGGCTTGACGGCCCGCCCGAGGTACTTGATGCACAGCTGCTTTCGGATGCAGTAACGGTTTTGGCCCGGTCAGAAGACCCCGACGCCGGTGGGTTCGGCAGCGCCCCAAAGTTCCCGCCGTCGGCGGTGCTTGAGTTCCTCATCCGTCACGCAGCGGCACGGTCGGAGACATCGGAGGCCGCGCGTGACATGGCCGCACGCGCCCTGGCCGGAATGGCACGTTCGGCATTATGCGACCAAATCGACGGCGGTTTTGCCCGGTATTCGGTCACGGCGGATTGGTCCGTGCCGCACTTCGAGAAGATGCTCTACGACAATGCCCAGCTCCTGCGCGTCTACGCCCACTGGGTGCGGCTTGGGGGCAATGAGGAGTTCCCCGCTGAGGAGGCGGCGGAGGTAGCGTCCAGATGCGGGGAATGGATGCTGGCCTCACTGGGGCTGCCTGGGGGTGGTCTGGCTTCGTCCTTGGACGCCGATACCGTGGTGGACGGTGTGCACCACGAAGGCGCAGCGTACCTCTGGACGCCCGGATCGTTGCTGGAAGTCCTTGGCCCGGATGACGCTGAGGCCGTGGCTCGCATGATGAATATTGGTGCGCAGGGCACCGTCTCGGAATTGGGTTCGCCTCTGCATCCGGGCCGGCCCCTGTCGGCTTCCGAAACCGCGCTTTGGCGCCGCGTCAGGCCATCACTCCTGGCCTCGCGCGATCTCCGGAACCAGCCTGCCAGGGACGAGAAAGTTGTGGCGGGTTGGAACGGGCTCGCGATCGCCGGGCTTGCCGAGGCCGGAGCGGTGCTGGACCGCCCGGACCTCGTCGCTGCAGCTGAGAACGTTGCCGAGTATCTCGAGAAGGTGCATTGGAACGCCGAACACGGGCTGCTGGTCCGGGTCTCGCACGATTCCAGGGCGCGGGGGATCGGGGGACTCCTGGAAGACTACGCATTCTGTGCAGAGGGCCTGTTCTCGCTGTACGCCGTGACGGGAAAAAAGCGGTGGTACCGCCTGGCGGAACACATCATCCGGGGCGCCGAAGCGCGTTTTGTCGAGGACGGGCATCTCGCCGATTCGGCCGGGGAATCTGCCCAGGTGTTCAACGCCCAAGGGCAGCGGGCTGCCCTTGATCCGTTCGACAATGCCACGCCGAGCGGGGCTGCTGGATTTGCCGGAGTGCTGCTGACGTATTCGGCGTACTCAGGCTCCCACGCCCAGCGACTCATGGCCGGGAACATCCTGGACCTGCTTCCTTCGCTGGCCACACGCGCGCCCCGTGTTGCCGGTTGGCTCCTGGCCACGGCGCAAGCGGCGCTGGCAGGGCCGGTGGAGGCCGCCGTCGTTGGTCCCGATTCGCCACTGCTGAGCGAGTTGCACAGTGCGCTTCTGAAATCCGCCAGCCCGGGTATGGCGGTCGCGTTGCAAGAGAACGACGCCGTGTCCCCGGCTGGTGATGGCGAGGTCCCGTTGCTGCTTCATCGCACGGGTGCGCCTGACGGCTCGCCTCAAGTGTATTTGTGCCGGGATATGGTGTGCGAGATGCCGGCGGGGACCGTTGCGGACGTGCAATCAATGCTGGCGCGAATGACCTCCGGCGCTAGCTGAGGACAGCCATCATGATGGCGATGAAGTGGGCCGCGAACGCCAAGACGGTGAAGGCATGGAAGAGTTCGTGAAACCCGAAGTGTTGAACGCTGAAATTTGGCTTCTTGATGGCATAGAAGACCGCGCCTGCTATGTAGAGGGCGCCGCCCACGCAAATGAGCGTGGCAGAGGCGGCATTCGCTGTGAAGAACTGCGGAAGGTAAAAGAGCGCCCCGCAGCCCAGCGCAATATAGATCGGGACGTATAACCAACGCGGGGCGTCGGTCCAGAGAACCCGGAACAGCACGCCGGCAATGGCCGCGGACCAGATAATCCACAGCAACGTGACGGCTTGGGATCGCTCCAGAAGCGACCAAGCCAGCGGCGTATAGCTTCCGGCGATCACCAGCATGATGTTGGTGTGGTCCAGTCGCTTGAGCACCAGCCGGGTCTTCGGGGACCAATTTCCGCGGTGGTAAACGGCGCTGACGCCGAAAAGAAGGACGCCCGTTACCGCATAGATCGTGGAGGTGATCTTTCGGTCGGCTGTGGGGGCAAGTGACACCAGGACAATTCCGGCCGCGAGGGCGAAAGGGGCGGCAACGGCGTGGATCCAACCGCGCCATGCGGGCTTGATAGTGAGCAGCTCGGCCATCGTTAAAGAATAACCTACGCTTCAGTAAGTTACTGATCAGTAGCTCCTGCGCGATGGGAGTTTGACTCTCGCTGCACCAGTGGGGCAGCTCGGGAAGGTAGCCTTGGAGGTGCGCCGTCGTCGTAAAAGTAAGGAAGTCAGGTGAGAGTCCGGTGGAGCTGCCCGGTTTCCTCTATGGCTACTACGAACGTCAACTCCTTCGCTCCCTGAAGCAAGACCGCATCCCCAGGCATATCGGTGTCATGGTGGACGGCAACCGCAGATGGGCCCGTCAATTCAACGCGCCAACCAGCCAGGGACATCAGGCCGGGGCGGACAAAATCCACGAGTTCCTTGGCTGGTGCCAGGAGCTTGGCGTCAAAGTAGTGACGCTGTACATGCTCTCCACGGACAACATGAACCGCTCCGGCGAAGAGCTTGACCTGCTCATGGGCATCATCGCCAACACCATGGACCGGCTGGATGAAAACGAGGACGTCTCTGTGCACGCAATGGGCGCACCAGAGCTTCTCCCGGACTACCTGGCCGATCGCCTGAATAAGCTGACCGCCCGGACCCCGGTCCATGAAAAAATCCATGTGAACGTGGCAGTCGGCTATGGCGGGCGGCGTGAAATCGTCGACGCCGTGAAGGAACTCCTCCGCGATGCGGTCGCCAAAGGGCGGACTATGTCCGACGTCGCAGATGAACTTTCGGTGGACGACATCTCAAGGTTCCTTTACACGCGCGGCCAGCCGGATCCGGACCTTGTCATCCGAACTTCCGGTGAGCAGCGGCTCTCCGGATTCCTGATGTGGCAGAGCGCCTACAGCGAGTTCTACTTCTGCGAAGCCCTCTGGCCGGCGTTCCGCAAGGTTGATTTTCTGCGGGCGCTCCGGGACTACGCCGGACGCCAGCGTCGCTTCGGCTCCTAGGTGCGCTTCGGTTAACCAGGAATTAATCAGCTGGCAATGCGACTTGCCGACGCAGGTTTCGGAATTTTCTGTGAGTGGGATTACGTTAATCCCATCAGCAGGCAAAACCGCCCGCTGATCGGGGAGGCCAGTAGATGGAGCGAACTATCGCACCAGTTACATGGGAGGCCACGCCCGGCCTTCCGGCCGAGCCGCTTCACCATTAGGCCGGGCGACCGCCCGGGGCTGGAGTCGATGTGGCTATTTCTGAGCAACTGCCCACAATGGTTTCTGACGGGGAAAGTGCAGCTACCTCTCGCGCCAAACGGGTTTCATCGGGGGAACGGACAGCATCGTCTGCAGTGGGCCGCAGCTATGTGATCGATACATCCGTCTTGCTATCAGACCCGCACGCACTGCTGCGCTTCGCTGAGCACGAAGTCATCGTCCCGATCGTGGTCATCAGCGAACTCGAAGGCAAACGCCACGATCCCGAACTAGGGTACTTTGCCCGCAAAGCCCTGCGGCTCCTGGATGACCTCCGAATCGAACACGGCGGACTGGACCATGCGATACCCATTGGTGCCGACGGAGGCATGCTCCGGGTAGAGATGAACCATATTTCCACAGAGGTCCTTCCCGCAGGCTTCCGTGGCGGGGACAATGACAGCCGAATTCTGGCGGTAGCGAAGAACCTGGCAAACGAGGGCCACAACGTCACCGTGGTGTCCAAGGACCTTCCCATGCGCGTCAAAGCCTCTGCCATGGGACTGCACGCCGATGAATACCGCAACGAACTCGTCAAGGATTCAGGCTGGACCGGCATAGCCGAAGTGGAAGCCAGCGAAGACGAAATCACGACTCTGTATGGCCATGAGCCCGTTTTCATCCCGGCCGCAGCGGAACTTCCCGTGAACACCGGGCTTGTCCTCTTGTCCAACCGCGGCTCGGCGCTCGGCCGCGTAGGGGCGGACAAGCAGGTCCGCCTCGTCAAGGGTGACCGTGACGTCTTCGGACTCCATGGCCGTTCGGCGGAACAACGGCTGGCCATCGATCTCCTCATGGATCCCGCAGTGGGCATTGTCTCCATCGGTGGGCGGGCCGGCACGGGCAAATCCGCACTGGCACTCTGTGCGGGCCTCGAGGCCGTCCTGGAGCGTCGCGAACACCGCAAGGTCATCGTCTTCCGTCCCCTCTACGCCGTAGGCGGCCAAGAACTGGGATACCTCCCCGGGTCTGAAGCGGAAAAGATGAACCCTTGGGCTCAAGCCGTTTTCGACACACTCGGTGCGTTGGTCAGTCAGGAAGTCGTGGAAGAAGTCATGGACCGCGGCATGCTCGAAGTCATGCCGCTCACCCACATCCGCGGACGCTCACTGCACGACGCCTTTGTCATCGTGGACGAGGCACAGTCCCTGGAGAAGAACGTCCTCCTGACCGTGATGAGCCGCATCGGCCAGAACTCCAAGATCGTGCTCACCCACGACGTCGCCCAGCGCGACAACCTCCGTGTTGGTCGGCACGACGGCGTGGCCGCCGTCGTCGAAACCCTCAAAGGTCATCCGCTGTTTGGTCACATCACCCTCACCCGGTCCGAGCGGTCGCCGATTGCGGCCTTGGTGACGGAGCTGCTCGAAGGGGCCGAAATCTAACCCCATAGGTGCCGCGCCCGGCGAAGGTCAGACATCCTCTGCGTGCTAGCTCGTTCCTCGCTTTTGACGCACGCTGCCGGATGCCTGGCCTTCGCCTTCGTTCCACGTCACAGCCCCAGGTAGGTTTTCAGCTCTTCGTGGCCTTGGATTTTAAGGGTCCAGTTGGGGCGTTTGAAAGTTTCCGGGGTGAGGCGGACTCTTTGGACTTCTTCTACTTTGTCGCCCCAGCCATCGCGGACGAGGCCGTTGAGTTCGTAGCCGAGGCTCAGGGAGACGCCCAGGGATTGCTTGTTCCATGAGGCCGCTTCGGACTCGGCCACTTCCGCCTCCAAATAGTCGAACGCATAGCTCACGACGGCGGCCCGCATCTCCTTGCCGAAGCCTTGCCCTTGCGCGGACTGCTTGAGCCAAGAGCCCGTGCTGACTGTTTTGAGGGTGTTGAAGTTCTTGGCGCCGATGTCCTGGACGCCCAGGAGGTCCTCGTTGTGCCAGACCCCGAGGAGAAGTGTCCACGAGTCAGGCGTGAATCCGGCCCTGCAGCGCCAGTACCACTGGGCCATGTTGGGTGCGAGCTCGTCGTCCGGGAGTTCTGCCCACGGGGTGCTGAACGGGCTCTTGCCGGGCTCGTGGACGCCGGATCGGGCCGCCGCGACGGCAGCCGGGATATCGGCGTCGAGAACTGGACGGAGGGTCAGTCGGGGAGTCGTGAGCGTGAGTCCGAAGGGCGGCCAGATTTCCGCGAGCGTGGTCATCGGTGCAGCTTAGCCCGGCCGTCGAGGGCATGCGAGTCACAGAGCTGGTAACAGTCTTGGTGGATCTTCGGGATGTCAGGCTGCTGGGCCGATGTCCCAGGAGATATGGCGTCGAACGTCGGTCAGGTTCATTGACTCGGCAAGGAAGAGATCGTCCAGCATGTATTCGTCAACGGCCAGGATCTTCAGCCAATGACCCTTGCCTGCGGTATCGCCGTCCAGGCTTTGGCTGGCGACGCAGACCCCGGTCCCTGCATCCACCCTGATGAGCGTGCGTCCCGGATGGGCCAAAGGTTGGGAAGGATCCAAGGGCACGTAGGTTCGGCCACGGGTAACCACAGTTTCCAAGGCCAACCGTCCCTCATGGTCAACTTCCCGGGGCTCTTCCAGTGACACTGGATTGGAATCCGGGAACTCCAGCGGGACGGGCGCATTACCGGCAAGTTCCACCGGATCCAGTGCTGCAGCCAGCCGTCCGTTGCCAAAGGAGGGTTCACCRTAGGCCGCCTCCGGGCGCCTACGGACCAAGCCAGCGGCGTCATAAACCGGAGTGACGAGGTGCGCCGGAAGCAACCATGAGCGTCGCGTCGCACTGACGTAAAAGTCGTCGCGGGAATCGTTGATGCCCGTGGTGCTGTGCAGCAGCTTTCCGTCGGGAGTCTCCAGACGAAGCGCGCCGGGCCGCCTGAGCCATGCACGGACCATGTTGGCGCCAGTGCCAGGCCGTTCGAGGTATTCGAAACGAAGGCTGGTCCACTTCCATGGTGAAGAACGGCACAGATTGCGGAATGTGGAGGACAAGTCCTGCGCCTGCCCGCCATGCCCGTTAGCTGGCGCAAAACCAGACCCGAAGTCCGGTCCGAAACCTGATTCACCTGCACTGTAGCGCCCCATATCCACAGTTTACCTACGCGTTCAACCCGGCCCCTGGACGAATTCGGGATAGCATCTGCAGGGTGATCCGACGACTCGCCGACCTCTGGGACGCCAGCCCACTGGGCTTCTGGCTGGTGGTTCTTGCCTGCGCGTACTTCGTAGTGATGGCGGTGCGCCTGACCATCATTGATGTCCGGAGCCATCTGCTGCCGAACCGGATCGTCTTTCCCTCCTATGCGGTGGGCGGCGTCCTATTGCTGGGCGCTGCGGTCCTGGTGTTCGTTGGCGGCCCGGACGCTGGGCTGGATGCCTCGATGTTCGGTATCCCTGGGCTCGGAGTGCTGGCCGGTGGCGGCGTGCTGTGGCTGTTCTACTTCCTGCTTCGCCTGGTCTATCCACCCRGTATGGGGTTCGGGGACGTGAAGCTGGCCGGGGTGCTTGGACTCTACCTCGGCTACCTTGGGTGGACCCATGTCTTCGCGGGCACGTTCGCTGCCTTCCTGCTCGGCGGATTGTGGAGCCTGGTGATCCTCGTGTCCAGGCGCGGCACGCTGGGTTCAGCCATCCCGTTCGGACCCTTCATGCTGGCAGGAGCCCTGGTGAGCATGGTGCTTTTACCTGCTTGAACCGTTAGGGCGGAGGCCGCCGGCGCCAACTGCGGCCGAACTGCAATGCTGCCCGTGTTCTGCGGTTCACCGGGCTGCGGCATGCTTAGCCCAGATGGTTTGATGCGCTCAACACGCCTGGAGGGGGCTGCGGTGCAGGGAAGTAGTTTTTGGTCCGTACTGGGGGTCACCATGGCCTGCACTTTGCTGCTCTCCGGCTGCGGGCAATCGGGCAACGTTCCCCATGCCACCCCGGGGGCCAGCATCCAACCGCTCACGACTCAGCAGCCGGAGCCCTTCTGCGAGGGCGGTCCGCTGGGTTGCTCCACTTTTACGTCGGTGCGCGGAAGCGATGCCACTGGAGACGTAGCGTGGCTCGGGACCCAACCGCTGCAGATCAGCAGCTACGAGGGCTGGACCGTCAAGCTCTTTGAGCAGCCTGTTCACTGGAATCTCGACGACGGCGTGCTCACGTTGAACAACTCACTGGCCACGATCGAATTGAAGGAAAGCTAACGCCATGGGCGCACCGGAATTTATCCTCAAGCTTCGGGAGAAGATCGGGAATGACCCGCTCTGGTTGCCGGCGGTCAGGGGAGTGGTTTTCGACGACGATGGCCGGGTGCTGCTCTGCCAAAGGGCTGACAATCACCACTGGACGGTGATCACGGGCATCCTTGAGCCAGGCGAGCATCCGGCTCCCGGGCTGGTCAGGGAAATTTTCGAGGAAACTGCGATTGTGGCCGAAACTGAGCGGATCATCGCCGTCGGGGTTGTAGGTCCGGTGACCTTTCCGAATGGCGACATCTGCGACTTTCTGGACATCACCTTCCGCTGCAGATACGTCTCCGGCGATGCTCAAGTAAACGATGACGAATCGATCGACGTCGGCTGGTTCGGCCTGGATGAACTGCCTGACATGAGCGAAGGAAACCTTCAAGCCATCAGGCTTGCCACGGAGCCCGAAGGCCCCGTGGCGTACCAGGTGGAGGACTAGGCTATTTGGCGCCTGCGTCAGCCGGTGCCCGCCGGGGCTCTTGTCCCTCGGCAGAGGCCACAGCGGCTTCCAGGCGTTCGGCTTCGAGGCGTTCAGCCTCTGCACCTCCGACGGCCTCGCCCCGCGCCACCATGCCGGCAGTGTCCGAGAGAGGGATCTGCTTGAGCGTGATGGCCAGCAACAATGCGATGGCGATGAACGGAACCAAATACCAGAACACGGGCGCCAGCGAGTTGGCGTAGGCGTTGACGATTGCATCCCGAAGCTGCTCAGGCAGTTGGGCCAAGGCCTGTGGATCCAGCGTGCTGGTGGACTGCGAGGCCTGCTCGGCAGATGCACCTGCCCCGGTAAAAGCGTTGGTCAAGGATTCAGCAAGGCGGTTGGTGAAGATGGAACCGAACACGGCGACGCCCAATGAGGCACCCACCTCGCGGAAGTAGTTGTTGGTGCTGGTGGCCGTGCCAATCTGGTCTGCCGGAACGGAATTCTGGACAACCAGGACGATCACCTGCATGATCAGGCCAAGGCCTGCGCCGAAGATGAAGAGCTGGACGCAGATGACCCAGATCGGAGTTTCAGCCGTGAGGGTGGTCAGCCACAACATGGCCGCGATGGTCAGTGAGGCACCAAGGATCGGAAACATCTTGTACTTGCCGGTCTTGGAGATGCGGATGCCGGAGTAGATGGACGTTCCCATCAGGCCAACCATCATCGGCACCATGAGCAGTCCGGACTCTGCGGCGGAGGTCCCGGAGGACATCTGCAGGAAGGTAGGTACGAAGGCGATCGCCGCGAACATTCCCAGGCCCAGCGTGAAGCCAATGGCCGTTGCGTTGATGAAGATGGGGTTCTTGAACAGGCTTAGTGGAATGATGGGGTCCTCGGCACGCCGTTCAACCATCACGAAGGCAAACGCTGCCAGAACCATACCGGCTCCAAAGGCCCACGTGAGCGGGGAATCCCAGCCTTCATCCTTCTTGCCGCCGAAATCGGTGAAGAAGATGAGGCAGGCGGTGGCTGCGGAAAGGAACAGGACACCCAGGATGTCGATCTTCTTCTCAGCCTTCTTGTTCGGCAACGTCAGGGCGAACCATGCCGTGATAAAGGCTGCAATGCCGATGGGGATGTTGATGTAGAAGGCCCATTCCCAGGTCAGGTGATCAACGAAGAATCCACCCAACAGCGGACCGGCCACGGCTGACAGGCCAAAGATGGCGCCCAAGGGACCCATGTATTTGCCGCGCTCTTTGGCGGGCACGACGTCGGCAATGATGGCCTGCGACAGGATCATCAGGCCGCCTCCGCCGAGGCCCTGGATGGCACGGAAGATCACGAAGCCCCAGAAATCCGTGGCGAAGGCACAACCCACCGAAGCGAGCGTAAACAACGCGATGGCTATGAGGAACAGGTTCCGCCGGCCAAGGATGTCACTGAACTTGCCGTAGATCGGCATGACGATGGTGGTGGCCAGAAGGTAGGCCGTGGTGATCCACGCCTGGTGCTCCACTCCACCCAGCTTGCCCACAATCGTGGGCATGGCGGTGGAAACGATGGTTTGGTCGAGGCTGGACAGGAGCATGCCTGCGATCAGCGCCGAGAAAATGATCCAGATCCGTTTCTGGGTCAACAGCAGCGGCTCGGCTGCCTTGGAAAGGGTACTCATGCGTGATCCTTCGGGTTTTCTGCAGGTGTGGTTTCCAACGGTTGGGCAAAGAGTTTTTGGGCTGCGCCGAGGTTCTGTCGCAGAAGTTCGCGGTAGGGCCGAACGTTGTCCTCGGAGAAGAACTGCTGCGCTGTCTTCTTTGAGACAGCTCCGAAGACGGCCGCTGCCATGACGATTTCGGGGTGCTCGGGTGAAAGGCCCTCGCGGTGCGCTATGAGTTCGGCGAATTGGCGCTCACGGGCTTCGCCTTCAAGCGTCATACGGCCAAGGAGTTGGGGCTCGGCTTTGATGGCAGCGATGAGCTGGTGGACCTCGGACCGGCTGATTGCCGAACGCTCCATGATGGTCAACGTCAGCTGGTGCAAGGCGGCGAGCAAAGAGCTCGAGATACTGTCTGCGTTCCTTGCTGGCCCACGATTGAAGTCTTCGATGGCGTCCTGGGGGAGTTCGTCCGAGAACGCGCCGATCACAGCGTCTTCCTTGGAGTGGAAGTAGTTGAAGAACGTACGCCGCGAAATACCCGATTCTTCGCAGACCTGTTCCACGGTGTATCCGTTCAGCCCCCGCTCGGCGGTCAGGGAACGGGCTACGGCGGTAATCGCCGAACGTGTGGCGGCTCGCTTTCGCTCGCGGAGGCCGCCGTCGATATTTGCACTATTGCTCACAAAGTAAAGTTTTGCACTCTTTTCTAGAAAGTGCAAAGTTTGTAGAGCTTAGGCGAGCTGAGCCGCACGCAAACTCCCGGGCACGCCGACGGCCGGCACCTTTCGTGCGAAAGGTACCGGCCGCCGTCGTGCTTTTAGTATTAGTTCTTGTGAGCCGGGGACGTCATGGTGGTGACGTCGAGAGCCTTGTCGAGCTCTGCCTCAGTGACCTTGCCTTCGCCCTCGCCGACGAAGCCAAGCTTCTCTGTGGCCTGGCGGATGGTCAGGCCCTCCTTGACGGCAATCTTCGCGATCTTCGCGGCGTTCTCGTAGCCGATGAACTTGTTCAACGGGGTCACGATCGAGGGGGAAGCCTCGGCCAGGAAGCGGGCGCGCTCAACGTTGGCGGTGATGCCATCGATCATCTTGTCGGCCATCACGCGACTGGTGTTGGCCAGCAGGCGGATGGACTCCAACAGATTTGCAGCCATGACAGGGATGCCGACGTTCAATTCGAAGGCGCCGTTGGTGCCGGACCAAGCGATCGCGGTGTCGTTGCCGATAACCTGCGCGCACACCATGATGGAGGCTTCGCAGATAACGGGGTTGACCTTGCCCGGCATGATCGAGGAGCCCGGCTGAAGGTCCGGGATGGCGATTTCGCCCAGGCCCGTGTTGGGGCCCGAGCCCATCCAGCGGAGGTCGTTGTTGATCTTCATGAAGGAGATCGCGATGTTGCGCAGCTGGCTGGAACCCTCGATGAGGCCGTCGCGGTTTGCCTGAGCTTCGAAGTGGTCGCGGGCCTCGGTCAGCGGCAGACCGGTGTCGGCTGCGAGCAGTTCGATGACGCGCTCCGGGAAGCCGGCAGGAGTGTTGATTCCGGTGCCAACAGCGGTGCCACCAAGGGGGACCTCCGCGACGCGGGGGAGTGCTGCGTTGATGCGCTCAATGCCGTAACGGACCTGGGCGGCGTAGCCACCGAACTCCTGGCCGAGCATCACTGGCGTGGCATCCATAAGGTGGGTGCGGCCGGACTTGACGACGTCCTTGAACTCCTCGGCCTTACGGTCCAAGGATGCTGCCAGGTATTCCAGGGCCGGGATCAGGTCATTGATCAGGGCAGAGGTGGCGGCAACGTGTACGGATGTGGGGAACACATCGTTGGAGGACTGCGAAGCGTTCACGTGGTCGTTGGGGTGGACAACCTTGTCGCTGCCCGCAGCGGCGAGGGCACGCGAAGCGAGCTCAGCGATGACCTCGTTGGTGTTCATGTTGGAGGAAGTGCCCGAGCCGGTCTGGAAGACGTCAATCGGGAAGTCGCCGTCGTACTTGCCGGTGGCTACCTCATCGGCAGCTGCGGCGATGGCCTCGGCGAGCTCACCATCGAGCACCCCCAGTTCGGCGTTCGCCAGTGCAGCGGCCTTTTTGACGCGTGCAAGGGCTTCGATGTGAGTGCGCTCAAGCGTCTTGCCGGAGATGGGGAAGTTCTCCACAGCACGCTGCGTCTGGGCGCGGTACAGGGCGTTCACGGGGACGCGAACTTCGCCCATCGTGTCATGTTCAATACGGAACTCAGTGGTGGAAGTCATGGGGCTAGCTTAGGGCGATTGGGTGCCGCATCGAAAACCCGGAATGGAGTGCTACGTGCTCCGGCACGAAGGCCGGAGCACCGTCCACTAAAGCTTGCCGATCCCGGAAACGAGGGCCGCACGGCCTTCATCGAGCTTATAGGACAAGCCCACCACAGCCACTCGGCCTTCGTCGATGGCGTCCGAAATCACACGCGAGCTGTCGGCCAGCCGCGCTGAGGTTTGCTTGACGTGCTCCACCACCATGTCATTGACGTCTTCCTGTTCGTTGCGCAGGGACGTCAACACGGACGGCGTGATGCGTTCCACGAGGTCGCGAATGAACCCTGCAGGCATCTCGCCGGTTTCCACGGCGGCCTTGGTAGCCGTAACGGCTCCGCAGCTGTCATGGCCAAGGATGACTATCAACGGAACGCCGAGCTCGGCAATGCTGTACTCAAGGGAACCGAGGACGGCGTCGTCGATCACCTGGCCGGCAGTACGCACCACAAAGGCGTCGCCCAAGCCGAGATCGAAGATGATCTCTGCGGCAAGACGGGAGTCGGAGCAGCCAAAGATGACGGCGAAGGGGTTCTGGTTCTCGATGAGTGACGAGCGCCGGGAGGCGTCCTGGTTGGGGTGCAGGGATTCGCCGGCAACAAAGCGTTCGTTGCCCTCTTGGAGGCGGCGCCAGGCAAGGGCGGGAGTCAGATAAGTAGGCACCTGATTACTTTACGGCCCGGAGGTGGCGTGCCGTAAAACTGTTGCGCCGCGTGTGCTTATGAGGACGGCGCTGCAGATTCTGACGCTGCAGCGGCTTGGTCCGCAGACTTAACCACGGCGGCGGCGAGCATGGCGAACTCTGCAAGGTTGGCCGTGCCGCTCAGGATGATAGTGGTTCCGCGGTAGTTGAGAACCATGCTGCGCTTGTCCTTGCCGGAATCGTGGAGCTCCCAATCCTGGCCACCGGCGTTACGGGTGCCGGTTACTGGCATGTTGCCGGTCTGCTGCAGCACCCATGTGGGATTCGCCTTGGTGGTCTGGGTGAGGCCGATGAAGGCCTCCTTGGGAGTCAGGTAACCAACTTCCCACGTGGGCACGCCCGTTCCCGTGCCGGATTCCCAGCGGGCGTAGTTCGGCTTGAATGTGTCGCCGGTTTCCGGCGTGACAGGTGTGAATCCCGCCACATCGGCAGCGTTGCGGGCTATGGAAGCAACGTCAACGGCGGGCCGAAAGCCCTCACCCTTCGGAGCGGGGTTCATCAACACAATAGGAAGGAATGCCAGGACACACAGCACCAGGGCAATGATCATGCCAATGACAGAGGCATTGGCCCGCTTGGCGGCTTTTGCCGGAATGACGGGTTTATAAGGGGCATCCATAGCGTCCGGGGCGCTGTTGGGGGTTGCCTCTGCGGCCTTGGGCTGGTTGCCGGCAGCGGGCTTGTCCTGCGTTTCACTCACCCCTCCATAGTCCCTCATCCCGGCTGTGAACACACAACGGGAACCTCACCGCAGGAATTGCCGGCCGTGGTCATCCAGCGACTCCAAACGCATGCGGCGACTATGATCGTTCATAGAGGGACCCCAGGTTGCCTCGTGCAACCGTGTTCCGGTCCCGTGAATCGTCACTCGAAGAAGAGGTTCAAGTGTCTCCTGCACCAATGACCCAGCAGTATTCCACGATTTCGCCGTCGCTCGCCGTCGGCACCGACGAACCCGACCGCAACCTGGCGCTGGAACTCGTCCGTGTCACCGAGGCCGCGGCAATTGCCGGTGGCCACTGGGTAGGTTTCGGCGACAAGAACAAGGCAGACGGCGCCGCCGTCGACGCCATGCGTTCGTTCCTTCACACCGTCCACTTCAATGGCGTCGTGGTCATCGGTGAAGGCGAAAAAGACGAAGCCCCCATGTTGTTCAATGGCGAGCAGGTTGGTGACGGCACCGGTCCCGAGTGCGATGTCGCCGTGGACCCCATCGACGGAACCCGCCTGACCGCCCTCGGCATCAACAACGCCCTTGCCGTCCTGGCAGTGGCCGAACGCGGCTCCATGTTCGATCCGTCCGCGGTCTTCTACATGGAAAAGCTCGTCACAGGCCCTGAAGCTGCCGACATGGTGGACCTGCGCCTGCCCGTGAAGCAGAACCTGCACCTGATCGCCAAGGCAAAGGGCGTCAAGGTCAACCAGCTCAACGTCATGATCCTGGACCGCGACCGGCACCGCCCGCTCGTGGAAGAAATCCGCGAAGCCGGTGCACGCACCAAATTCATCATGGACGGCGACGTCGCAGGTGCCATCGCCGCAGCCCGGTCCGGAACCGGCGTCGACGCGCTGATGGGCATCGGTGGAACCCCGGAAGGCATCGTTGCCGCCTGCGCCATCAAATCCCTCGGCGGTGTTATCCAGGGCCGCCTGTGGCCCACCTCGGACGACGAGAAGCAGAAAGCGATCGACGCCGGACACGACCTCGACCGCGTCCTCTCGACCAACGACCTCGTCACCTCGGACAACTGCTACTTTGCAGCCACCGGCATCACCGACGGCGACCTCCTCCGCGGCGTTCGCTACTCGAAGGACCGCGTACTGACGCAGTCCATCGTGATGCGTTCGAAGTCCGGCACAGTTCGCTTCGTTGATGCTGAGCACCACGCATCCAAGTGGGAGACGTACGCGCGCAAGCCGTAACCCCTCCGCACCTAACAGAAGGACGGCGAGCATCGCTCGGCGGCTATCTCCTCGTACCTCGTCGATTTGATGCCGCTTTCGCGATACTCGCCGTCCTTCTTTGTGTCCAGCCGGCTCCGGTTGCGCGCGTTTTTGGGGGAGGGGTGGTGACACCTGAGCTCGATTTCGCTGCGGAAATGGGGTGGGGACGCGCGGATTTGGGTGTCGGGGGTCTGTTTGTGAGTCGCCGGGGAAGGTGCATGTGGTCAGCCGGGGCACGCGGTGTGCTTCCGGGTTAGGTTCGACGGCGGCGCTCGGGCGAGTGCCGCCGTCGTGCTTTCCGGGGTGGGCGGCCGCCGTGGGTATGCCGTCGCCACCTACTTTGATCCTGCAGGCCTTCCGACATGCCGTCATTCCGGGCGTGTCGCAGTGAATGTTGAGTCAAAGAGGGTCATGACGGTACGCGGCCCTGGCCGTTGCCGGGTCGCCGGGGAAGGTGCATGTGGTCAGCCGGGGCACGAGGTGCGCTTCCGGGTTAGGTTCGACGGCGGCGCTCGGGCGAGTGCCGCCGTCGTGCTTTCCGGGTGGTCGGCCTGTGGGTGTGCCGTCGCCACCTACTTTGAGGCTGTACGTGGTCCGACACGCCGGGATGGCCGGCGTGTCACCGCGTCGGCGGCGTCAAAGTGGGTGGTGGACGTACGCGTTCCTTGTGTTGACTTGGGGGAACTGGCCTAGCGGAGTTTGTCGCGGAGTTTTCTGGCCAGTTGGTAGGCGCCGTAGCGGAGTTTGTTCACTGGGAGGTCCCAGGTGCCGGGGTAGGCTACTTCGCGGCCTCCGAAGGATTTCTTGAAGGACGTGAAGCCCGCCCATTTGTGGTCCGGCTGGTCTTCAGGGGCCACGCCCCAGAGGTCCACGTGCTTCAGGCCCTTTTCCTTGGCATCTGCCATGAGGTTGACCAGGAGCGGAATGCCGGCGCTGAGCTTGCGATGGGTGTCATCCAGTGCAGCGTGGGCATAAGTGCGGGTGTCCGAGGAATCGTAGGTGAACGCGGCAGCGATCGGCTCGCCCTCAAGTTCGGCAATGAACAGCGTTCCGGCACCGGAGGGCAACAAACACTCAGCCACTTGGGTGAGGTACTCATCGCTTTGTGGCTTGAAGCCGTTCCGTGCTGCCGTCAGGTGGAGGAAGTGCAGGAGAATTTTGATGTCCGCGGGATCCTGGGATGCCCGGAACGTCACGCCCTTCTTGTGGATGTTGCGGTAGAGGTTCCGGTTGGTCGGCTTCATTGCGGCGAGAACGTCCTTGAAGTCGCCCTCAAGGTCCACGATCCAACTCAACTCCGGCTGCAGGTTCACAGGCGCCGGCTGCAGACCGCGGGAACGAAGGAGCGCATCGGCCTCGGACGCTGTGAAGCCGGCTGATACAGGTTCCATCCGCACGAAGACGGCACGTTCCTTCTTCGCCAATTCCACCAAGGCCGCCGTCGCGGCATCGAAGGCATCCACGGACTTTGCTACAGGCCCATAAGGGGCGTAGATGACTTTGCCCGCCGGGTTCTTTTCTTCTATCGCGAGGAAGCTCCATCCGGGACCTGACTGCTCATGGACCCGGCGGCCGAGCGAGCGCTGGACCTCAGCCCAAGCGGGGGTCTGCAGAAAGAAGTCCACGCTCACTTACCCAATCCTGTGGTCACGGCGAAGGCAATACTCGTACCGGTGGCGCCTTGCACAGGATGAACATTCACTGGGCTTTCTACCTCAGGGATGAAGGCGGCGCCGCCTCGCTGCAGCGGGAGGTCGCTCTTGGGCGAGTCGAGCACCACGGAACCGGCAACAACCACGACGACGGCGGGACCGGACTGTGCCAGCGGCACCGGTTCGGCACCCGGGCCAAGTTCGATCCGTTGGAGCTGAAACTCCTTGAACGGCGGGCGGTATAGTTCCTGGCCGAACTCCGTGCCGCTGGCTTCAACGTGGGGCACACCCATCGATTCGAAGCGGATGGTCTTGATCAGTTCCGGGACGTCCACATGCTTGGGGGTGAGTCCGCCGCGCAGCACATTGTCCGAGGAAGCCATGACTTCCACACCCAGGCCGTGAAGGTAGGCGTGAACGTTGCCGGCCGGCAGGTACACGGCCTCGCCTGGTTGCAGGGAAAGGTGGTTAAGGAGAAGGGAAATGAGCACACCAGGATCGCCGGGGAAAGCCTCGTTGATTCCCAGCATTGCCGCCAGCGCATCTTCGTGGGGCTCTTGCGGGGCGCCTGCACGCAGGACGGCCTCTACCTCGTGAATGGCATCCGAGACCTCGCTGCCGCCCTCGATCAGGCGTGTGAAGGCAGCTTTGAGGGCTTCGGATTCATTGGGCAGGCTGAGGTCGGAAATTACGCCGCTGATGATTGCGGGGACCTCCACCGCGGCGGAGTCCAGCACTTTGGCAAGGTGCTCAAAAACACCTTTGGCTGCTGCAGGGGAGCGGAACCCACACAATGCCCGGAACGGCGTGAGTGCAAAAATCATCTCCGGCTTGTGGTTATCGTCCCGGTAGTTGCGTTCGGAGGAATCGGCGGGGATCCCTGCGGCATTCTCGCGGGCGAAGCCTTCGCGTGCTTGTTCCAAGCTAGGGTGCACCTGCAGAGAAAGTGGCTGCTCTGCGGCCAGAATCTTGGTGAGGAAGGGAAGCCGGGGCCCGAACTCGGCAAGGCTGTCGGCTCCCAGGAAATGGGTAGGATCCGAGGCGATCAGGGCGTCAAGGGGTTGCGTGACCCCATTTGGATGAATGGCTGTGGACGGGGAATCAGGGTGGGCGCCGATCCACATTTCTGCCTCCGGACCACCTGACGCGGGCCGCCCCAGCAAGCCGGCAATCGCCGTCGTCGAACCCCACGCGTAGGGTCGCAAAACATTCTCAATCTGGTACACGAAGGAAAGTCCTTATCGTCGCGCTGAACGTGAGGTGGTGGTGCTGCTGCAGGCTACAGCGGGGCGCATTGCCCATTGGTTGCCACGAGATCCCGGATGCCTTGCTCGTCGCCCTGGGCCTTGAGGCCGTTGAGCAGTTCTTCCGTGATGGGCGTACCGTCCGGCGTGGTGGTCACCGGCGTGAAGTCCGAGGACGACGGCGAGGGCTGCTGGCCCGCGGGCATGGCGGCCGGGAAGCTGCCGGGGACTGGGCCCGCTGCCGCGACATTGGAACCCACACTGCCATTGTTGGACACCATGGAGTCGTCGGCCTTGGGGCTGTCCTGGGAGGTCAGCAGTTCCTGGACCTTGGAGTGAATCAGGTCGAAGTCCGGCACTGTGGAGAACGAGGCCTCGAAATCGGGAGGGCCAATAGTGAGGCGCTTAACCGGTTGGCTCTTGGACTTCAAGGCAAGGTCCACGAAGCTTCCCAGCTGCGCGGAGGAGATGTTGGATTCCACCACCTTGGTGCCTGCGTTGGCGATGTCCTCGAACTTGGTCAGCAACGTGCCCGGGTCCAGCTGCTTGAGCATGGCCTGCTGTACACATTGCTGGCGTGCAATACGGGCGTAGTCGTCAACGAATTCGCGGGAACGGCCATACCAAAGGGCGTGGAAGCCATCCAAGTGCTGGTCACCGGCAGGGATCCAGCCATCGGGCATGCCGTGGATCCCGTTGGCCTCGTCAGTCACGGGACCACTGATAGGTACCCAGCCGCCAGCCTTGATGCGGATGCCGCCCATGGCGTCGATGAGCTTGGCGAACCCGTCCATATCCACCAGCACATAGGCCTGCACCGTGATACCCAAGGTCCCGGACACCGCTTCCAGTGTTGCCTGGGCGCCGGGATCGGCAACGCCCGGGTACAGGTCCTTGTGATTATTGGTGACCTCGGTGTTGACGGCGTTGATGAGGCATTCATCGCCGCAGTTATAGCCGTCGGGGTAGATCTTCCGCATGGGGGATCCCTCGCTGAACTGTGCGTTCTGCAGGTTCCTGGGAACGGAAATGATGGCACTTTCACCCGTTTTGGCGTCAACACTGATGACCGACAGGCTGTCCGGACGCCGACCTGTGCGGTCGTCACCGGCGTCGCCGCCCATCATCAGGAAGTTATAGCGGCCATCCACGGGATCGATGGCAGGGCCCGCGTTGAAGATGCTGCCGATCGCGTTGCGGCTGACGTTCAACACGTAGGCAAGGTAGCCCAATGACCCGCTGGCCACAACTGTCGTTACTGCAAGGACGACGGCAATGATGGGCCGCATCCCGGGCGCCAGCAGGTTGGGCCGGATGATCCGCAAGGTGTTCAGGAACAGGTAGGCCCAGCCCAAAGCCAGGGCAACGAGGACAACGATGATGAACAGCGAGCCCACGGGATGGGTGACGATGCTGAGCAGCATGCTCCGGTTCACCAGCGCAATCAAGAGCGTCAGCAAAGCCAGGGCCCACACAGTGAGTGTGACGCGAAGGGCGAGGCGGCCCAGCTTGCGGTCACCTGCCACGATCTGGGCACTGCCGGGGATGAAGAGCGTGAGGAGGACCAGCACGAAGGCGCGTTTGGTCCGCACCGGGGCGCTGGCCCCGGATGGATAGCGGACTGGATCAGTCAGGGCGGCGCCGGACTGATTTGGGTTCTTGTGCATGGTGGTCATCCGCTGCCGTCCTAGTGGCTGCTCCGGGCGGAAGCATTTGCTGGGGAAAAGACCTCTTCAACCTTATGGCGCAGGTTTTCGCCCTTCTTGGTGGCGACGTCGTTCAACTCCTGGGCGAATTTGAGCAAGTCTTCGCGAAGGCGGTCTGCGAGTTCGTCTGTGCCGGAGGCGAGCATCCGTACAGCAAGGAGTCCTGCGTTGCGGGCACCGGCGATGGAAACAGTGGCAACCGGCACACCGGCAGGCATCTGCACGATTGACAACAGTGAGTCCATGCCGTCCAGTGTCTTCAATGGAACCGGGACGCCGATGACGGGCAGGGGAGTGACTGAAGCCAACATTCCAGGAAGGTGGGCGGCCCCGCCTGCTCCGGCGATGATGACGCGAAGGCCGCGCTCGTGCGCAGTCTGGCCATAGCGGATCATCTCAGTGGGCATGCGGTGCGCCGAGACGACGTCCGCTTCAAAGGGGATGCCGAACTCAGCCAAGGCGTCCGCGGCGGCTTCCATGACGGGCCAGTCGGAGTCGGAGCCCATAACGAGACCTACGAGCGGGGCTGTTGATGCTGATGTCATTCGGTCTCCTCGTGGGTGGTCTGTGCGGGCATCCGGCCGTCACGGATGATGTTGGCTACTGCCGTGGCGCGTTGGCGGACGGAATCTACCTCCGAGGTAGAGGTGCCAGCCAGGTTCACATGCCCAATCTTTCGGCCGGGCCGCACGGACTTGCCGTAGCAGTGCACCTTCGCTGCCGGTTCATAAGCCAAGGCCATGGGGAAGGCTTCGAAGAGATTCTGGTTGTCCCCACCCAGGAAATTCTTCATGACAAATACCGGGGCCACAGCATCCGTGGCGCCCAGTGGGAGGTCCAGTACCGCACGCAGATGCTGTTCGAACTGGCTGGTGATCGATCCGTCCTGCGTCCAATGCCCCGTGTTGTGCGGGCGCATTGCGAGTTCGTTGATGAGGAACCCAGCACCAACCCCAGGGGTTTCAAAGAGCTCGGCGGCCATGACGCCCGTAACGCCGAGTTCGTTGGCGATGCGTAGTGCAGCCCCCTCGGCAGCAGCAGCAACCTCGAGTGGAATGTTCTGGGCGGGGGCGATAACTTCGTCACACACGCCGTCAACCTGAATGGTGTGAACTACGGGCCATGCCCGCGATTCGCCACTGGGCGTGCGGGCCACAAGGGCCGAGAGTTCGCGGCTGAAATCCACCTTTGCTTCTGCAAGCAGGGGACTCATGGCCTGGAACCAGTCGGCAGCACCAGCGGCATCATCGGCGGAGTCAACGATGCGGACGCCCTTGCCGTCGTAGCCGCCACGCGGCGTCTTCAGCACTACGGGCCAGCCGATCTTGTCGCCGAACGCCACCAACTCTTCTACGGAGTCGACGGCGGCCCACTCCGGGTTGGGCAGTCCGAGGCGATCGATGGCCGCACGCATCACGAGCTTGTCCTGCGCATTGACCAGGGCATCGGGTCCGGGTTGCACGTTCACGCCGGCGTCGATCAAGGTACGCAGATGTTCCGTGGGAACGTGTTCGTGATCGAACGTCAGGACGTCCACGCCCTTGGAGAACTCAAGGAGAGCGTCCAGGTCTTTGTAGTCACCAACGGGGGCGTTGGCCACGGCGGGGACAGCCGAAACGTCCTCGCCCTCAGCCAAAACGCGTAGTTCGAAGCCTAGAGCGGTAGCGGGCGGGGCCATCATGCGTGCGAGCTGGCCGCCGCCAACAACGCCAATTACTGGAAAAGTCACAAGGTTCAGCCTACCGAACCAGCGGCCGGAACACTGATTCAGCCGCTGTTTCGTGACCATTTCGACGTGGCCCAGGCCCCGGTATCGGCGTTCTCACAGGGCACTCAAAGGGAACGGTTGGAAATGGGCGCTAAAATGGATGAGGCCCATCGGCCCACTTTTCAACGGCCATGGAGGGTCATGATCACCACACTTGCAGATCGCATCCGCGGACTTGCCTCGCTTTTTTGGCGCGAGGTAGCAAAGTTCGGCGCCGTAGGCGGTGTTGCTTTTGTCATTGACTCGGCAGTTTACATCTGGCTGTTTTCGGGCCCGATGCACGGAAGCGAAGTTTGGGCGAAGGCCATTGCGACGATCGTTGCAAGCGTGTTCTCCTGGGTAGCCAACCGCTTCTGGACCTTCCGCCACCGTAAACAGGCGAACGTGGTCCGTGAAGCCGTTCTGTTTGCCGTCATGAACTTCGTCGGGCTGCTGATTGCCTCCGGTTGCGTGTGGTTCGCCAAGTACGTGCTGGACCTGAATGACAAGCCGTCGCTGTTTATCGCAGGAAGCGTCGTGGGGCTCGTCCTGGGCACCATTTTCCGGTTCTTCGCATACCGCTTCTGGGTTTTCAACGAAGAGTTGGATGCCGAGCCGGCTTACTCCCACGACCACGAGATCCTGGAGCTCCATCACAAGGAGAAGTCAGCTGCGGAGGCGGGCCATGGCGCACCGCCGACCGGCGAAGTGCCCTCCATCAAGAACTGATCTCAGGATCGGCTGACGCGCTCATTCTCAATCAGGTGCTCGGTCACTTCCAGGTCGGGATGCACCAGCACCACTGAGCCGTCTTCCTTCCACGCGCCCAACGCCGCTGCCAAGCCCGGCTCCAAACCGTCGGCCGCCCGAACCAAGAGCCGTACGCCGGTTTCCTGGGGTGCAGCGAATCCGTCCAGAAGGGTGTCATGGGCGTGGCCCGCTGTGCCACGGACGGCCGGGAGTCCGGCTTCCGGTTCGTTGTGCGCCATGAAGACGTCACCATGGGAGCGGACTTCCGCAGCATAATCCACGACGCCGGGTGGCAGGTCGCCGGGCCACCGCATCGCAAGTGCCGCGAGCGGCACGGCGACGACCGCCTCGAAGCCGGCCCCGGCGCCGTCGTCGGGAGTGTCTGTTACCAGCAGGTCAGCGGTGGTGCCATCGAAGACCACCTCCATGCCCAACTGCCAGGCGGCGAGTGCCCACACAAAGGATTTCCAGTGTGCGGGAAGGTCCAACCGGACAGCCTTGCCCGGCTCGGCGTCCAGTTCGTCCTGCAGCAGGTTGCTGGTCTTGGCAACCCAGTTGTCCAAGACCCGCCCGGAGAGCTCCACGCGCTCGGAATCAGGGCCGTACCACGTCAGCCTCGGGGAGGTGGAATGGCCGGATCGCAGGGTGGTCATCAGGTTCGCTGCCGGGATGCTCATGGATCAATCCTGCCACGGTGGGGCCGCCGCCCCACGGGGAAATGTGAAATGCGACACACCTCCGTTAAGTCCAATCGATGGACATCCGGGCGTGATCTTGGGAATTCCGCGGAATGTCAGGAATTGTTCATGCAAAGTGATGCGGGGCTTCCGTTTTTCCTCCAACCAGCCGCGCCACGGCGGAAAACGTTGGGCGTGGCGCATCCCACGTTTCTACAGATTCTTGATTATTATCCCGGCACGGCTTGACTGGCGGGTAGTTACACGCGTGTAATTAGTAATCAACGCCGCTGCACAGATTCCCGGAACAACACCGGGGATCGGAAATACATCCAAGCAGCAGCTGCAAAATCAGGAGGGACGCCATGGGGCAAGCGTTGCGTATCCAGGAAGATGCAGTCGTCGCAGAACATGCGTCGGTGAAATACCGTTCGCGGGAGGTACCAGGGGACTGGTACGTGGACCCGGCGGATCCGGAAGCGGCAGACCGATACAACCAGAACGTGCAGCAGTCGTTGGAGGATCAGGCAACTGCCCTCCTCGCTGCACACGAGGCGTTGATTGGCGACCTGCCTGCCGGGCCGGACGAAGATGTGGACGACCCTCCGATGGAGTTGCGTCGTCCTCAGGAAATCCCAGGACAGCCGGTGTGGATCGGACTGCCGAGCCAAGGCGACTTCGATGACGAGGGCGAACTCGGTTGGCAGACAGACGCCCTGTGCGCCCAGACGGATCCGGAAGCATTCTTCCCCGAAAAGGGCGGCTCAACTAGGGATGCGAAGAAGGTCTGCGGAGCGTGCAACGTCCGTTCTCAGTGCCTTGAGTACGCCCTCGCAAACGACGAACGATTCGGCATCTGGGGCGGGCTCTCCGAGCGCGAACGTCGCCGGCTAAGGAAGCGGGCAGTCTAATTCTTAAGGAAGTACACGTTACCGCCGTCGTGGTTTCCCACGATGGCGGGAACTATCTCCCCAGGACCTTGGCGGCACTGTCGGACCAGACGCGTTCGGCAGATGCCGCCATTGGCATTGATACAGGATCCACTGACAACTCCCTCGACTTGCTCTGGGAGGCCTTGGGGCAAGCAAACGTCACCAAGTACGTCCAGCCAAAGTCTGGCTTTGGTGCCGCTGTCCAGGCGGGCCTGGACGAGCTTGCACCCAACGACGGAGCCGAAGACGCTGAAGCGGCCGGTGCTGTCCAATGGATCTGGCTCCTTCACGACGACGCCGCTCCTGCTCCTGACGCCTTGACCGAGCTTCTCCACGCCGTGGAACGGACCACTTCGGTAACTGTTGCCGGCTGCAAGCAGCTTGGGTGGCACGACGACCGTCATGTGGTGGACGTTGGCTTGTCCACCAGCCGCTGGGCCGAACGCCTCACACTGATCGACGCCGACGAAGTGGACCAAGGGCAATACGATGCCCGCTCTGACACCTTCGCGGTGAACTCTGCCGGCATGTTGATCCGCAGGGACGTTTGGGAGCAGTTGCAGGGTTTTGACCCTGCCTTGCCGGGCAGCGGAGACGACGTCGATTTCTGCTGGCGCAACTGGCTTGCCGGTAACCGCGTGGTGGTGGTGCCAAGCGCGCGCATGTTCCACGTGGAGCACCGGCCGCACGGTCTGGGTACGTCCTCCGCAGCACGCAAAGCACAAATTCACATGCGCCTCAAACACACGCCGTGGTGGAACCTGCCGTTCCAGGCTGTGGGGGCGCTCTTGGGCGCACTCGTCCGTCTGGTGCTGAGTATTTTGGTCAAGGAACCGGGCTACGGATTCTCCCAGTTCACGGCCACCGTCGCTGGCTTGGTGCGGCCCCTCGCTATTGCAAGAGGCCGCCGGATTGCCGCGAAGACCCGCCGCTTGCACCGTTCGGTGGTCCGGGGCCTCCAAGCGTCGTCGCGCGAAGTCCGTGCCAACAGGCGTTCCCTGCTGGAGGCCATCCGCCCCAGCGAGGAAACTACTGTGGCCTCGGATCTTCTCGCCCCCGAACCCAGCGGCGATGCCTCTGACGATTTCGCAGCGCTGGCCACCAACGAACGCGGATGGGTTGGCACCGGCGCAGTTGCTGCCGCCCTCATCGCGTTCGCCGCTTCTTTCATTGGGCTCTTCGGCCTCCTTCGCACGGGAACTGTGGCGGGGGGAGGGCTCCTCCCATTGTCCGAGTCACCCTCCGATATCTGGGCCAACGCCTCCACGTGGTGGATTTCCCTCGGTGCGGGACTGCCCGGGCACGCCGATCCCTTCGCTTACGTGTTGTGGCTCCTTTCCCTGTTTGGCGGTGGCGATGGCAACTCGGCAACAGTGTGGTTGCTGATCCTGGCCATGCCACTCTCTGCAATCGGTGCCTGGTTCGCTGCAGGGGCTTTGACCACCCGGCGCCGGTTCCGGATTGTTGCCGCTCTTGCCTGGTCCGGGGCGCCTGCATTGCTGGTTGCCATAAACCAGGGCAGGCCAGGTGCTTTGGTGGCGCACGTCCTGATGCCGTTGCTGATGCTGGCGCTAATACGTGCCTCGGGTTCGGCGATAGGCCGTGCCCATGCCACACGGGTACCTTTCACGCGCCGCCCGGCCCTCGTGCTCGGTAAACCGGGCATTAACGGCACCCCGTCCTGGACCGCTGCGGCGGCTGCGGGCTTGGCTATGGCTGCGATCACTGCATCGGCACCGTCCCTCTTGGGGCCCATTACGGTGGTCGTCGTCTTGGCAGCCGTGGTGCTCGGACCGCGGGGCAAGACACTCTGGTGGTCGCTTTTGCCCAGCGCCGCACTGTTCATTCCCTATGGAATTTCGGTACTTGACCGCCCCCGGTCCTTGCTGGCCGATCCGGGCTTGCCACTCAGTTTCGACGCGGCCCCACTGTGGCAACAGTTCCTGGGCCAGCCCCTGGCGTTCGAAATGGACGGCGGCCTCACAGGTCTTGGGATGTTCGGGCCTGGCCCTGTGCCCTGGGCTCTGTTGCTTGCTCTGCTGGTCAGCGTGCCAGTACTTCTCCTGGCTGTCGCAGCACTGTTCCTTCCTGGTAAGCGCACCGTCCTGGCACGCGTCTTCTGGTTGGCCGCGCTGGCTACCTTGGCCAGCAGTTGGCTGATGGGCCACGTGGCCACAGGCGTCAACAACAATGTGATTGTTGGTCCCTTCACCGGACCGGCGGTTTCAGCGGCGGGCATCCTGCTGCTCGGTGCGGCGTTGCTCGGCGCCGATAAAATCTTCGCCATTCCCACCAGGACGACTGATGCCGCCCGTTGGAAGTCGCCCTTGCGGCGCGTAGCTTCGGGCGTGGCACTGGCTCTCCTCGTCTGTGGACCGTTGGCCGGGATGGTGGCATGGGCAGGACAAAACGTCCTGCAGCCCTCATCCGAGGCCCCAACGGCTACCCAAACCGCTGACGCCACAACGTCAGAGGCCCATGAGAAGCCATCTTTGGGCTCGGCCCGCCAAGTGTGGCCGGTGGATAACGACACCTTGCCAGCCACCGCCGTCGACCGCGGAGAGGGACCCGAACGTACGCGAACGTTGGTTATCACCAGCGGCGAGCAGGGTGCCTTTACGTCCTCGCTGATGCGTGGTGCAGGGACTACGCTGGACAACTTGTCCACCATCTCTTCGGCCAGGACCATTATTGGGGCGCCGGGTCRCGAAGAGATTGCTGCCGACGACGCCGCTACCGCCTCCCTCCGCAGGGCAGTGGCCACCATTGTGGCGAGCACAGGGGTGGACCCCCGCAACGATTTGGAGCAGCTCGGTGCCGGTTTTGTGGTGCTCAAGGCCGCTGATGACGCGGCCCAGCTGACGGCCAGCAGGATCGACGCCGTCCCGGGCCTTGTTGCTGTTGGACAAACCGACGCCGGGTGGTTGTGGCGCGTAACCCCGCGGAATCCCGCTGCCGCCACCGCCGCAGACACCACGCACAGGGTGCGCATTCTCAACGCCCAAGGTGAGGCCATCGGCTCCCTGCCGTCAGCTGAGGTGTCCGTTGACGCAGCGGTGCCCGCGGGTGACGAGGGCCGTCGGGTGGTCCTGGCTGAACGGTCCGATCCCGGCTGGAGTGCTTGGATGGATGGGCGACAGCTGAAGTCGGCCACCTCCGGATGGGCCCAGGCTTTCGAACTTCCGGCCAATGGAGGCAACCTGGAAATCCGGTACACCAACCCTTGGGGTCTTTGGTTCGGGATCCTGCAGGCCGTCGTGTTCGGACTGACCGTGCTGCTGGCAGTTCCGATGCCCGCCCGCCGCTCGCGAACCGGCATGTCGAGGGACGAAGTCTCCCTCCGTAAGGAGTACAGCAGTGTCTGAGGACCCAAAGAAGCAGGCGGACGATGACGGGACGCGCAGTTCCACCAAAGATGCACGCAACTCCGCCAAGGATGCCCGCAGTTCCAGCAAGGGCGCCCGCAGTTCCAACAAGGGGATCATCACTGGGGTCTTGTCAGCAGCAGTGATCCTGGCGGCGGGAGGCGGAGCAGTCGCTGCCACCTCGATGGTTCCAGCGCCCTCTGGCGGCTCTGCAGTGGACGTCCGGCAAGCCGATGTTCCTGCGGGCCGCTCCCTGGGCGTTTGCCCGGAACCTGCGCGCCTTGTCACGGGAACCGATGTGGACACTGATGCTGAGTTCAGCCCGGTTTCCACCACAGCCACGAGTGCGCTTAACGCACTGGTCCTGAGCAATCCCGCAGGCACCATTCCGGGCAGTAAAGTGATGTCGCTGGCAGGGGACGCAGTTGCGGAAATTGCCAAGACCCCCACGAGCACACCATCGCCCACTTCCGGTCCACCGGTTTTGGCGGCAGCGGCTGCATCCATCAGCCCTGTGACCGCACCTACCGTGGTGGCTGCTGACCCGATCGGAAACGAACAAGCCTCCTTGGCCGCGAACCTGAGCTATTCAGCCAAGGACGGCGACCTCCGCGGCCTTGCGGCGGCTCCGTGTCAGCAACCCGGAAACGACGCTTGGCTTTTGGGTGCGGACACCGCGCTTGGCCGGACGGCGGTCCTGAACCTCAGCAATGCATCGGAAACGCCCGCTACCGTCAACCTGGACCTCTTTGGCGCCCAGGGACAGATCCAGGCGCCTGGCGCACGGGGTCTTTTGGTGGCTCCAGGGACAACGCGCGCGGTAAACCTTGCCGGCCTTGCCCCCGGCGAATCCCAACTGGCAGTGCACGTACGCAGCTCGGGCGGACCCGTTGCAGGGACCATCCAGCAGAGCGTGCTCCGTGGACTTGTGCCGGGTGGGGTGGAGTTCCTGTCCCCAGGTTCCGGGCCGTCCAATCTCCAGGTGATGGCCGGCGTCGACATTCAGGATGCGGCAGCGATCAAGGCGCTGGGCAGCAAATCGGGCTTCGCCGATGCTGTTCCCGCGCTTCAAATAGCCGTACCTGGGTCCACGGACGCCGTGGTTCAAGTCCGGCTGTACGGCGCCAACGGTGAGCGCCAGCTCCCCAACGGGGGAGTAGTCACCGTTAAGGGCGGCACGGTTGCTACCTTGGACCTCGACGGCGTTCCGGCCGGCAGTTACACCGTGAGCGCGAGTTCTGATGTCGCGTTCGTGGCTTCAACCCGGATTGCGCGGGGAGCCAAGGCCGAAGAGCCAACGGATTTCGCTTGGTCGCCGTCCTCGGCCCGCCTTGGCAGCCAGCATGTGGTGGCAGTGCCCCGTGACGGGCAGGGTTTCTTTAGCTTCGGTGTTCCTGAGGGACGTGCAACTGTCAGCTACGCACCAGTGACAGCCGATGGGAAGGTGGGCAAGTCCGTGGAGGTGGACATGTCCGGTGGCACAACTTCGCTGATCGAGCTTCCGGCAAAATCCGGACAGGCAGTGGTTGCCGGGTACGTGGTTTCAGCGTCAGGGGATCCTGTATATGGAGCGCTTCTCCTGGGTAAGCAGGATCGCGCCGACGTGTCCGTGCTGGGCATCCAGGATGCGGCTGCGGGGCTCGAAAAAGTTCCTGTGACAGTGGGCTACTAGGCGCTACGGGCCAGGCGCTACCGGCGCTACTGGTAACGACGCCGGTACACGGGATCCAGCGTCTCCGGCGGTACACCGAGCATTTCCGCGGTGTACTCCACCACGACGTCGTGGACGAGGTCCTGGAGCTCTTCCCGTGTTCCGGCAGTCTGTTCCACGACACGGCGGTACACAGTGATCATGGGTGCTTCGCCGCGGCCGCCCGGGGTGTAGGAGCCCATGGGAGCTGCCGTACCTTCGGCCACCAATTGCTCCAGGTTGGGCGGGATTTCGTCGACGGCGAAGAGCACGCCATCCAACTGCTTGCCCCACATATCCTGGAGGCGTTCAGCGGAGTCCAGCACCATGTCGTCAAAACGCTCGGCACGGGTCCGGAAGCCGGGAAGACTTGGGAGCATGAGTTCCCCCCGCAGTCCTCTGCCGTGACGGTTTCTCCGGCGCCGCCGGAAACCACGGACATCCGCGCCGGTGTGTTCCTTTGCCTGATCGCCTTCGGCGTCAGTCCACCGGATTGTGAAGCCAGGAACATGTGGCTGTGACTGCATATATCGACTTTAGTCCCGAGGAACCGCCAACGCGACATCATGGCGAACAGCGCGCCGTGACCGGCGCAGACTGCAGCTTCCGGGCGGGCACGGCCAGCCAATGCGCAGAGTATGGGCCAAAGGGCGCTAATCTGGGATGTTGTGGGTGCTATTCGTCAGTGTTCAAGGTCCGCCTGCCGCCAATCCGCGGTGGCTACTTTGACGTACGTGTATGCCGAGTCCACAGCGGTCCTCGGCCCGCTGGCCACGTACGCCGAACCGCATGCGTACGATCTTTGCGCCCAGCATGCGGAATCCCTTACGGTTCCACGGGGCTGGGAAGTCCTTCGCCTGGCTATGCCAACAACACCTCCGGAGCCTGGCCCGGATGACTTGCTGGCACTCGCCAACGCCGTGCGGGAAGCCGCCTCAGCGGCAACGGACACCCCACCCCGTACCAGTAGGCCGCATGTCGAGCCCCCCGCCATGGTTGAAGGTACGCGCCGTGGCCACTTGCGGATTCTGCGCGAACCGTCCTAAGTCCGTTCTGGCTGAGCCAACTGCGGCAACCCCGGGACTCAAATCGTCGTCGGCTCCTTGGGGGATGGTCGTGCGCTGTAGGCTGGAATCTGCAGATAAATCCGCCAGCGGCGCCACACCCGCGCCATCCAGGGAGCATCATTCATGCCAAAGGTCAGTCCTGAACTGTTGTCCATCCTGCGCTGCCCCGTGACGGGCTCACCGCTGGTCCAGGAGGGCGAGGAGCTTGTTTCAACGGCTGCCGCCGAGAACGGTGAAAAGGTCCGTTACGCGATCGAGGACGGCATTCCCTTGCTTCTGCCCCCGGAACTGCTTGCTGCCTCCAACGCCGCAAGTTCCGGCCAGCACCACGCCAAAGCCTGACGTACTTCCAGAACAGCAATCCCGCACGGTACGCCTAAACATCTATAAGGACTTCCATGACTTTCGACTACAAAGTGGCTGACATTTCCCTTGCCGAGGCAGGCCGCCACCAGATCCGTCTCGCCGAGCACGAAATGCCGGGGCTCATGTCCCTTCGTGCTGAGTTCGGCCCCTCGCAGCCGCTCAAGGGCGCCCGCATCGCCGGTTCGCTGCACATGACGGTCCAGACAGCCGTCCTCATTGAAACCCTCACCGCTCTGGGTGCCGAGGTCCGTTGGGCTTCGTGCAACATTTTCTCCACCCAGGACGAAGCCGCTGCCGCCGTCGTCGTCGGCAAAGGCACGCCGGAGGATCCGCAAGGCGTTCCCGTCTTCGCCTGGAAGGGCGAGACCCTCGAGGAATACTGGTGGACCGCTGAGCAGATCCTCACCTGGCCGGGAGCGGACGAAAACCCGGAGCTGGGTCCCAACATGATTCTGGACGACGGCGGTGACGCCACCTTACTGCTGCACAAGGGCGTCGATTTCGAGGCAGCAGGTGCTGTTCCCGCAGCCACCGAGGAAGATCCTGAAGAGTACGTCCTCATCCTGGACCTCCTTCGCCGGACCCTGGCCGCGGACCCGCAGAAGTGGACGCGCGTGGCAGCCCGGATCCAGGGCGTCACGGAAGAAACCACCACTGGCGTGCACCGGCTGTACCAGCTCGCGGAACAGGGCAAGCTGCTGTTCCCGGCCATCAACGTCAACGATTCCGTCACCAAGAGCAAGTTCGACAACAAGTACGGCATCCGCCACTCGCTGCCGGACGGCATCAACCGTGCAACGGACGTCCTCATGGGCGGCAAGGTTGCCGTGGTTTGTGGCTATGGCGACGTCGGTAAGGGAGCGGCAGAAGCACTGCGCGGCCAGGGTTCGCGCGTCGTAGTTACCGAGATCGACCCCATTTGTGCCCTGCAAGCCGCCATGGACGGCTACCAGGTGGCCAAGCTGGAGTCTGTCCTTGCCCAGGGTGACATCTTCATCACCACCACTGGCAACAAGGACGTCATCATGGCCGAGCACATGCTGGGCATGAAGAACAAGGCCATTGTGGGCAACATCGGCCACTTCGATAACGAGATCGACATCGCCGGACTTGCGAAGGTTCCCGGGGTCAAGAAGGTGGAGATCAAGCCGCAGGTTCACGAGTGGGTCTTCGAGGCCGGTTCCGACTCCGAGCGGTCAATCATCGTTCTGTCTGAAGGCAGGCTCCTGAACCTGGGCAACGCAACAGGCCACCCTTCTTTCGTGATGAGCAACTCGTTCACCAACCAGACGATCGCGCAGATTGAACTCTGGACCAAGAAGGACCAGCCGGCAGGGGAACGCGAATACCAGAAGCAGGTTTACGTCCTGCCCAAGATCCTGGACGAAAAGGTGGCACGCCTGCACCTGGATGCGCTTGGCGTGGAGTTGACGGAACTGAGCAAGGACCAGGCGGACTACCTGGACCTGGATGTTGCAGGCCCTTACAAGCCGGAGCACTACCGCTACTAAGCCAAGTTCAGTTTGCGGTGGCAGTAACCACAAACAGGTAGCCTCAAGCCCGCAGTGAAAGGCCGGACACGTGACCAGCGTGGCCGGCCTTTCGGCTAGAATTGGGTGTTCAGTATTGCTTGCCGGGGGACAGGAAGACAGGAACCATGACGGAAGTCGCCAAACGGAAAACGGGCAAGATCCTTGCCATTGCAGGGGTCTGCGCGGCCCTCGTCCTGGGCGGTATTGGCGTTGCCACCGTTCCTGGATTGCTGGCCGGTGCCACCCCGAACGGCGTGGGAACAACCCAATCCACTCCGACGCCAGAGGCTAAACCCGTGGAGTTGGGCATCACACCGCTGGACGGCGCTGTGGAATGGAATCCAGTGGTTGGCCCCCAGATCAAGGCCGTCAACGGTAAGGTCAAGGACGTAGTTTTGGCGCCAGTTGACGGCGGTACACCTGTGCAGGGGAAGACCAGCGCGGACGGCAGCACGTGGACAACGCTTGAGGTCCTGAAGTTCAAGACCCAGTACAGCTACTCCTTCACCATTGTGGACACTGCAGGTAAGGAAACCAAGAAGACGCAGACCTTCACCACGGTTTCTGCTGCCTACGAAGCCGACGCTTCCATTTATCCGCGCAACGGCACAGTTGCCGGCTCGGGCCAGCCGATCGAAATCAACTTCAGTGAACCTGTGGTTGACAAGGCCGCGATGGAAAAGCGCGTTGCCATCACTGTTTCATCGGGCCAGCCAGTCGCGTGGCATTGGTACTCGGACAAGAAGGTCCGCATTCGCCCGGAGGCATTCTGGGCGTCGGGAACCACGGTCACAGTGGATATGAAGCTCCTGGGCGTCGATTTCGGCAACAACATGATTGGAAATGGCGATGTTGTTTCCACTTTCACTACTGGGCCGCAGCGCGTGGCTGTAGTGGATGACAACACCAAGACCATGAACGTGTATTTCGACGGCCAATTGATGCACACCGCGCCCGTATCGCTGGGCGGAGAAGACTGGCTTTCGCCCACCGGCTACGCCGTGATCCTGGAGCAGGAACGCAAATCGAACTTCAACGCTGGAAGCATCGGCCTCAAACCCGGGGACAAAGGCTACTACGCTCCTATGGTGGTGGATTATGCCAACCGCCTCACCTGGTCCGGCGTCTATGTCCATCAGGCCCTGGAGTCCGCTTGGGGCGCCATTGGACGCGTGAACGTCTCCCACGGCTGCGTTGGGTTGCTGCCAGACGACGCCGCGTGGTTCTTCAACAACATGAAAACCGGCGACGTCGTGCAGATCCTGAATACCGGTGCGCCCGCTGTGGAACCCTTGGAGGGCTTCGGCGACTGGAACATCCCTTGGACCAGCTACGCCCAGCGGTAGCCGCTATTTCCAGCCGGGGACACAATTGCTGTGACTATTCCGCCAACCCTTCGCCCGGACTGCGGCAATTGCTTCGCCCTCTGCTGCACCGCCCTTGGCTTTGCCCGCTCGGCTGATTTCGCGATCGATAAACCCGCTGCTTCGGCCTGCCCGAACATGGCCAGCGACTTTTCCTGCACCATCCATCAACGGTTGCGGCCCCGCGGATTCAGCGGATGTACCGTCTTTGACTGCTTCGGCGCAGGCCAAGTGGTTTCCCAGCACACATTCGGGGGCACGAGTTGGGTCCAGGACCCAGCGTCCAAGTCCTCGATGTTCGTTGTCTTCAAGGTGGTCAAGCAACTGCACGAAATGTTGTGGTACTTGTCCGAAGCTGAGCAACGCGCTTTCGATCCGGAGCTGGCGGCCACCGCCCGCCGGCTGTCCACAGATATTGAAACCACATCCCAAGGCGAAGCTTCCGCAGTCCTGGCTGCCGACGTCGGACATTTACATGCTGAAGTGCGTGCCCTGCTGATGGAGGTCAGCGAGGAGGTGCGCGCTTCATATGGGGCTGAGGGCCGTGAAATGCCCGACGGCGGACTCCACCCGGGTGCCGACCTCATGGGCGCCAATTTGGCAAAGCGACAACTGTGCGGCTCGGACCTCCGCGGTGCCTACCTGATACGGGCAAACCTGGAGCGCAGTGATTTAACCGCCGTGGACCTCCTCGGCGCCGATTTGCGAGATTCCCGTCTCCACGGTGCCAACCTCTCCAGGTCCCTCTACCTGACCCAACCGCAAATCAACGCCGCCCAAGGAAACCCTGAAACGCGCCTACCCGAAAGACTCACGACGCCGGCGCACTGGCACTAAGAAGGGCGGCGAAAGGCTGGGGGTCGGGGTCCGGCAGCGTGCGTCCAAGCGAGGAACGAGCGAACGTGCCTGGACAGTACAGCCGGCGGCCTCCGGCCGGAAGCGCCGGCGTTGTCTCAGCCCTGGGTAAACGGCAGCTTGCGCAGCCTTTCGCCGATGGCGGCGTTGCGCTGTTCCGCCGTGCGCAGGCGGACAAGTTCGCGGTTGCGTCGCTCGCCGAGGACTGCCCCTATGTAGTCTTCGGGGATAGTTCCGGCGGGCGGTGGCGGCGCGACGTAGTTGGCCAGCTCGGAGGCCAGTGCTGCGGCCATCCTGACGCGTGAGGATGGTGCCATGAGGTATGCCTGCTGAACGAAGGTTCCGGCCCGGCGGGCTGTGGCGTCGGGGATCCGGCCAATGTCCGCCATGGCTACCCATGGTTGGAGGTAAGGGGGAGCGCCGGGAAAGATCCTCGGCTCGGAGGGCACGCGCTGCCGCAGCGAGTATGTGCCGGCTACGACGTCGCCGAGGCGCTTGGATTTGTCGTTGAAAAGTGCCACGCCGATAGCGAGGCCACCGAAGGTCATGTAAATCTCGAGGAACCCCAGCATCCCACGGATGACCGCGTGCCGGAACCTGATGGAACCGCCGTCGTCCCGGACCACACGCAGGCCCGCGGCCAGTTTCCCCAGTGAGCGGCCGCGGGTGAGCGTCTCCACAGTGACGGGAACGATGACGAAGGAGAAGACGACACAGGCCAGGATCATGGCCCGGACCGCGGCTTCATCGAGATCCCGGGCGGCGGAGAGGACCAGGACGATGAGGAGGATCAACATCAGGACGTTGGCAATGACGTCCAGAATGAGCCCCAGAGCGCGGGCGGCGAAGGACGCCGGGCGCAACTCCAAGACCACTGCCTCGCCTGTGATGATTGAACTCAAGTCCGCCCCCGGTGCGTAGCAATCGCGGCGGGCGCATCAAGTACCCGCATCAACGAGTCTAGCCGCGCCCATCCCGACGGACAGGGGTAGGGCAGACAGGGACTGGGCAGACAGGGATAGGGTGGTGCCGTGGACATCGATGCCTTTTCGGCCGTGCATGGGAACAAATGGTCGCGGCTCACTTTTCTGGCCCATAAGCGGCGGCTCACTGGGTCCGAAGCCGACGAATTGCTGCGCCTGTACCAGACTGTCTCCGCACATCTGTCACTCATCCGCTCGGTGGCTCCCGAGACGGCCTTGTCCTCATCCCTGTCTGCCGCACTTGCCCAGGCTCGAACCAGGTTCACCGGGGCACGTTCGAACTTCATGGAAGACCTCGCCCGCTTCTTCGTCATCGCACTGCCCGCGGCGTTCTACAGACTCCGATGGCTGACGGTGTGGTGTGGGGTCTTCTTCATGCTGGTGAGTGGCGCGTACGCACTTTGGATCGGGGCGTCGCCTGAGGCGCTGCGAGCCGCATTTGGCAGCGATGACAGGGTACGTCAGTACATTGAAGACGATTTCATCGACTACTACTCGGAGAACCCGGCCGCGTCCTTTGCCGGCGCGGTCTGGACCAATAACGCCTGGATTTCCGCTCAAGCCGTTGCGTTCGGAATTACGGGATTTTGGGTGCCCATGATTCTCTTCCTCAACGCCCAAGGCGTAGGCGCGGCTGCCGGTGTGTTTGCCTCTGCGGGAAAATTGGATGTCTTCTTCAGTTACATCCTTCCCCACGGACTCATGGAACTTACCGCAGTTTTCATCGCCGGCGCAGCCGGGCTGAAAATTTTTTGGTCAATGGTCCGGCCCGGACCCAGGACGCGGATGCAGGCCGTCGCCGACGAAGGGCGTTCCCTCATCACGGTTGCCCTCGGCTTGGTTCTGGTACTTCTCATTTCGGGCGTGGTGGAAGGATTCGTGACACCAAGCCCCTTGCCGGTTTGGATGAAGATCGCGATCGGGGCACTGGTCCTGGCAGCTTATTGGACGTACACCCTGGTTCTGGGTGGACGTTCATTCCGTTCGGGCGCCACTGGGGACCTTGACAGCCATGACGCCGGCTACCGGGGGATTGCGGTCTAGGCGAACATGCCCGCACCTTACAGTTGCGTTTCGATCTTGCTATACGCGGGGTGGCTCCTCGTCTCTGCCCAAACCCGGACTGTAGGCTCGAATGCAGACAAGAGTGCCGGCAGCATGGTTACGCCGGTGGGATGCCTACGGAAGTGAAACCGCTGTGAGTGACAAGAGCCGAAAACCACAAGATCCGGAGACGGACGTCCATGAGGACCCCGACGAGCCGGCCTTTGACTGGATGAAGCCCACCGCGCCGGGTGGTTCTTCTGCTGCTCCCTCAGGCCAGGTCCCGGTTCAGCCGGAGAGCCGCGCTGACCGGAAGGCTGCCGAGTCCGCGGACGTGGAGCCGGAGCCGCCGCTATTCGCTGAGACGGTGGCGGATGCGCCCACAAGCCGCCAACCCTCGCACTATTCCGAACCTTTGCCGACGTCGGCCCTTCAGGTTCGTCCGCCGGAGGACGAGGTTGCCAGGCGCAATGCAGAACGCGAGCAGGCAGCGAAGGTCAAGCCAATGGGCCCGAGGATTTTCCAGGTACTGCTCGCGGTCTTCTTCCCTGTGATCCTCCTGGTGCTGGCTGTCCGGGCAGTGACCAGCCCCCTCTTCCTCTGGGTTGAATACAACCGGCCGGGTTTCCCGGGAGACGGGTACGGGTTCAGCACGGACGATCGCATGACTTATGGCTCCTACGCTGTGGACTACTTGAGCAACTGGTCGGGGCCACGGTATTTGGGTGGCTTGGTCAACCAGGACGGCGCCAAGCTTTTCAAAGACAGCGAAGTCGCGCACATGGCGGACGTGAAGATGGTCATTCTGACATCCTTTGGTGCCGGCCTGTTGCTCATTCTTCTGAGCATCATCGCCATTGCCTACTTGCGTAAGCGCAGTGAAGGTGGCGTTCGGCGTGGGCTCTTCGCCGGCTCCATCGTCACTTTGGTCATCATCATTGGCCTTGCAGTGTTGGCAGCCCTGAGCTGGCAGCAGTTCTTCACCGAGTTCCACCGGATCTTCTTCGCCAATGGCACCTGGACCTTCTCCCTGGAAGACACGCTCATCCGTCTCTTCCCGGGACAGTTCTGGGTGGATGCCGGAATCGTCATTGGAGCGCTCGTGTTCCTGGCGGCGACGGTCACCTTCATCCTCACCTGGCCCACGCGGCGTCGCCGGGGTTTGGACTCAAAGTCAGCGGCCGAAGAAGAAGCATCCTCAACAGAGATCGACGACGACGGCGAGGCGGAAGGTCTCCGTAAGGACACCAACGACACCGTCGCATAACCACCGAGCCGCTACTTTTCGTAAAGCTTTTCCACCAACGACGAGAAGTCCTTAACCACAACGGCCCGCTTCAGCTTCAGCGAGGGCGTCAAGTGCCCCGACTCGACGCTGAGATCTGCAGTGATAAAGCCAAACTTACGGATCGATTCAGCGGACGAAACCAGGGTGTTCGCTTCGTCCACGGCGGACTGAACTGCTGCACGGACGCGCTCGTCCTTCGCGGCTTCACTGGGGGACATGGCGTTACGCTTGTTCTCGGCGCACCAGTCTGCGAGTCCTTCGGGATCCAGTGCCACCAGCGCTGCGACGAACGGCTTGCCGTCGCCCACCACCACGGCCTGTCCCACGAGCCGGTGCTCCCGTAGTTTCTCCTCAAGGGGAGCGGGAGCGACGTTCTTGCCGCCAGCGGTGACCAACAGGTCTTTCTTCCTGCCGGTGATAGTCAGGAACCCGTCGGCGTCGAGCTCGCCCAGGTCTCCTGTGCGGAAGAAGCCGTCCACGAAGGCCTCAGCGGTGGCGGCCTCATTCCGGTGATAGCCCTTGAAGACGCCGATTCCCTTGACCAACACCTCCCCATCCTGTCCCACGCGGATGGTGGTGCCGGGCAACGGTATGCCAACAGTCCCTATTCGGGACATGCTTGGCGTGTTGACGGTGCAGGGCGCAGTGGTTTCGGTCAGGCCATAGCCCTCAAGGACCGGGATTCCCGCGCCGTGGAAGAAGTGGTTCTCCCGGAGGCTGAGGGGGCTGGCTCCGGACACGGTGTAGCCGACGGCCCCGCCGAAGACCTCCCGCACCTTGGGGTAGAGGAGTTTGTTGAATGCCGAGTGCTTGAGACCAAGGAACCAGCCTGGACCGGGCCCCTGCCCGCGGGCGGCGAGGTCCACCGCCGTCGAATATTCGACGGCGGTGGCGGACGCAGCGGCGAACAGTCCGGACTTTCCTGACATGGCGGCTTTGTGTCCGGCCCCGGCGTAGACCTTTTCGAAGATCCGGGGAACTGCGAGCAGGAAGGTGGGTTTGAAAGCTCCCAGGTCCGCCATGAGACCGCTGGCACCGGAGCTATGCCCCAAGGTGACGCCTGCGGTGAGGCAGACCACCTGGACTGCCCTCGCCAGGACATGTGCCAGCGGTAGGAATATCAACGTTCGCGCGCCGTGCTGCATCAGCAGTTCGGGAAGGAACGGGATCACGTTCCGGGCAACGAGTACGAAGTTGCCATGGGTTATTTCGCAGCCCTTGGGTTTGCCGGTTGTGCCGGAGGTGTAGACGATCGAGGCGACATCGGACAGGTTGGCGGCGCTGCGCTGGCGCTCAAGTTCGGCATCCATAATGCCAATTCCGACGGCGGCGAGGCTGGTCAGGTTGGGGGCCTCGCCGTCGTGCTCCATACGGATGATCGTCACGGGGTCCTCACCCAAGGCTGTCGAGTTCTCAACCAGGCCGCGAAGAAGGTCTGCCTTGGAGGTGTCCTCCACAAAGATGCGCCGGGCGCCGGAATCGGCAAGGATCCACTCGATCTGGCTTGCCGAAGACGTTTCATAAATGGGCACGGTAACTCCGCCAGCCATCCAGATGGCGAAGTCCACCAAGGTCCATTCGAAACTTGAACGGGACAGCACAGCTACAGGATCGCCGGGGTTGACGCCTCCTGCGATGAGGCCCTTGGCCAGGGCCTGCACGTCCGCGAGGAAGCGCGCAGCGGGAACGTTCAGCCAGCCATTGGCTGTCTTATGGGCGTACAGGTTGCCGAACGGGTCCTTGGCGCATCGTTCCAGAAGGAGGTCGGTCACGTTGGTATTCTCGTCGGCCTCGACCAGAAGCTCCGTGCTTGCCTCCCTCACGATCTTCCTCCTAGATCCACGATGGCATCCACATTCTCATCCGCCATTCCTGGTAGCTGATGACTTCGGCGGTCAGCACAGGATAGAAAAAAGCTGTGGCCAGTACGGCCAACACCACAATCAAGCCCACGACGTAAAGTCCGGATCTCCGCCGCCAGGGAGGATCGCTGCTGCGACCCAACACCAGCCCCAGAACGTACGTCAGGGCCAGCACCAGGAAGGGTTCAAAGGAAACTGCGTAGAAAATGAACATCGTGCGTTCCGGGTACATGAACCACGGCAGGTATCCGGCCGCGACTCCAGCCAGGATGGCCCCGGCCCGCCAATCCCGCCTGCCGGCCCACCAGAAGAGCAGGATCACCAGGGCTATGGTGCCGCCCCACCACACAATGGGGTTGCCTACGGGCAGGATGGCCGAGGAACAGGTCTCGGCAAGGCAGCCAGCAGTTCCCTGCTTCGGCGATTGGTAATAGAACGAGGTGGGCCTGCCCATGACCAGCCAGGTCCAGGGGCTGGACTCGTAGGGGTGGTCGGCACTGAGGCCCTGATGGAACTTGTAGGCCTCAAGGTGGTAGTGCGCAAGAGAACGCACGGAATTGGGCAGCCAATCCCACCCGGGCGCGGGATTGGTGGCCGCCCACTGGCGGTAGTAGGCATCCTTGGAGAGGAACCAGCCGGTCCACGTGGCCACGTAGGTGGCTGCCGCAATCGGGACAATGGTTAGGAAAGCCGGCAGGCCATCCTTCATGAGCGCTGCACTGGGCCAGCTGCGGATCCCGGCGATGCGGCGGGCGCTCATGTCCCAGAAGACAGTCAACAAGCCGAAAGCCGCGACGAAAAACAGCGCAGACCATTTGGTGCCTACGGCCAGGCCCAGGCAGATCCCGGCAACCAGGCGCCACCAGCGCATCCCCAACCAAGGACCGGCCAACAGCTGCGCGGTGGAAGGCCTGCCATCGGGCGAAGCAGCCGCCCGGGCGGCGAGCCTGGACGCAAGGCGACGCCGGCCGTCGTCGCGGTCCAACAACAGCGCGCCAAAGGCGGCAAGGATCCAGAACGCGAGGAAGATGTCCAGCAGGGACGTTCGGGACAACACCAGATGGTGGCCGTCAACCGCGAGCAGCAACCCGGCCACCGCGCCAAGGGTGTGGGAACGGAAGAGCTTCAGCGCGATGAGCGAGAGCAGGAAGACCGTGAGCGTCCCAGTCAAGGCGGCACCGAAACGCCAGCCGAACGGATTGTCAGCCCCAAACAACCACATACCAAAGGCGATCATCCATTTCCCGACCGGAGGATGAACTACGTACTCCGGGGTATTGAGCAGGATGTCAGGATGGCCGGCGTTGAAGGAATCGTTGGCATTTGCCGGCCAGCTGCGTTCGTATCCGCTGACGAGGTACGAATAGGCGTCCTTGACGTAATACGTTTCGTCGAACACCAGGCTGTGTGGGACCTCAAGACGGAAGAAACGCAGGATTCCGCCGATAACAGCCGTGATAGTAGGAATCAACCAGAACCATAAACGCAACGACGGCGGGTAGTCCCGCCAGGTTTGGATCACCCCGATCAACCGCGACTTCAGGGCGTCTTCTGTATAGGCCGTGGTGGGGCTGGCGATCCAGGGGTGGCCTGCCAGCCGGCGTCCCAGAGCCGGTCTGGTGTTCCTGTTGCGGTCGCTAGCAGCGTGCTGTCCGGAAGGAGGGCGCCAGGACATGCTCGTCTTGGTCATTGTTGTCCTGGTGGTTTCTTCCGCGCCATTGGTTGCCGCCACGTCCGTGGCTCCGGAACGTAACGCCGAGGCTGCGGGGGTTCCGGAATCGGTGGTGGGAACGGGGGACTGGCTCACCCGCCCATGCTACCTTTCCATCCTTACTGCGGCGTTGAGGTGCGCGCGGCATTAGGCTTGGCAGGTGGAAGAACAGCGCAGCACCCCGGACGAAGCCCCCTTTGACGATGCATTGGCGGTTGATGAACCGGCGGTTGATGAACCGGACGCCGGTGCCGCCGCGAGCCCATCCACAGCGAGTGGCAGGATTGTGCTTGCTGCCACTCCCATAGGCAACGTGGGCGATGCATCGTCCCGCTTGATTGAGCTCCTGGCGACCTCGGACATCGTTGCCGCGGAGGACACCCGCCGCCTGCATCGGCTGGTCCAGGCCTTGGGCGTGGAGGTGTCCGGGCGCGTCATCAGCTATCACGAACACAATGAGGTAGCCAAGACCGGTGAGCTGCTGGACTACGTGCGGGCTGGCAAAACCATCCTGATGGTGAGCGACGCCGGAATGCCGGCCGTCTCGGACCCAGGCTTCCGCTTGGTGGAAGGCGCTGTAGCGGCTGGCCTGACTGTCACTGCTGTTCCGGGACCTTCCGCCGTGCTGACAGCCCTTGCATTATCCGGGCTGCCCACAGACCGCTTTTGCTTCGAGGGCTTCCTGCCACGGAAGTCGGGGGAGCGGAATTCCCGTCTGGCAGACTTGGCTGACGAGCGCCGCACCATGGTCTTCTTCGAGGGACCGCACCGGCTCGAAGTGATGCTTCGGGCACTGCACGAGCGCTTCGGGGCAGAACGGCGCGTTGCTGTTTGCCGTGAACTGACCAAAACCTATGAGGAAGTGATCCGCGGAACGCTGCGCGAGCTCCTGGAGTGGGCGGAAAATAACGAGGTTCGCGGTGAAATTGCCGTGGTTGTAGGTGGAGCTCCCGAGCAGGCCCCCGGCAAACCGGAAGACCATGTGGCTGCCGTGAACGAGCTGATCTCCCAGGGAATCCGGCTGAAGGAAGCCGTTGCCGCCGTGGCGGATGATGCCCGTGTCAGTAAGCGGGAGCTGTATTCCGCGGTGCTTGCAGCCCGCTGATCCTCCCTGTGCAGATGCACAATTTGGCGAGCCTATGGCAGTGCGTGAAGGCGTAGACACTGCTTCTCGCATGGCAGTACCGTGGCAGTAATTCAAGCCAATTCTGGCAAGGAACCCTAGTGGTGCAACCCTCCAATGCACCCAAGACGAAGGAGTCGCCATGACTGTCACGGTTGAACGCGAAAGCGAACTGCTGGCTTCCGTCCCCACCGGCCTGCTGATCAACGGTCAGTGGGGCCCGGCGGGATCCGGAAAGACCTTTGATGTTGAGGACCCGGCTACGGGCAAGGTCCTGCTCAGCATCTCCGACGCCGGTGCTGAAGACGGTGCGGCCGCCCTCGACGCCGCCGCTGCCGCCCAGGCTGACTGGGCACGCACTGCGCCCCGTGAACGTGGCGAGATCCTGCGCCGTGCCTTCGAACTGGTCACCGAGCGCGCCGAGGACTTCGCCCTGCTCATGACCCTCGAAATGGGCAAGCCGCTGGCAGAAGCCCGCGGCGAGGTCACGTACGGTGCCGAGTTCCTGCGCTGGTTCTCCGAAGAAGCCGTCCGTGTTTCGGGCCGCTATTCTGCTGCACCGGACGGCAAGAACCGCCTGCTCGTGCAGAAGAAGCCGGTTGGGCCCTGCCTGCTCATCACGCCGTGGAACTTCCCGCTGGCAATGGCAACCCGCAAGGTAGCCCCCGCCGTCGCCGCTGGCTGCACCATGGTGCTCAAGCCCGCAAACCTTACCCCGCTGACCAGCCTGCTCTTCGCCCAGGTCATGCAGGAAGCCGGCCTTCCGGCAGGTGTCTTGAACGTTATCCAGACCTCCACAGCCGGTGCTGTCACCGGGCCGCTGATCAAGGATGACCGCCTCCGCAAGATCTCCTTCACCGGCTCCACCCCGGTAGGCCAGGCCCTGATCCGCGAAGCCGCTGACAAGGTCCTGCGCACCTCCATGGAACTCGGCGGCAACGCTCCGTTCGTCGTCTTCGAGGACGCCGACCTGGACAAGGCCGTTGAAGGCGCCATCGCCGCCAAGATGCGCAATATGGGCGAGGCCTGCACAGCAGCAAACCGCTTCATCGTGCACGAGTCCATCGCCGACTCCTTCGCCGAGAAGTTCGCCGCGAAGATCGGCTCCCTCACCACGGCACGCGGTACTGACCCGGAGTCCAAGGTTGGTCCGCTGATCGACGGCAAGGCCCGCGATGGTGTTCACGCCCTCGTCACCGAAGCTGTAGCAGGAGGTGCCACAGCAGTGACCGGTGGCGCCGCCGTCGACGGTCCCGGCTACTTCTACCAGCCCACTGTGCTGAAGAACGTCCACGCCGACTCCCGTATCCTCCAGGAAGAAATCTTCGGACCTGTGGCCCCGATCGTCACGTTCTCCACCGAAGACGACGCCATCCGCCTGGCCAACAACACCGAATACGGCCTGGTTGCCTACGTCTTCACGAAGGACCTCAACCGTGGCCTCCGCGTCAGCGAAAAGCTCGAGACCGGCATGCTCGGCCTCAACGCCGGCGTCATCTCCAACGCCGCTGCACCGTTCGGTGGCGTCAAGCAGTCCGGCCTGGGCCGCGAAGGCGGCTCCGAAGGCATCGAAGAGTACCTCTACACCCAGTACGTAGGTATCGCTGACCCTTACGCCGACTAGGTCCCTGGGTCCCGTCCACCGCTCTCGCAACAAGACCGGTAGAGACAAGCAAGGGCCCGACTCCGGAACCATAAGTTCCGGAGTCGGGCCCTTTGCTGTTCCCGGGCGAGCCGTTGTGGTGTTTGCGGTCTTAGCGGCGTTGCGGAAGAAGTCCCTTGACTGCATGGCCGGATCTGGCAATCCCTCGCCCCGTCCGCCGGAACAGGGACCCCACAGCGCGGAAGGGGGCACCGAGTGCGTGGAACCAGCGGCGCATGAGCGACGGCGGCAGCCAGTTGGCGCGGAAGCGAACCAGCCAGTTGGTATTGTTCCGCAACGATTCACGAACGACGGCGATCCTGGCCGCCGCCGGCGAGGCGGCCTCCATCGGGCGACCATAACGTTGCCGTTCGAAGTCCGCGGTGAGTGAAGCGACGGCGGCATGAGCGGCGTCGTCGAGACCTCCGGCCTCACCCAGAATGGAACTTGAACGGAGCCGGGCGGAAAAGTGCCTTGGCGTCTCACTGGGCGTGGACGGCACACCATAATCCGTGGCGAGGTCCTGCAACTCTGCCCATGCGAGGGCAGCGGAATCATGGTGACCCCGTGATGCCCGATCCGCTGGTTCCTTGGGATTCAGCCGGCGGCGTCGCAGGATTACCCTGCTCAGCCTCGGCGAGCCAAGGAAAGCCGCGAGCAACAGCACTGACGAAATCGTGGCAATAACCGTTGGCAGGGGGTCACTTGGAGCAGAGCCGGCAGTTTGCGCGTCGCCTCCCGGCAGCGGAACAGTGGTCGGAGGAGGCGTCACTGCGGTGCCTGGAACGTCCTTCTCGTCAGCATTGGTGCTCAGGCCGCCCGGGACTGAGGACTCGGTGGCGTACTCCGGAACAACGCCGCGCGATGGGGTCGGCTCAAAGGGTACCCACCCGAGTCCTTCAAAATAGAGCTCGGGCCATGCATGGGCGTCACGGGCGTCTACCTCATACTCCGGGAACGATCCCTGACCTACCAAGGCGACAGTTTCGCCCGTAAGCCGGCCGGGTGCGTATCCCACTGCGATGCGGCTGGGGATGCCCTCCACTCGGGCCATGACCGCCATGGCGGAGGCGAAATGGACGCAATAGCCGCTCTTGACCGCCAGGAAGTCCGCCAGCACGGACAGCCCGTTGCCGTCATAGCCGTTTTGTACCGGAGCCTGGAGGGAATACGTGAATTCACTGGAGCGCAAGTATTTCTGGATGGCCAGCGCCTTGGCGTAGTTGTTGCCTGCTGAAGACGTCACTTGCTCCGCCGTCTGGCGCACAATGYTTGGCAGGTTCCCTGGAACGCGGAGGAAATCCTCCGAAATGGACTTTGGCTTACCCGTGGCTTGGGACAGTGCCTGCGCCGTGATCTTGGGTGCGGCCGAGAAGACCACATACCGTTGTGCCAGTGTGCTGGTCTCGGTGCTCATGATGCTCAGGGTGGCTGGATCCCAGGTCCAACGGCCGTTCAGCCCATTAACGGAGACGGGGGCGAACGGTGYCGGTAAGTAAGGGCTGGTGAACAAACCCGCGTTGATGGACGTCACCGCATTCACGACTTCTCCCTGGATGGAGTAGCCCGGCTCTATCCGGTCCACCCCGCTCCGCCTTGACGCGGAGCGGTCATCGGGAGCCCAGGTTTCGCCGTCGAAGTGGTCAATGGTGACGGACCTCAGGTAAGTGGCGGCGCTGGAACTTGTGGAGTACGTGACGCGTCCTGCCCCCGTGGGACTCCGCAGGCTGTTACCCAGGGTGATCATCGGATTCAGGCCGTTCGAGGTACCCCAGGGGCTCAGCCGCGAACCTTGCGGGAAGGTGCCGGTTTCAAACCCTGGAATGGCCAATGGAACAACCAACGCCAAACCCAGTGCCAGTGCGCCCGTTACCAGGGAGCGCCTGATCTGGCCGGAACTTCGTGGTGCTCCGGACTGCAGCCTCGCATCAGGCGCGAACCAATGGCTGCAACCAAGAATGAGCAGATACCCCACGGTGGCCCCAACGAAACCTGCGACACCTACGCTTTGCGGCTTGATGGTTGCCGGAACCACCATGACGGCGAGGAGGCCGATTCCACTGGCGGCCGGCATCGATAGCGGCACTGCCAGAGCGTCAATCAGGATCACCAGGAGTCCCAGGCAGGCGCAGGTGACGAAGACAATCCCAGCGTTGGGTGCCACTGGAGCGCTCTCCGACACAACTGTCTCTGCGGCGCGCTTGATGAGCCGGCCTACCGCGGTAAACGTCCCGGTGGTGGGGACAAAGCCCAGGAAGCTGTCCTGCCGGCAGAAAGTGAAACTGAGTATCCCGGCCAACGCGGCCAAGGAGCCCAACGTGGTAAGCAGAGGCTGGATCCGGAGGGTCCTGAGGATGGCCAGCGTCAGGGCCACAGCCACAACGGTGGTGATCAGGGGCATGAACCAGGCCCAACCCCTGAACACTCCATTCAGCGATAGAGCTGAACCGAGAACGGCCACGGCCACCGAACCGGCCATGATCCACGGGTAGAGGCCGGGCGGCCGGGCTCGCTGTGGGGGAGGAGTGGGGGCGTCTCCGCCGGCCCCCTGTTGCGGTAGGCCTCGCGGGTACGTTGCGGGGGACCCACGATGGGACGTGGCGGTCATCGTGGCACCGCCGCTCCGCGCCGTACGTCCATTGCCGCACTGGCGGCTAGGACTATTCCGCCTTCGTCGAAGCCGGACCAGGCCGCCGTCAGTGGTGTCTTGGACGTGACGGAGACAGCTTTCCAGCCGCCTTGCCTCAAGGTTTCCAGGACATCGTCCTTGTTGCGGGAGTCATGGTTGCGGGAGTCCGGGTTGCGGGACTCGTTATTGCTTTGAGGGTCCGTAACTACTATCGCGAAGGCGTTGGCGCCATAGCCGGCCGCTGGAGCAAGGGCCTTGGCCTCGGCCAGGGTCAGGTTGCCAAGCAAGGCAAGGAGCGGGCCGCGCAACCGATGTGCGGCGAGCTTGTCCATCAGGCGGTCATCGAAGACGGAATCAACGTTTTCCTGGCCCGGTACCTCCGATGCCCCATTTAGACGGTGAACCGTAGAACCAGAGGGTTCAGGGGAGCGCTGTTCATGCTCCGGACTACTTTCTCCCGTGCGGTGGTGTTCAGCCCTGTGGTGGTCAACCCAGTGGTGTTTTGGTCCGCTCAATTCAATGGCGGCCAAGCCTTCGGCAATGGCATGAAGGCCGGCGACGCCACTGAACTCTTCCACGCCCGGGTCTGGTGCCGACGGCGAGCGAATGAAGGCCGGGCTACCGAAGGCGTCCAGGACGCGCAGCGAGTAGTTCCGTTCTGCCAAGTGCGCGCTGATGGACATTGCCGCTGTTACAACCCACTCAAAATTCGGGCTGGTCACGAGGTCGGAGTCGTCGTCGTGCGAGCTGAAAACCGAGCTACTGCCGGAGGCGAAGGCCGCGAAACGTTGGTCAAGGATGATGGTGGCTTCCGGAGTGGTGACCGATTCCTCCTGGCGGACCATGAGCTGTCCGTGGCGCGCTGTGGCGGGCCAGTGGACGCGGCGCATGGGATCCCCATGCCGGTATTCGCGCGTCATGATGTCGTCATCGCTGGGGTTCGCCCTGATCCGGGTGGCCGTTACGCCATCGTTCCCACGCGCCCCGGCGAGTCCCGTTACGGGAAGTTCGACGGCGGCCGGCGTCACAGTGAGGAGGTCGCCGTCGTCGATGGCATGACGCCGCAACGACAAGCCGAAGGGGTCGCTGAACTCGGCAGTAACAGGACCTATGCGGAACTGTCCCCGCTTGCCGGATCGCAGATGGTATTCGTAGCGGCTGGTGCCGCCTGTTGCAGTCCGCGCCGGGAAGCGGAAAGCCGGCGGATCGCCGAACCGTGGAGGCAATTGTTCCTCCATGATCACGTGGCCTGTGGAGAACGTGGAACGGGCAACCGCCAGGCGAACGGTGGTGGCGGTGGACGTTTCCACGGTGGAGGGATTGAATTCCCGGTACACCTGGAACTTGGGTTTCAGCACCCGGACTCCGGCCAGCGCAACCAAGGGAAGTATCAACAAAAATACGGCCAGAGTCAGGAGATCGCGCCTGCCCATAATGTACGCACATACAAGCGAGAGAACCCCGGCGGCGAGCAATCCCCATCCGCGGCTGGTGAACAAATGCTTGGGGAGCCGATCCACGAGTGCCATGCCCGCTGTCTCCTATGCGCTTTGCTTGTCCCTGCGCCACGCGCCAGGCGGCTCCTGGGCGACCGGGAGGGAAGCGAGGATGCCCCGCAGGACGGTTTGGGGAGTATCGCCGGAACTCGCGGCCTTCCGGTCCAGGATGATGCGGTGGGCGAGTACCGATTCGGCCACGTCCACGACGTCGTCGGGAAGAACAAAATCGCGTCCATCCAAAGCTGCCGTAGCCTTCGCGGCGCGCAGCAACTGCAGCAAGGACCGCGGACTGGCGCCGAGTCGAAGGCGGGCACTTTCACGGGTGGCCCGGCCAATGGCAACCGTGTATTCCTTGATGGCCGTGGACACGTAAACCTGCTGGACGGCTGCAATCATGGCTGCCACATCGGCCGCTGTGACCACCGGGGTTACGTTGATCAAAGGAGAGGACGCCTGATGCGTTTCCAGCATCTCGATCTCGGCATCCCTGTCCGGATAGCCCATGGAAATCCTGGCCATGAAGCGGTCGCGCTGGGCCTCGGGCAGCGGATAGGTGCCCTCCATTTCGATGGGATTCTGCGTTGCCACGACCATGAAAGGCAATCCCAGCTGGTACGAATGCCCGTCCACCGTCACCTGATGCTCTTCCATGCACTCCAGGAGCGCAGACTGGGTCTTGGCCGAGGCGCGGTTGATTTCGTCGCCGATCACGATGTTCGCGAACACGGCACCTGGCCGGAACTCGAACTGCCGTGAAGACTGATTGTAGATGGACACGCCCGTCACATCAGAGGGCAAAAGGTCCGGGGTGAACTGGATACGGGACACTGTGCAGTCCACGGTCCGGGCCAGTGTCTTTGCCAGCAGGGTCTTGCCAACCCCGGGCACATCCTCCAGCAGGAGATGGCCCTGGGCCAGGAGAACCGTCAGTGCAAGCTTTGCTGCGTCTGCCTTGCCATCGATGACCTTGCTGATGGATGCCAGGATGCGCTCGCTGGCATCGTGGAAACGTTCCGCGTCCATGACCTGCGGCTTGTGTCCGTTGAGCGCCGCGGCGTCCCGGGGCAGCGCACTGTACGCCTCGCCCTGAAGTCGGGTAGGTTCAACGGTGACTTGTCGCTTGGACTCCATGGATTGCCCTTCAGCCGTGGCCAACGCCGGTGTCGGCCGTCTGTCCGTTCCAGACTACCCAGACTTTGGCCGTCCCTGACATAGTGCTCCGGGAATTTATGTGCCAACTGGAATTTATCTCCAAGCATGGGGGACCGCGGTCCGATTAAGGTGGGAACATGTGCAATTCCCTCGCCCCCGCTCCCTACCGCGCGTCCTCTGATGCAACAGAAGCATCGGATTCCCGCAAAGAGTACCCGCCAGCCCCGGAACCGCTTCCCGTCCCCGTGATGGACAACCACACCCACTTGGACTTCCGGCACGGTTTGATCGAAGTCGGCGTTGCGGATGCCATGGATGCCGCCGAAGTTGTTGGTGTCCAAGGGGCGATCCAGGTTGGCTGCGACCTGGAATCCTCGCGCTTCACGGTACAAGCTGTCCAGGCCGATGCCCGCCTGCTGGGAGCCGTTGCCATCCACCCCAACGACGCACCCGCCTACGCGGGGCGGGGGGAACTGGAATCGGCGCTGGCAGAGATCGAGGAACTGGCCCGCCACCCACGGATCCGTGCCATCGGCGAGACAGGATTGGACTTCTTCCGAACCCACGGTGAGGGCCTGACACATCAGCGGTATTCCTTCCGGAGGCACATCGACATCGCCAAGCGGCTTGGCCTCACGCTGCAGATCCACGACCGCGACGCCCACGATGACGTGGTGCAGGTGCTGAACGAGGAAGGCGCCCCTGAGCGGGTGGTTTTCCACTGCTTCTCCGGCGACGAGGAACTGGCCCGCATCTGCAATGACAATGGCTGGTACATGTCCTTTGCAGGGACTATGACGTTCAAGAATGCGGGCAACCTCAGGGCAGCGTTGGCTATTGCCGAGCCCAGCCGGATTCTGGTGGAAACAGATTCGCCATTCCTCACGCCACACCCGTACCGTGGCCGGCCAAATGCGAGCTACATGGTGCCATACACCGTTCGCTCGATGGCGGAAGTGACAGAAGATGACCTTTCAGAACTTTGCGCCAGGCTTGCTCAAAATACCGTAAATGCCTACGGATCGTGGGGCTGAAACGGGCTGTTCGAACCCCTCTGGGATTGACGGCGATGAATACCCGGTATGTAGAATTCTTGGTCCGTTTATAACGGATCGGTTACTGTGTACAACAAGTAGCCGGGGTCGGGGAAGGCCTTCGGACAACTGGCCCGGATCCGTCCGGGCTCTTTAGTTGAATGTATTTGGCGGCGCAGATGCCGGCAGCAGAGGGTGGGACCAGGCTTTCTTGCCTGGCCCCTCAGTTTTGCGGCTGGCATTGTTTTTTGCGCTTTTCCCCGTGCCCGGATGGTCTGAGAGTTATGGGCAATCGTGATCAAGTTCTTCACAACGGATGGCAAGTTCAGCTTTCTCAAAGTCGGTGCCCAGTTGCTGGTTGTTGTAGCACTGGTGGTCGGTGTGGTCGCCTTCGTCGGCAACAACAAGACAATCACCCTGAATGTTGATGGCAAGGTGAGCTCCATCCAGACCTTCGGCGGCACAGTTGACCAGGTGGTCAAAGCAGCCAAGGTCGAGCTGAAGGACGCAGACCGTGTTTCACCGGACCTTGATACCCAGGTGGAAAACGGCTCGGTGGTCAATATCAACCTCGCCAAGGCCGTCTCCATCGAATTGGACGGCGCCCGCAAGACCGTCAACACCAACGCGCCGGACGTCGCCGGCTTGGTCAGTGAACTGGGAGTCGCTAGCTCCTCCGAAATCTCCCAGCCGAAGGACGCCTCCCTGGCTGTTACCGGCTCCTTCGTTTCCATCTCCACGCCCAAGACGATCAGCTTGGTAGCTGACGGCAAGGACACCAGCACCACCACGACGGCGCCCGACGTCGCCACCGTCCTGAAGGACGCCGGAGTCACCTTGGGTGCCAGCGACCGCGTCTCCCAGCCCGGCAACGCACCGGTCATCCAGGACATGGTGATCAAGGTCTCCCGGGTGGACACCAGCAAGACCGCCGACGCCACTGAGGAAGTGCCGTTCGAAAGCGTCAGCACCGATAGTGCCGATCTCTACAAGGGCGACGAAAAAGTGACCCAAAAGGGCGTTGCAGGTTCCGTTGTGAAGACGTTCAAGCTGGTCCTGGTGGATGGCCGGGAAGCTTCCCGCACCCTTGTATCCAGCAATGTCACCACCCAGCCCGTCACCGAAAAGATCGCGGTCGGAACCAAGGCCCGCCCCGTCGCTGCCAAGGCTGCCACGTCCAGTGGTCCCACCGGCGCCCCGAACGAAGCCATGTGGGACAGGATCGCCCAGTGTGAGTCCGGCGGGAACTGGTCCATCAACTCCGGCAACGGATACTACGGCGGACTGCAGTTCTCCAGCCCCACGTGGTTGGCCAATGGCGGCGGCGCCTACGCCCCCACCGCCAACCTTGCGACCAAAGCACAGCAGATCGATATCGCCAACCGCCTCTACGCCAGGAACGGCCTCAGCGACTGGGGCTGCGCGCACGCAGCCTGACCCCGCACAGGCGATACGATACCTAGGTGACTGAACCGAATTCCGAACCCGCCGCCGTCGTGCCTTTGATGGGCGCCACAGACATCCGACGGTTAGCCGAGGAAATCGGTGTCCGCCCTACCAAGACCTTGGGCCAGAACTTTGTCATTGACGGTAATACGATCCGCAGGATTGTCTCAGCCGCCAATATCGACGCCGGGGAAACCGTCCTTGAGGTGGGTCCAGGTCTGGGCTCCCTGACGCTTGGCCTGCTGGACGCGGCGCGCACTGTTGTTGCAGTCGAAATCGATCCCGTGCTCGCCAGGAAGCTCCCCGAAACTGTTCGTGCATGGCGGCCCGAGGCTGAAGAGAACTTCCACCTGGTCCTCTCGGACGCCATGAGGGTTACAGAACTGCCAGTGCAACCGACAGCACTGGTGGCCAACCTCCCGTATAACGTGGCCGTCCCTGTGGTGCTTCACTTGCTGCAACACTTCCCGAGCCTGCAGCATGGCCTGGTCATGGTGCAGGATGAGGTCGCAGACCGCCTGGCAGCAACTCCTGGAAGCAAGATCTACGGCGTGCCCTCGGTCAAGGCTGCCTGGTACGGGCACATGCGCAAGGCCGGCGTGATCGGCATGAACGTGTTTTGGCCTGCTCCGAAGATCCACTCGGGACTCGTTGCCTTTACCCGTCATGACCCACCCGCCACGCACGCCACCCGGGAGCAGGTGTTTGCTGTCATTGACGCCGCCTTCGCCCAGCGTCGTAAGACACTCCGTGCAGCATTGGCTGGCTGGGCCGGCAGTGCGGCAGAGGCCGAAAGGTGCCTCGTCGCCGCAGGCGTTGATCCCACAGCCCGGGGCGAAGTCCTGGACATCTCTGCCTACGTCCGGATTGCCGAAGCCCGCCACCCAGCGGACGCATGAGTCCGAACACCCGCAAACCCAGCGGCCTGCCCTACGTAGGCGATCGCTTCCATGCCCGGACGGTGCGGGTCAAAGCGCCCGGGAAGATCAACGTTTCCCTGAGCGTTGGTCCGTTGCGCCCCGACGGCTACCACTCCGTGGCAAGCGTCTACCTGGCCGTTTCCTTGTACGAGGAAGTGGCAGCCACCAGCACCGAGGCTGAAGGAATTACCGTCAGCATCAGCCCCAACAGCACCCTGGACCTGGACGGCGTCGATATTCCCCTGGACGAAAGCAATCTGGCCTACAAGGCGGCAGCCATCATGGCTGAGCTGTCCGAGAACCCAACCGGCGTCCACCTTGAAATAACCAAGCGCGTCCCGGTTGCCGGAGGCATGGGTGGGGGCTCCGCCGACGCCGCCGCTACCTTGCTTGCGTGCGATGCCCTGTGGAACAGCGGCCTTTCCCGCGAGGAACTTGCCCACCTGGCAGCCGAACTGGGCGCGGACGTTCCGTTCTCGCTCCTGGGCGGGACCGCCGTCGGACTCGGTGTTGGCGACAAATTGTCACCCGCGCTTGCGAAGGCACAAATGGACTGGGTGCTGGTATTTGCCGACTATGGCCTCTCCACGCCAGACGTTTTCCACACGCTGGACGGACTTCGCGACTCCGAGGGCGTGGAAATCCCCGAACCCGTAGACGTTGACCCCACAATCCTCCAGGCCCTGCGCCACGGCGATCCCGAGACCCTCAGCCGGGTGCTGATCAACGATCTCCAGCGGGCATCCATCGCCCTGGCCCCACAGCTCCGGGACACCATCGGCCTGGGCGAAGCTCGCGGCGCCCTGGCAGGCATGGTGTCCGGATCCGGGCCCACCATCGCACTGCTTGCCAGGGACTCGGTGTCCGCCAGCGTCCTCGCTGAAGAGCTGACCCATCGAGGCCACACAGCAGTCGCCGTCCACGGACCCGTGCCCGGCGCCCGGATCATCTCCGATACCCTCCTCTAGTAGCTCCCGCATTCCAGCAGTAGAAAGTAGTACCCATTGGCCCACCTGCTTGGCGGCGAAAACCTCACCGTTTCGTTCGCGACCCGCACTGTCCTCGACGGCGTCACCCTCGGTTTGGAGGATGGCGACCGCATCGGCATGGTCGGCCGCAACGGCGACGGAAAATCAACGCTCATGCGTTTGCTCGCCTTGCGCTCGACGCCCGACTCCGGCCGCGTCACCAAACGCGGGGACATCAACGTCGGCTACCTCGACCAAGGCGACGTGCTCGACGGCGACCTGACAGTCGGCGCTGCGATCGTTGGCGACCGCGCGGACCACGAATGGGCGGCCAACCCCAAGATCCGCGAAGTCATGGGCGGACTGGTTGGGGATGTCGATTGGCACGCCAACGTCCATGCCCTCTCCGGCGGACAGAAACGCCGTGTCGCGCTGGCCAAGCTCCTCATCGAAGACCACGACGTCATCATGCTGGACGAACCCACCAACCACCTCGACGTTGAAGGCGTGGCCTGGCTGGCAAAGCACCTCAAGACGCGCTGGCGCGCCAACCAAGGCGCGTTCCTGGTGGTCACCCACGATCGCTGGTTCCTTGACGAAGTTTGCAACTACACCTGGGAAGTCCACGACGCCATGGTGGACATGTTCGACGGCGGATACGCCGCTTACGTTTTGGCGCGCGCAGAGCGCGACCGGACGGCCGCCGTCGTCGAAGGTAAACGCCAGCAGCTCGTCAAAAAGGAACTGGCGTGGCTTCGGCGCGGCGCCCCGGCCCGGACTGCCAAGCCCAAGTTCCGGATCGAAGCTGCCAACGACCTCATTGCAGACGTTCCGGATCCCCGGGACTCCGTAGCGCTCAGCAAGATGGCAACCGCGCGTCTGGGCAAGGATGTGCTGGACCTTGAGAACGTGACCCTTGATTTTGTCGACGGAGCAGACGGGCAGAAACTCTTCGACAACATCACCCTGCGGCTCGCCCCTGGCGAACGACTTGGTTTGGTGGGCGTCAACGGGGCTGGCAAGTCCACGCTGCTCAAGCTTCTCAACGGCGAAATCCAGCCCACGTCAGGGAAAGTCAAACGCGGTAAGACCGTGGTCACCGCCGTGCTCACCCAGGACGTGAAGGAGCTCGACGACGTCTCGGACCTGCGCGTCATTGAGGTCATCGAGCGGGAAAAGCGGTCCTTCAGTGTAGGCGGTAAGGAATTCACCGCCGGCCAGCTCGTGGAGCAGCTCGGGTTCACCAAGGAAAAGYAATGGACACCCGTCAGAGACCTCTCCGGTGGTGAGCGCCGTCGACTCCAACTCCTGCGCCTGCTGGTAGGGGAGCCCAACGTACTCATGCTCGACGAGCCCACCAACGACCTCGATACTGACACCCTGGCCGCCGTCGAAGATGTCCTGGACGGTTGGCCCGGCACGCTGGTTGTGGTGAGCCACGACAGGTACCTCCTGGAACGCGTCACGGACAACCAGATGGCCCTCCTTGGTGATGCCAAACTCCGCGGCTTGCCCGGCGGTGTGGATCAATACCTCGAACTGCGCGAGGCGGCGCTGGCTTCCGGCGCCGTTGGCGGGGGATCCGGTGCGCCCACTTCTGCGAGTGGCGGTGCTTCTGCACCTGTTGCTTCGGGTGCCAGCGAAGCCGAAAAGCGTGAAGCCCGCAAGGACCTCAACAGGATCGACCGCCAGCTCGGCAAAATCGCACAGCAGGAGGAAAAGCTGCACACCCAAATGGCCGCGAAATCCGAATCCGGGGACTTCGACGCGCTGGGCGAACTCAACGCAAAGCTCCAGGAACTCCTGGGGGAGAAAGAAGGCCTGGAGCTCGAATGGCTGGAGGCCGCCGAAACCCTCGGCGAGTAGGGCCGGGCCGGCTGTAAACATCCTCTGCGTGCTGCTCCTTCGTCGCTTTGACGCACGCTGCCGGATGTTTACAGCCGCCGATGCTGCCGGCCGTCGGTTCAGATGCGGCGGGGGTTGGGGGTTATTGGGCTGGTTTGTACCCCGCTTTGACGCACGCTTCCGGATACCCGCCGCCCCGCCCCTGATCGTTCTCTCACATCCTGCGTGTTTTTGACCGACGTTCTCTCACGTCCTGCGTTTTTTTGACCGACGTTCTCTCACGTCCTGCCAGTTTTTGGCGGATGCTCTTTCATTTCCCGCACAGGGCATGCCTCTGCCAACCCCTGGATCCACCGTTTATCCGACACTCCCCAGGCCAGCGACGAGAGTGCGGTCGTATGGTTTTGTGAGACAGCTTGATGGGAGCTTCACTTCAGATGACCACGCCCAGAAGAAAATACGATGCCGCTTTCCGTGAGGACGCTGTGCGGCTTGTTTTGTCCACGAACCGGTCGGTGAAACAGGTCGCCGAGGAGAT